>JBKJOO010000406.1:0-13312 GCA_046595615.1 Mycobacteriales bacterium | reverse complement strand
TCTCGTACTTCTTCTTCAGATCGGCCGCCAATTTGCTGCGGTCGTCGCCGGTCACCCGGCTGCCCTTTTTGAGATCTACCACTTGTCCTGCCTTCCTGCTGTCGGAGTCGAGTCGATGATCAGTCACTACCGCGCTCACGGCATCTCGAACCGCACGGTTCGCAACCGGGTGCCGGGTGCCCGGCCCACTAGCGTGCAGGCCATGCCCACGCGCACGGCCGTCGGGCCCGGTCGGGCGGCGCTGCCCGCCGACGTCCGGGACGCCCTGACGTGGACCACGGTGGTGTTGCTCGGGCTGGCGGTCTCGGCCGTCTTCGTCCAGCTGGGCCTGCACCTCGGGACGGCCTCGGCACCGTTCACCGGGGCCTACCGCACCAAGGTGGTGGCCGGCAGTGTGCTCGCGCCGGTGGTTGCTGTCGTGGTGCTCCTCGCGGTACGCCGGGGCGTGCACGAGCGGCTGGGATGGCCGACCCTGCTGGCCGGCGGCTGGCTCGCGGCGCTGCTGTGGTCGTTGGCCCTGGCGGTCGTCGACGGCGGCAACGGGTTGGCGCGGCCGGTCGCCGACCCGACCGAATACCTGGTGGACGCCCGGGTCCTGCAGCACCCGGCGGAGTTCGTCCGCACCTTCGTGGCGCGGTCGCTGCAGCACAGCGTCGCGACCCGACAGCATCCTCCGGGACCGGTGTTGCTCCTCTGGGCGATCCGACCACTCGGGCTGGTCCGCCCGACGACGATCGGGATCGCCATCACGGTGGTTGGCGCGCTCGTGGTGCCGCTCGTGGCGATGAGCGTCCGGCCGGTCTGCGGTGAGCTGGCCGCGCGCCGGCTCGTCCCGATCCTCGCGCTGGCCCCCTGGGCGGTCTGGACGGCCGTGTCGATGGATGCGGTCACCAGCACCGTGTGCGCGGCCTCGATCTGCTGCGGGGTGCAGGCGGCCGTCCCGCACCGGTCCCGCTGGTGGGCCGCCGCGGCCGGCCTGCTGCTCGGTGGCGCGGCCCTGTTCTCCTACTCCGCCGTGTGGCTGGCGGCCACCCTCATCGCGGTCTGGTTCGTCCGGCGCCGGCCAGTGCTCAACGTCGTCGCCGGAGCCGCCGCGCTGGTGCCGCTGGGGCTGGCCCGGGTAGGCGGGTTCGTCTGGCCCGATGGGCTCAGCGCGGCCCAGGTGGACTTCTCGACCCGGATCGGGCCGCAACGGTCGTGGGTCCTGTGGGTGCCGCTCGACCTGCTGATTTTGGTGATCGCCTGCGGGCCGGCGCTCGTGCCGGCGATCAGGCGATCACGACTGACGCCGGGCTGGCCGTTCGTCGTCGGCGCCGGGCTCGGCGTCGGGTTCGCCCTGCTCAGCGGGCTGTCCCGCGGCGAGGTGGAGCGGTCCTGGTTGCCGTTCTTCCCCTGGCTGCTCGTGCCCGCCGTCGCACCCGAGATCGCCGGTGGCGAGCCGGGTCGCACCCCGATACTGCTGGTCGGGCTCGGCGCCGCCGTGGGCGTCGTCGTCGAAGCAGTGCTGTTGACGGCCTGGTGAGTGCCACCCACCAGGATGGTTCGGTGCCCCGGAACCGTGCGCCGCTCGCCCTCGCCCTGCTTGTCGCTGGCTGCTCGACAGCCACCACACCCACCGCCCGGCCACCGCAGCTCCCCGAGCCGTCGGTCGCCGCCGGCCCGGTCAGCAAAGCAACCCTGCAGGCGGCCCTGCTGCTCCCGTCGCAGCTGCCGAAGGCGCCGAACCTGCGGACCTACGCCGAACCGGGCCTGGTCCGGTTGGGCGACCCGCGGCTCTCGCTGTGCCGGCCGATCGGTCCGGCCGCGCCGCACGAGGTCGCCAACGTGCTCGCCAAGCCGGACGCTCCGGGCCAGGCCGTCATCTTCGAGGTGGTCAACGCCTACGCCGATGCCGCGGCGGCACACACGGCCTGGGCCGGCGACCTGGCCGCCGCAACCGCTTGCCCGGCGTACGCCGTGGGAGGGTCGAAGGTGCGGCTGACCGACCTCGGTCCGGTGGCCGTGCCGGGCCCGGCACGCGCCTTCCACTACCGGCTCCGCACTCCGGACGTGGTCACTGGTGACGCGCGGACGGTGGCTATGAAGGGAGCCTGGACCGTGGTGCTGAGCGGCTACGGCAAGCCGGCTGACGGGCGCGAGATGCTCGTCTACCAGGCGGCGCTCATGGTGCGGGCGCTTGCGAGACTGCCTGCGCGGTAGCCGAACTGGCCTGTAGCCGGGCCATCAGCTCCTCGAGGGCGGCGCGCGCGCCATGCTGCCGGATCGCGGCGAGCGCGACCCGGTAGCTCTCGACGAACCGACTGTCGTCCACCAGCTCGCCGAACACGGCTCGCTGGGCGACGAAGGCGAGCGGCTCGGTCCGCGAGCGGGCGGCCGCTGCCATCAGCGGCTCGCGCAGCCGGTCCACCACCTCGATCGGCTCGCCATCCTCGTCAACACCCTCGTTGTAGCGGGTCCAACTTGCGACAACAGCCACCGCACACTCGATCGGCCCACCCGAGGCCAGGTTGTGGCGCAGGACCGGCAGCAGCCATTTGGGGATCCGGTCGGAGCCCTCGGCACACAACCGGGCGACGGTGTCGCGCACCTCGGCGTTGGAGAAACGCTCGATCAGCTGGTGCTTGTAACACTCGAGGTCCACCCCCGGCACGGGCTCGAGCGTGCAGGTGGCCTCTCGATCCATGTAGGCCAGCAGGAAGGAGGCGAACAGCGGGTCCTGACAGACCTCGTGCACCAGGCGGTAACCGCTGAGGTAGCCCAGATAGCACAGGGCCTGGTGGCTGGCGTTGAGCAGCCGGAGCTTCATCAGCTCGTACGGCTCGACGTCGTGCACGAGCTGCACGCCAACGTCCTCGAAGGGCGGCCGACCCATGGAGAAGGAGTCCTCCAGGACCCACTGGGTGAACGGCTCGCACATCACGGGCCACAGGTCGTCGATGCCGAACCGGCGGGCCACCTCGGCGCGGTCCTGTTCGGTCGTCACCGGCGTAATCCGGTCCACCATCGAGTTCGGGAAGTGCACCTCGCGACGCATCCATTCGCCGAGCGCCGCGTCGCGCATCGCGGCGTACGCCGAGAAGCTGCGACGCGCGACATCACCATTGCCCTGGATGTTGTCGCAGGACATCACCGTGAACGGCTGCGACCCGGCCGCTCGCCGGCGTACCAGCGCCTCGGTGACCAGGCCGAAGACGGTCGCCGGCACCGCGCCCGGTTCGAGATCACGCAGGACCGCCGGGTCGCGGCTCAGGAACGCCCCATCGACGCTGTCGATGTTGTAGCCGCCCTCGGTGACGGTCAGCGACACGATGCGGGTGGCTGGATCGGCCAGCTTGGCAAGGACCGCCTCGGGGTCGTCGGGGGCGAACAGGTATTCAACGACCGAACCGATGACTCTCGGCTCATAGGTGCCGTCGGCGTGCTTCACGACGAGCGTGAACAGGCCGTCCTGCGCGTCCAGGGCCTGCTGCATCCGGCGGTCGGACGGCAACACGCCGACGCCGCAGATCCCCCAGTCGAGCGCCTGCCCGGCGTTCATCAGGGCATCGACGTACATCGCCTGGTGCGCACGGTGGAAGCCCCCGACGCCGAAGTGGACGATGCCCGTGCGGACGCGACTGCGGTCGTAGCTGGGGATGGCGACGCGGCCGGCGAGCTCCGGCAGACCCAGCGAGCTCAACGTGGACATGCGTCATCCTCTCGTGGGGCACCAGGAGCATGCTTGTGCCGACGGCCCTCGTACGGGGGCGGGGGAGGGAGCTCCGCATGACCACGCTGGTAGCCGGCATCGACAGCTCGACCCAGTCCTGCAAGGTGGTCGTGCGCGACGCCGAGACCGGCCGCCTGGTGCGCGAGGGCCGGGCCGCCCACCCGGACGGCTCGCAGGTGCACCCGGACGCCTGGGAGCTGGCCCTGCGGATCGCGAGCGAGCAGGCTGGCGGTCTCGCGGATGTCGCGGCGGTCGCGGTGGGCGCCCAGCAGCACGGGATGGTGTGCCTGGACGGCGACGGCCACGTCGTACGGCCGGCGCTGCTGTGGAACGACACGCGCTCTGCCTCGGCTGCCGCCGACCTCGTCGCCGAGCTTGGCGCCCGCGAGTGGGCACTGGCCGTGGGGTCGGTGCCGGTGGCGTCGCTCACCGTCAGCAAGTTGCGCTGGCTGGCCGAGCACGAACCTGAGCACGCCGGGCGCACCGCCGCGGTGTGCCTCCCGCACGACTGGCTGACCTGGCGCCTCGGCGGCACTGGCGAACTGGCTGCGCTGGTCACCGACCGCGGTGACGCCAGCGGCACGGGCTACTGGTCGCCGGCCACCGGCAGCTACCGGCTTGATCTGTTGCGCCTCGCGATCGGCTCCGAGCCACACCTGCCACGGGTGCTTGGTCCGGCCGAACCGGCCGGACGCACGGCCGCCGGCGCCGTCCTCGGACCGGGAACCGGTGACAACGCCGCTGCCGCACTCGGTCTGGGCGCCGGCCCCGGCGACGTCATCGTCTCGATCGGTACGTCGGGGGTGGTGTCCGCCGTCGCCCTGACTCCGGCCGCCGACCCCAGCGGGGCTGTCGCCGGCTTCGCGGACGCGACCGGACACTTCCTGCCGCTGGTCTGCACCTTGAACGCCGCACGGGTCCTGGACGCGGCCGCCCGGCTGCTCGGGGTCGACCATGCCGAGCTGTCCCGGCTGGCCCTGTCCGCCCCACCCGGAGCCGACGGGCTGGTCGTGATCCCCTATCTCGACGGTGAGCGGACGCCGAACCGGCCCGATGCGACCGGCGCGGTGCACGGCCTGCGGCTGGACAGTGCCACCCCGGCCCATCTCGCACGGGCGGTCGTCGAGGGCCTGCTTTGCGGGCTTGCCGATGGCCTCGATGCCCTGGCTGCGCAGGGCGCGCGCATCGAGCGGGTGTTGCTCATCGGCGGCGGGGCCCGGTCGGAGGCTGTCCGCCGGGTCGCCCCATCGGTCTTCGGCTGCCCCGTCCTCACCCCAACGGACGGCGAGTACGTCGCGGACGGCGCGGCCCGGCAGGCCGCCTGGGCGCTCAGCGGGGCCGCCGAGCCGCCGGCGTGGGACCGGGCCGGGACGCAGCGCTACGAGGGCGATCCGGTGCCGGCGGTGCGGGCGCGGTACGCCGAGGCGCGCGAGTTGACCGTGCGGCGGCCTGGAGCCGTCCCCGGCTGATGCGATGCCGGGGTCAGCAGACACGGGTGCGACAGGGCCGCCGGCCGGCTCGGTCCGCGCGCCTTGTCACTTGACGGCACCGAGGGACAGGCCCTGGACGAGTTTGTCCTGCGCGGCGAACCCGGCCACGAGCACGGGCAGTGACACGGCGGTCGCCGCGGCGCAGACCTTGGCCAGGAACAGCCCCTGGCTGGTCACGAAGCTGGTCAGGAACACCGGCGCGGTCTGCGCCGAGACGCCCGTCAGGACCCGGGCGAACAGCATCTCGTTCCAGCTGAAGATGAAGCAGATCAGTGAGGTGGCCGCGATCCCGGGGGCCGACAGCGGGATCAGGATCGTGCGGAACAGGGTGATCAGCCCCGCCCCGTCCAGGGACGCCGCTTCGACGATCTCGATCGGCACCTCGGCAAGGAAGGACCGCATCATCCAGACCGCGATCGGCAGGTTCATCGAGGTGTAGAGCACGACGAGCAACCAGATGTTGTCCAGCAGCCCGGCCTGCTGCGCGATCAGGTAGATCGGCAGCAGCCCGGCGACCGCCGGCAGCATCCGGGTGGACAGGAAGAAAAACAGCACGTCCGTCCACTTCTTGACCGGCCGGATCGACAGGGCGTAGGCCGCCGGGATCGCCAGGGCGAGCACCAGCAGGGTGGAGACGATGCTGGCCGTCGCGGAGTTGATGAGCGGCGGCCAGGGGCTCGCGCCGCTGGAGGCTCCGAAGAACTCCCGATAGCCCTGCAGGGTGAGCTGCGCGCCCAGCGAGGGCGGGTTGGTGGCTGCCGCCGATTCGCTGTGCAGCGACGTCAGGACCATCCAGGCAACCGGCGCGAAGAACAGCAGACCCAGGATCCAGGCCAGCAGGCCCCAGCCGGCGCCGCCGGTCTGGCCGGGCGGCTTCCCGCTGCTGCGCACCCGGCTCTTGGTGGCGACCCGCGGCGGCGCCCCGGTGATGACGGCGGTGCTCATACCTTCTCCTCGCGCAACAGGCTGGACACGACCCGGAGCGCAAAGGTCGCGATGACGATCGTGCCGAACACCACGATGACCCCCGCCGCCGAGGCCAGGCCGTAGTCATGTGCCTGGTAGAAGGTGTTGTAGATCGTGTACGGCAGGTTGGCGGTGCCGAGGCCACCCGAGGTAATGGTGAACACGGCGTCGAAGTTCTGGACCACGTAGATGGACCCGAGCAGCGCGGCCAGTTCGAGGTACTGCCGCAGGTGCGGCAAGGTCATGTACCGGAAGATCTGCCAACTGTTCGCGCCGTCGACGCGGGCCGCCTCGATGATGTCCAGCGGCCGGCCCTGGAGACCGGCGAGCAGGATCAGCATCATGAACGGGGTCCACTGCCAGATCAGCGAGGTCTCCACCGCGATCTTCGGGATGCTGCTGATCCAGTCCGGCTGCGGCGGATGGCTCGAACCGAACAGCTTCCACACCTCGCTGAGCGTGCCGTTCAGCAGGCCGTACTCGGGGTTGTAGAGCGCGTGCTTCCAGAGCAGCGCCGCCGCGACGGGGACGACCAGGAACGGCGCGATCAAAATGGTGCGGACGATTCCCCGACCTCGGAAGCTCCGGTCGAGCAGCAGGGCGAGCCCCAACCCGAATGCCAGGCTCACGATCACCACCGTGGCGGTCAGCACGACCGTGGTGAGGATCGAGCTGCGCAGCGCGGGGTCGGTGAATGCCGTCGTGTAATTGCCGAACCCCTCGAAACCGCGATTGGTCGGGTCCAACGCGTTCCAGCGCAAGAAGGAGATGACCAGGGTCGCCACGAACGGCAGCTGGGTCACCAGGATCATGAAGATCAGCGCCGGCATCAGCGGTGCCCGGGTCGCCCAGGCCGCCGCCCGCCGTGGACCACGCGGGACCTGAACCCCCGGTACGGCGGCGGCCCGGTTCCCGATCCGTTTCGATGCGACCTGGGCCGTACTCATGGCGATCCCCGCTCTGGTCGGTCCTGCGGTGGACACCGGCAGGTCGCGGACCCCGCGACCTGCCGGTGAGTTCGGACTACTTGCCCTGGTACTTCTTGGCGACCTTCTCGGCGAGCGGCTGGCTCTGCTTCAGCGCGTCGCTGACCGAGGTCTTGCCGGCGATCGCGGAGCTGATGAACTGTGAGACGTCGGTGCCGAGCGCGGTGAACTCGGGGATGTCCACGAACTGGATCCCGATGGTCGGCCGCGGCTGGACCCCGGGGTTGCTCGGGTCGACCGCCTCGATCGAGGACTGCGTCACCTTGGCGAACGCCGAGGCGTCCTTGAGGTACTCGGGGTTGCTGTAGGTCGAGGCGCGCTTACCGGCGGGCACGGAGGACCAGCCGACCTTGGTCCCGACCAGGTTCTCGTAGTCCTTGCCCGACGCGAAGGCGATGAACTTGGCCGCAGCGTCCTGGCGCTTACTGGCCTTCTGGATGCCCCAGGCCCAGCTGAACAGCCAGCCCGAGTTGGCCGTCTTGACGACCGGGGCTTGCACGTAGCCCATCTTGCCCTTAACGGGAGAATCGCTCCCCTCCAGGGAGCCGGCCGCGGACGTGGCGTCGTACCACATTGCGGTCTTGGACTGCTCGACGTTGTTCAGGCACTCGGCGAAGCCGGCCTGCGCCGCGCCGGACTCGCCGTGCTTGCGCACCAGGTCGACGTAGAACTGGGTGGCCGCCTGGAACTCGGGGGCATTGACCTGCGCCTTCCAGTCCTTGGTGAACCAGGTGCCACCGAAGGTGTTGACGACGGTCGTCAGGGGTGCCATCACCTCACCCCAACCGGGCAGGCCGCGCAGGCAAATCCCCTTCAAGCCGGGCTTGGCGCCGTCGAGTTTGGCGGCCAGGTCGGCGACCTGCTGCCAGGTGGGCTTCTCGGGCATCGTCAGGCCCTTCGCGGCGAAGATGTCCTTGCGGTACATCAGGAAGGAGGACTCGCCGTAGAAGGGCTCGCCGTAGACCTTGCCGTCGGCGCCGGTGAGCGAGGCCGCCATCGGCTTGAGGATGTCGGCCTGGTCGAACTTCGGGTCTGCGATCACCTTGTCCAGCGGGGCGAGCCAGCCGTTCTTGTTGTAGATCGGGATCTCGTAGTTGCTGACGGTGGCCACGTCGTACTGCCCGGCCTGGCTGGAGAACTCCTGGCTGATCTTGTCCCGGACATCGTTCTCGGGCAGCACCGTGTAGTTGACCTTGATGCCGGTTTCCTTGGTGAAACTCTCCGCGGTGAGCTTTTGCAGCTGCAGCATCGGCGGGTTGTTCACCATCAGGACGTTGATCGACGTCGCACCCTTGCCACCACCACCACCACCGCCACTCCCGCCGCCGGCGCCGGAGCAGCCGGCCGCGAGCAGGCTCGTCACCACCAACCCCCCCAGGACGTAGGTACTCGATCGGCGCGGGGTCATCGGCATGAGGAGGTTCTCCTTGGTGGGGACAGCACCGGCCCAACGCTCAAATGAGCGCTAGCCTGCTCGAACTGCACGGAGCATCCTGTGCTGGTTCGGCCTTGTCAACGGAACGCCGCTGCAATTCGGTCACGGAGGTCACGGATGTCGGAGGTTGCGCTGACCCGACCGGCCGAGCTCGTCCTCACCGCGTCGGTCGCCCGTCGCTTCTATCTGGAGAGCAAGAGCAAGAGCGACATCGCGGCGGAGTTCGGCTTGAGCCGCTTCAAGGTGGCCCGGTTGCTCGAGCAGGCCCGGGCGTCCGGTCTCGTGCGGATCGAGTTCGACCACCAGGGCAATCTCGACCTGGAGCTGTCGAGCCGGCTGCAGACGACCTACGGCCTGCGGCATGCGCTCGTTGTCGTCGCCCCCCAGCACGACGAGATCGAGGTACGCCGGCACCTGGGCGAGGCCGCGGCCCACCTGCTGACCGAGATCGTCACCGAGCAGGACGTGCTCGGCCTGGCCTGGGCCCGCTCACTGCTCACCATCCCGCTGGCGCTGCGCAGCCTGGCCCGCTGCCCGGTCGTCCAACTCACCGGAGCGCTCGACCGGGCGGCCCAGATGGACGACGGGGCCGTCGAACTCGTCCGCGGGGTGGCCCGGGTCGCAGCCGGTCCGGCACACTTCTTCTACGCGCCGATGATCCTGCCCGACGTGGCCACGGCCGCCGTGCTGCGTCGCCAACGTGACGTCGCGCAAACGATGGAGCAGTACCCGCGGCTGACCAAGGCGGTGCTCGGGATCGGGTCATGGCAGCCCGGCCGCTCGACCGTCGTCGACGCGATCGGGGTGGCCACCTGGCGTGAGTTGCACCTGCGTGGCGTGTGCGCCGAGCTTTCCGGCATCCAGATCGACGCCGAGGGTCGACCGGTGCACTCGGAGCTGCACGACCGGACGATCGGCATCTCGTGCACCGAGCTGCACGCCGTCCCCGAGGTCATCGCCGTGGCGTCCGGCGCGGACAAGGCCGACGCCGTCCGCGCCGCGCTGGCCGGCGGGATGGTGAACAGCCTGGTCGTGCACGCCCCGCTGGCCCGGGCCTTGCTGGAGCAACGCTGACGCGTGGCAGTCAGCCCAGCAGCCACAGCGTCGTCTCGGCCGGCACGACGCCGTCCCGCGGCGGGGTGCTGCCCGAGGTCAGCACGAGGCAACCGGTCGCCTCCGGCACCACGATGTCGACCGGTCCGGTGTTGAGCACGCACCGCAGGCTGCGGCCGTCGGCATGGATCCGGCGGAACGCCAGCACCGGTCCCGGTGCGTCCAGCCAGCAGACCTCGGCGGCGAGCCCGGGGCGCAGCTCTCGCCGCAGGGCGAGCGCTCGGCGGTAGAACGCCAGCATCGAGTCGGGGTCGGTGTCCTCGGCCTCGACGCTGTGGCCACCGGCGCCGGCACCGAACGGCAGCCACGGAACCCCGGTCGTCCAGCCGTGGTCCGGTTCCTGCGTCGTCCACGGGATCGGCGTCCGGCTGCCGTCCCGGCCCACGAGTTGCCCCCCCGAGCGCAGCCACATCGGGTCCTGGCGCTGCGCCTCTGGCACGTCGCTCTGCTCCAGCCCGAGCTCCTCGCCCTGATAGACGTACGGCGCACCGGGCAGCGCCAACAGCGTCGCGGTGGCCGCGCGGGCCCGGCGCTGGCCGGCCGCTCCCCCGCCGTACCGGGTCGGATGGCGGATGACGTCGTGGTTGGACAGCACCCACGTCGGGGATGCCCCCTCGATCGAGAACGCCTGCAGCGCCTGGTGGATGACGGCTTTCCAGTGGCCGGCGTCGAAGGGAGCCGCGACCAGGACGAAGTTGAAGGACTGGTGCAGGCGGTCGCGCCCGACGTAGCGGGCCACCTTGTCGAGATCGTCGAGGAAGACCTCGCCCACCATGACGCGATCGTCGTAGGTGTCGGTGATCTCCCGCCAGCGGCGGAAGACCTCGACGACCTCGGGCTGGTCCCAGGCATGCGGCATCCAACCCGCGTGGAACAGCTCGGCACCGGGCTCGATCGGTCCGTGCTCGGGGTTGTCGCGCAGCGTCAGGTCCTTGTACAGACCGTGCGCGACATCGATCCGGAAGCCGTCGACCCCCCGGTCGAGCCAGAAGTACAGGATCTGTTCCCAGGCCTGGTGTACGGCGGGGTTGCGCCAGTCCAGATCGGGCTGCCCCGCGTCGAACAGGTGCAGGTAGTACTCCCCGGACGCCTCGTCGAGGCTCCACGCCGGCCCACCGAAGACCGACTCCCAGTTGTTCGGCGGACCGCCGCCCGGCCCTGGTGGCCGGAAGATGTAGAAGGCCCGCTTGGGCGAAGCAGGTTCGGCCAGCGCCTCGGTGAACCACGCATGGGCCGAGCTGGTGTGGTTGGGCACCAGGTCCACCAGCACCTTCAGGCCGAGCCGGTGCGCATCGGCGAGCAGGCCGTCGAGGTCGGCCAGCGTGCCGAACAGCGGGTCGACGTCGGTGTGGTCCGCGACGTCGTACCCGTGGTCGGCCATCGGCGAGCGGTAGAAGGGCGTGAGCCACAGCGCGTCGACGCCGAGGCCGGCCAGATAGGGCAGCCGGGCGCGGATTCCGGGCAGGTCACCGACGCCGTCGCCGTCGCTGTCACCGAAACTGCGGACGTAGACCTGGTAGACGACGCCGTCCTGCCACCAGCTGCGCGCGCTGCTCACTGACAAGCCCTTCTCCTGCGATGTCCAGGGCGGCTGCAGTCCCCTGCAGCCGCCCTGACACCGACCTGCCGTGGGTCGCCGACTGGGAGCGGGTCGGTCAACCAGCGACGCGCAGACCAGTCGAGGCGTCGAACCAGTGCAGTTGGTCGGGGACCGGCTGCAGGTGCACCGAGGTGCCGCGCTCCGGCGGCGACGTCGGGTCGACGCGAGCGACGAGCAACAGTGGCTCGCCAGCGCGTCCCTCGACGCTGCCGTGCAGGAACGCGTCGGAGCCGAGCTCCTCCACCAACTCGACGGTGACCGGGATCCCGGCGCCGTCGCCCACGACCTTGAGGTGCTCGGGCCGCACGCCGACGCTGACCATGCCGTTGGACAGCTTGCCTTGGGCCTCTCGGGGCATCGGGACGTTGTAGGTGCCAAGGTGCACGCCGTCGCCGTCGACCGGCACATCGATGAGGTTCATCGCGGGCGAGCCGATGAAGCCGGCCACGAACTTGTTGGCCGGCCGGTCGTACATCGCGCGGGGCTTGTCGACCTGCTGCAGGACGCCGTCCTTGAGCACCGCGACGCGGTCACCCATCGTCATGGCCTCGACCTGGTCGTGGGTGACGTAGAGCGTCGTGACCGCCAGACGCCGTTGCAGCGATGCGATCTGGGTGCGCGTGGCCACCCGGAGCTTGGCATCGAGGTTGGACAGCGGCTCGTCCATGCAGAACACCTGCGGGCTTCGGACGATCGCCCGGCCCATCGCCACCCGCTGCCGTTGCCCACCGGACAGCGCCTTGGGCTTGCGGTCGAGGTAGTCGGTGAGGTCCAGGATCGCCGCCGCTTCCCTGACCCGCTTGTCGATCTCGTCCTTCGGTCGCCCGGCGATCTTGAGCGCGAAGCCCATGTTGGCGCCGACCGTCATGTGCGGGTAGAGCGCGTAGGTCTGGAAGACCATGGCGATGTCGCGGTCGCTGGGGTCGACGTTGGACACGTCCCGCTCGCCGATCCGGATCTGCCCGCCGTCGACCGGTTCGAGCCCGGCGAGCATTCGCAGCGAGGTGGACTTGCCGCAGCCCGACGGCCCGACCAGGACGAGGAACTCGCCGTCCCCGACCTCGAGGTTCAGCGCATCCACCGCTGGCCGAGGAGACCCTTCGTACTGACGGGTCGCCCCGTCGAATGTCACTGTCGCCATCGTGAGCCTTCTCTCCACCGGCAGGAACGTGCCGGACGATCCGAGTGGGAGACCGGCGGCGCCGGTCCGGACGACCGATGGGGGCGTACCCATCGGACCGAGCCGGAGTAGACCACGTCCCCACGCTGGGACCGCCGTGGCCCGGCGCATGCCGGCTTCGGCACGCGTCGTTGCTCCGGCGCGCATGGTGCGGCACACTCGCCGCCGATGCAAGCGTTTGCACCGTTGTCGAGGGTAGGAGGCGTGCCGTGCCGGCCCGGATCCAGGACGTCGCCCGCGCCGCCGGCGTCTCCACCGCGACCGTCTCGCGCTCCCTGCGTGGCCTGCCCAAT
Organism: Mycobacteriales bacterium; assembly: GCA_046595615.1. Taxonomy (GTDB): domain Bacteria; phylum Actinomycetota; class Actinomycetes; order Mycobacteriales; family SCTD01; genus JAYSQK01. The sequence continues at coordinate 540 of JBKJOO010000406.1, read as the reverse complement.
GTCAGCTCGCACACCAGGACGGCGGTCAGCAAGGCCGCTCACGACCTCGGTTATGTGGTCAGCCGCAGCGCCTCCACCCTGGCCAGCGGCCGCACCCTGACCGTCGCCGTCATCACCCCGTACGTCGGTCGGTGGTTCTTCGCGCAGGCGATCGAGGCGGTCGAGCGGGTCCTGCGGGTGAGTGGCTTCGACGCCCTGCTCGTCGGGGTCGGCCAGCCGAGCGACGGGGCCCGCCCGAGCTTCGAGCCGGAGACCCTGCGCGGGCGGGTGGACGCCATCGTGGTGCTCACCGTGCCCCTCACCGGCCGCGAGCTCGACGGGCTCCGCGCCCTCGACATGCCCACGCTGTTCCTCGGCGCCGCGGTCGCCGGTGCGATGAGCGTGCGCATCGACGACGTAGACGTCGGCCGCACCGCGACCCAGCACCTGCTCGAGCTCGGCCACCGCAAGATCGCCCACCTGGGTGGCGATCCCACCGAACCCGTGCACTTCAGCGCCCCCTCGGACCGGCGGGCCGGCTGGATGTCGGCGCTGCGTGCC
>JBKJOO010000418.1:0-6057 GCA_046595615.1 Mycobacteriales bacterium | reverse complement strand
ATCAACAGGATCGTGAATACCGTGATGTTGCGGAGGTCTGCCTGGAACCTCGGCGAGGCGGCGAGATCGGCGTAGGAGCCATACCAGGGGTCGTTGAGTGTCAGGTCCGGGAGGATTCCCTGCCACCGGGAGACCGAGACCCGAGAGCTGTAGGCGATGAAGCCGTAGACGAAGACGAAGCTGATCCCCAGCGTCGGCACCAGGGTCAGGAGCTGGAAGGTTCTTCCACGAAGCGCCTGTCCCACTGGGGGCTTGCGACGTGACCCGGGTGGGGGTCCCGGAGATTTCCGTTGCACTGCGATCACCTCTCGTCTTTGGCGGGGGGCATCGGTCTCCCCGGGGTCCTGCGACCGCAGAACGTCCCGGGGAGACCGCTGAGTTCACCCCGCAGCTGCTGCCAGCGCGGAAGCGAACGCGTCCACGTCATTGCTCTGTGACAGCTGCGTCACTGCCTCGAACAGCGCCTGGACGAAATCCGGGGGCATCGCAGCGCCGTGCACGATCGTGCTGGGGAGCTCGTCGGTGTTCCAGGAGGCGGACGCCGCCTGCTGGTACTGCGGGAGCGACGAGACATCGACGTCGGTCCGCACCGGGATGCTGCCCTTGTCCTTGTTGAAGGCGAGCTGGACCTTGGGGTCGCCGACGATCTTGAGGAAGTCCAATCCAGCCTTCGGATTGACCGAGTTGGCGCCGACGACGAAAGCGTCGACGACGGCGAGGAAGCTGCCGTCAGAACCGGGCTGCGGGACGTAACCGAAGTCGGTTGCCTCGGCCGCGCCGGCCTTCACCATCTCGCCGTACGCCCAGTCGCCCATGCTGTTGAACGCACACTCTCCGGCTGCCAGCTTCTTGGCGGCCTGGTCCCAGGTGAGCGCGGACGCCTCAGGATCGACGTACTTCATCATCTTGGTGTAGTAGTCCGCAGCCTTGGTGACCTGGGCATCGTCCCAAGGGGTCTCGCCGGAGATGAGTGACGCCCACCCGTCCGGACCGACCACTCCGAGCAGGGTGTTCTCGAAGAGCTCCGCCGGCGCGAAGGCATCCTTGCCTCCCAGGCAGAGACCAATTCCTCCCGCAGCGTCGACCTTGGCCAGATCTGCGATGAACTGGTCGGGCGTGTAGCCGTCCTCGGGCAACGTCACCCCTGCCTCTTCCAGCACCGGCACGGAGTACCACAGCACGTTGCCTCGGTGGGCCCCCGTCGGGACGGCGTAGAGCTTGCCGTCCACGGTCAGGGATTCGAGGAGCGCTGCGGGCATGACGTCGCGGAAGTCTGTGTCGTCGTAGACCGACGTCAGGTCGGCAAGCGCGCTGGCGTCGGTGTACTGCGTGAGGGACGGGCCCAGGTGAACCTGCCAGGTGTCCGGCGGGGTGCCACCCTGGATCCGGGTCTGCAGCACCTGCTGGGCCGAGCCTCCCCCACCACCGGCAACCGCGCCGTTGACGATCTTGGTGTCCGGATAGGCCGACGTGTAGGCCGACGTCAGCTGGCCGAGAGCCGCGTCCTCAGAACCCGAGGTCCACCAGGAAAAGACCTCGAGGGAGTCGCTGTCCCCCTTGGCGTCCGTAGAGCCACTGCTGCTGTCACCGCAGCCGGAGAGCACTACGGTCATTGAGACCGCGAGCGCAGACAAACTTTTGAGCCGATTCATGTTTCTTTTCCCTTCGAGTCGGTTGTTGGGTCAACCGGGCTGGTTGTGCTGTGACCCCGAAACCGGGTGGTCCGGCGGGCGAGCCATGCGGTGCTTCCCTCACCCCCGAAGAGACATCGGTGACCCGGCCGCGAGCCCTTGCTCGTCGTGGTCACCGCGGTCGGTGGTGTGTGATGAACGTTACTAGAACGATCTAGTAGAACTATCGATGCGGCTCCGCGGATTGTCAACTGCGATGTCCGGACCGGGTTGACCGCACTCGGATACAATGATCGGCATGCCCAGTGGATCGATCTAGTCATGCCAACTCGCCGCCCCACCATCACCGACGTGGCCGAGCACGCCGGCGTCTCGCCCGCCACCGTGTCGTTGGTCGTGCGCGACTCGCCGCAGATCCCGGGGGTGACCAAGGAGCGCGTGCGCGTCTCGATGGAAGCGCTCGGCTACGTCTACAACAGGCGGGCAGCCGAGATGCGGGCGAAGCGCTCGCGCATCCTCGGACTGATCGTCACGAACGTGCGCAATCCCTATTTCGCGGAGCTCACAATGGCCGTCGAGGAGGCCGCAGGCCGTGCCGGCTACACCGTCCTTCTCGGGTGCTCCGATGACGATCCCACGCGGGAGCTGCGCCTGCTGTCGGTAATGGCCGAGCACCAGGTGGACGGCGTCATTCTCCTGCCGAGCAGCCAGGGCTCGCCCACCGAGGTTGCAGGCCGATCGGCGATGGAGAGGCTTTCGCACGTCTGCGTGGCACGCGCGATCCCGGGACACAGCTCCAACTACGTCGGCGCCGACAACCTCGCCTCCGGCATGCAGCTCGGCGAGCACCTCACGGCCATTGGCGTCCGCTCGGTCGCATTCCTCGGCGGGGTGCACGACACGGGGGCACGCGTCGATCGGGTGGCAGGGTTGCTGGCCGGGCTCCGACTCGAGAACGTCGGGCAGCTTCATGCCGACCTCGCCGCCCCTCGGGACGCAGACGTCGACCTCTCGGGGCTCGTGGAGCCGATGCTGCGGGCAGGGATGCCGGATGCCGTCGTCGCCTACAACGACATGCATGCCCGCGCGCTCTACAGTGCGCTCCGGGCGCGGGGGATCGAGCCCGGTCGCGACGTCGCGATCGGTAGCTTCGACGACGTTCCGGAGGCTCGGCACTTCTTCCCGCCCCTCACCAGCGTGGCAGGGCACCCCGCGCGCGTCGGGACGGTGGCCACCGAGCGCCTGCTGGCGGTGATCGAGCACCAGGAAAGCGAGCCCGAGTCCGTGCTGTTGGAGCCCGAGTTGATGGTCCGGGAGTCCACCTTGACGTGGGCCAGGTCCCACCGCGTACTTGGCGGCTGAACGGCTAGAACGCTCCGATCTCGCGGGCGGACCCCCGGAGCCTCTGGGCCTCGGGCCGGTGACGGCGCTGAGCGCGCGTCTCATCGCTCACGCGCCAGGAACGCGCGCAGCACCTCGACCACCAGTCGGTGATCTTCGGTGTCAGGAAGGCCGGACACCGTGACGACACCAACGGTGCCTGCATGGCGCACCCTCAGCGGGAAGGCGCCTCCGAAGGCGGCGTAGTCAGCCATAGGCAGGGCGAACCGCTCGTGCAGGGTTGTCCCTGCTTGGCTGCAGGACCGGCTCATGTAGAGCGAGGAGTGTCCGAAGCGGGCCACGACTCGTGCCTTGCGAGTGATCCAGGCGTCGTTGTCGGCAGACGTACCGGGCAGGGCGGCATGAAACACCTGTTGGAGGCTGCGCGCGATATCGACCACGACAGGGAGGTCGCGCTGCTTGGCTTCCTGCACGAGTGCGGCGCCCAACCGCCACGCATGGTCGTTGTCGAAGCGCTCCAGCTGCAGCTCGGACTCCTGCGCCAACAACGCCTGGAGCGTCCAGTTATCACCCACGTCAGCCCGATCAGAGGGCGATCCCTCTCCCTGTAGTCCTGCCTTCACCGTGGGACACCTCTTGCTTGGAGCTGTTGCCGAGACGAACGATTAAGAGGTCTATCGTATGATAATTTGTCCCACAAGAGACAAAAACATCTTCGCTGCGCCCGATTTTCCGCACAGACTCCCTTATATATTTGTGCTCAATAAGACATAATTGTGCCCATGGAAAGCTCTGCTACCCAATCCGCCGCGTTTACCGAGGCCATCGACCTGCTGATCGTGAACGGACCGATGAACCGCGCGGCACTAGCCGAACAGGCCCGATGGGCGCGCTCAACTGCGAGCCGCGTGGTCAACCAACTGATCTCGGACGGGGTGGTGATCGAGACCGACGCGGTCCCCACCGGGGATCGCGGCAGGCCCTCGCGCACGCTGATGCTGAACCCCGACTCCGGCTCGGTCATCGGCGTGGACTGTGGATTCCGCCACGTGCGTGCTGTCATCGCCGATGCTTCGCAAGGGATCAGGGGCAGCGCGGTCCGGGCGCTCGAGGTCGACTACTCACCTAGCGAAGGCATGCGGACCGCACGCGACCTCGTCGACGAACTGGTCACCACATCCGGGCTGCGGCTAGAGTCCCTGCGCGGCGTAGGTGTCGCCGTACCAGCGCCACTACACCGATCGGTCGTCACGAAGTCGAGCATGATTCCCACATGGTCCGGCCGCAACGTGGCGGAGGATCTGGGGAAGCTGTTACGCCTGCCGGTCTGGGCTGACAATGACTCGAAGCTCGCCGCCCAGGCTGAGATGTCCCGAGGAGTGGGTCAGCGCTACGAGAACTTCCTGTTCTTCAAGCTGCACTCGGGTACCGGAGGCGCGGCAATCATCAACCGCCGCGTAGTGGACGGGGCTACCGGGAGCGCTGGAGAATTCGGACACAGCAGCCTGGATCCCTCGGGTCCGGTCTGCCGATGCGGAAATCGGGGATGCCTCGAGGTTTACGCGGGCGTGCCAGCGATCCTGGACGCGCTCCGGCTCGCGCGTGGTCCGGCCATCACGCTCCGCGAGGCCACTCACCTTCTGGACACGCACGACCTAGCCGCTGAACGAGTCTTTCGTGAAGCGGCAGCACGCGTCGGACAGGCAGCAGGAGCGCTGTGCAATGCCCTCAACCCCGAGGCGGTCATCATCGGCGGAGCGCTGGCCCGCGCATTCGACGGGCTTCTCCCCGAAGTGCTTCGCGGTGTCCGGCAGTTTTCGCTTCCGGTGAATCACGGCGTCGACGTAGTCACCAGCCAGCTCGGGCCTGAGGCTTCTGCCATCGGAGCAGTTCGCTTGGCCTTCTCGCAACTCGCCCGCCATTGGTCGAGCGCCGCAACTTGACCTGTGCGATGCCATGGCAAACGCTGCGCTCGGTGTGATCACGATCGTCCATAAATGGGGTGGCGACGGGGTTCCCATCATGCAACCTGTGGAGGAAGCGTTCGAGCGCGGCTAGCGTCGTTCTAACGAACGTCGCCGCTGACCTCAAGGTCGTAGACAAGCACACCATCGATTCCGCCGACGGCGGAAGCCACGATCTTGTCCCCGATCCTCTGGTGCTCCGGGTCGGCCAAGTAGGCGTCGCGCACGTCCGCATTGAGAAAATCGAGGATGAAACCAGCCGAGTAGCCCCTGTCCATGCCCCTTTCTGGACTCACGTTGGGCCCGGTGTACGCCGCGACAAAGCCAGGCAAACTTGCCTTCAGGTTGGTGATCTGTCGAAAAATCTCGGCCTGTTCCTCAGAGGTCGAATCTGGCCGGAACCGTATGAAGACACAGTGTCTAATCATGAACCAATTGTACGAGCCTGGTCGGTCCATTTCGTAGCTTAGAAGGCTCCTCGAACTCTGCTGAGTGGGACGTCGGCGAGGTTTCCGTGCAGCCGGTTGTGGTTGTGCCGTGGACCCAGCTCAGCACGGCGAGCTCGACGTCCGCGACCGTCTTCCACGGCCGCCCCTCACGTGCGGGACCGCGGATCAACTCGGCCCGGCAGTAGCCGTTCACCGTCTCGGTCACGGCGTTGTCGAACGGACGTGAATTGACTGCCCGGCATCGCTGTGGCACCGCTGGCCGGTCAACGCGATGCCGCGCGACCAGCGGACCTTCTCGATGGCGTCGAGGACCATCGTGGTCCACATGTGCGGCGCGAGACGCCATCCGACAATCGCACGTAGGCGGGCGTCGATGATGAAGGAGACGTTGGCGACACCGGCCCAGGTCGGCCCGAACGTCAGGTCGGTGACCCACAGCAGGTTCGGTTCCGTGGCGGTAAAGTCGCGGCCCACCAGGTCCGGGCGACGAGGCATCCCCGGTTCGGGCTTGGTGGTACGGACCCGCTTGGTGCGCCGCACCCCCTCGATCCCTGCGGTGAATATGAGCCGGGCGACCTGGTCACGGCCGATATCGAGGCCACCACGGGGCCTGACCCCGGATCTTGGACACGCCGAATCCCGCACCCGTGATGGGTGGGGGGAGAGCGAGAA
>JBKJOO010000303.1:0-6982 GCA_046595615.1 Mycobacteriales bacterium | reverse complement strand
GCGGACGGTGCTCGGCGTCGCGATCGGCTTCGTCGGCCTCGCGGTGCTGCTGCTGCCGGGTGCGCGCCCCGCCGGCGTCCCGGTGCTGGCCGCGATGACCGTCGTCGGCTCGAGTCTGGCCTGGTCGGTCGGGTCGTTCGTGGCGACCAGGGTGGCGCTGCCGCCGGACCCGCTGGCCGCGACCATCGGCGAGATGATGGGTGGCGCGGCCGGGTTGCTGCTGGTCGGGCTGGTCCGGGGCGAGCATTTCGAGGCGTCCCGGGTGACCAGCAACTCGGTGCTGGCGCTGGCGTATCTGGTCGTGTTCGGCTCCGTCGTCGCGTTCACCGCCTACTCCTGGCTGCTCGGCACCGCGCCGGTCAGCAAGGTCGCGACCTACGCCTACGTCAATCCGGTGGTCGCCGTGCTGCTCGGCGCCGCCGTCGCCGGCGAACCCCTGTCGGGGACGACCCTGGTCGGTGGGGCGATCACCGTCCTGGCGGTCGCTGTCGTGGTGTCCGAGCGGCGAGCAGGGCGCGTCGAGGCGTGCCTGGACCCACCCGAGCCCTACGTGCCGGAGGACCGGCAGGGGCGGGTGCGCAGCTCACGGACGTAGTCGTCGGGGGCGCCGGCCGCCTCGGCCGCGTCGGCGAGCACGCCGAGGTAGCGCGCCGACGGCAGCCCGCCCTCGTAGCCGTCCAGGACGTAGACCCACGACAGGCGCTCGGCGTCGAGGGCCTGCACCCGCACCTTGAGCTTGCGGTAGAGGCCGTTGTCGGCCCCCTCCCAGGCGTCCAGGCTGCGGGCATCGGCGTCGGTGACGTCGTACAGGGCGACGAAGACATGTTCGCAGGGGGCCTCGACGAGGGTGGCCAGCGAGCCTTCCCAGCCGAGGTCCTCGCCGCCGAAGGTCAGCCGCCAGCCCTCGAGCCAGCCGGTGCTCGCGATCGGCGAGTGGGGACACCGCTCGTGCATCTGCGCCGGGTCCAGGTTGCTGCCGTAGGCGGCGTAGAGCATGCCGGGCAGCCTAGCCAGGGCCTGGATGGGACGATGGCGGTGTGACCCGCATCGCGATCGTCGGAGGTGGACCGGCCGGCTACGAGGCGGCCCTGGTGGCCGTGCAGCTCGGCGCCGAGGTCACCCTGGTCGACCGGGACGGCGTCGGCGGGATGTGCGTGCTGGCCGATTGCGTGCCGAGCAAGACCCTCATCGCGACCTCCGAGGCGATGACCTCGTTGTCGCACGCCGACCTCGTCGGGGTGCACGCGGTCGGCAGCGTGACCGTGCAGGTCGCCGAGGTACACGCCCGGGTCAAGGCCCTCGCCCTGGCCCAGTCGGCGGACATCACCGCCCGGCTGGTGCGCGAGGGCGTCCGGATCGAACACGGGCAGGCGCGGCTGCTCGGCGGCGGCAAGCTCGAGACCGGGACGCAGGTGCTCGCCGCCGATGTGCTGCTGCTCGCGACCGGCGCGCATCCGCGGGTCATCGCGGGCGCCGAGCCCGACGGCGAGCGGATCTTGGACTGGCGTCAGCTCTACGACCTGCCGGCCCTGCCCGAGCATCTGGTGGTCGTGGGTTCCGGGGTCACCGGAGCGGAGTTCGCGAGCGCCTACCTGGCGATGGGTTGCCAGGTCACGCTCGTCTCCTCCCGCGACCGGGTGCTCCCGACGGAGGACCCGGACGCCGCCGAGCAGCTCCAGCAGGTCTTCGTACGCCGGGGCATGCGCGTCCTGCGCGGCCGCGCGGCGTCGGTGACCCGGGCCGGCGACGGCGTGCTGGTGAGCCTCATTGACGGGTCGACGGTGGCCGCCTCGCACTGCCTCATGACGGTGGGTTCGGTGCCGAACACGGGCGACCTGGGCCTCGAGCAGGCCGGCGTCGAGGTCGATGCCGGCGGGTTCGTCAAGGTCGACCGGGTGTCGCGGACGACCGCGCCGGGGATCTACGCGGCGGGCGACTGCAGCGGGGTGCTGATGCTCGCCTCGGTGGCCGCGATGCAGGGCCGGATCGCGATGTGGCACGCCCTGGGGGAGGCCGTCTCCCCGCTGCGGCTCGGCACCGTCGCGGCGAACGTCTTCACCGACCCGGAGGTCGCCTCGGTCGGGGTCAGCCAGCAGCAGGTCGATGCGGGCACCATGCTGGCGCAGTCCGTGCGGCTCCCGCTGGCCACCAACGCGCGGGCCAAGATGCAGGGGCTGACCGACGGCTTCGTCAAGCTGTTCTGCCACCCTGGCTCGGGCACGGTCCTGGGTGGCGTCGTCGTGGCGCCGCGGGCGTCCGAGCTGATCCTGTCGGTGTCGATGGCCGTCCAGCACGGCCTCACGGTCGACCAGCTGGCCCACACCTTCTCGATCTACCCCTCGCTCGGTGGCTCCATCACCGAGGCGGCCCGCCAGCTGATGCTCCACGACTCCTGAGCGGGCCCGCTACCGCGTCGCCGGGTCCGGGTCCGGGTGCGGGTTCGGGTCCGCGTCCAGGTCCTGGTGCGGGGTCAGCCTTTGATCTCGCAGATGGTGGCGCCGCTGGTCACGACCTCGCCGATCGTGAGCGACAGCCCGGTCACGGTGCCGGCCCGGTGGGCGTTGAGGGGCTGCTCCATCTTCATCGCCTCCAGCACGACGATGAGCTCGCCCGCCGCGACGGTCGCGCCGTCCTGGACCGCAACCTTCACGATCGTGCCCTGCATCGGCGAGGTGAGAGCGTCGCCGGACGACGCCGCGCCGGCCTTCTTGCCGGCGGCCCGTTTGGGGGGGGCTTGCTTGGCCGGCCCGGCGCCGCCACCGAGCCCGGCCGGGAGCGAGACCGTCAGGCGCTTGCCGCCGACCTCGACGACCACGACCTCGCGCGGCTCGGCCTCGTCGGCGGTGCCGCCCGCCCCGGCGTACGGCGGGAGGTCGTTGTCGAACTCTGTCTCGATCCAGCGGTTGTGGACGGTGAACGGGTCGCCGGTGAAGGCTGGGTCGCGGACCACCTTGCGGTGGAACGGGATGAGCGTGGCCATCCCGTCCACCTGCATCTCATCGAGCGCCCGCCTGGACCGTTCGAGCGCCTGCTCGCGGGTCGCGCCGGTGACGATCAGCTTGGCCAGGAGCGAGTCGAAGGCTCCGCCGATCACCGAGCCGGACTCGATGCCGGTGTCGACGCGTACGCCGGGGCCGAGTGGCGGCACGAAGCGGGTGACCGTGCCGGGGGCGGGCAGGAACCCGCGGCCGGGGTCCTCCCCGTTGATCCGGAACTCGAAGGCGTGGCCGCGCGGCTCGGGATCGGTGAAGCTCAGCGCCAGGCCGTCGGCGATCCGGAACTGCTCGCGAACGAGGTCGACCCCGGTGACCTCCTCGGTGACCGGGTGCTCCACCTGCAGCCGGGTGTTGACCTCGAGAAAGCTGATCAGGCCGTCCTGCCCGACGAGGAACTCGCAGGTGCCGGCGCCGACGTAGCCGGCCTCGGTGATGATCTTCTTGCTGGCGTCGTAGAGCTGTGCGGTCTGCTCCGCGGAGAGAAACGGTGCGGGCGCCTCCTCCACGACCTTCTGGTAGCGGCGCTGCAGCGAACAGTCGCGGGTCGAGACGACGACCACGTTGCCGTGGCTGTCGGCGAGCACCTGCGTCTCGACGTGCCGCGGCTTGTCGAGGTAGCGCTCCACGAAGCACTCGCCCCGCCCGAACGCCGCGACGGCCTCGCGGACCGCGGACTCATACAGCTCCGGGATCTCCTCCATCGTGCGGGCGATCTTGAGCCCCCGGCCGCCGCCGCCGAAGGCCGCCTTGATGGCCACCGGTACGCCGTACTGCTCGGCGAAGGCGATGACCTCGCTGACGTCCTTGACCGGGTCGGGGGTGCCTGGTGCGAGCGGCGCGCCGATCTTGAGCGCGATGTGCCGGGCCGTCGTCTTGTCGCCGAGCGCCGCGATGGCGTCGGGGGAGGGACCGATCCAGGTGACGTCGGCGTCGATCACGGCCTGGGCGAACTCGGCGTTCTCGGACAGGAAGCCGTAGCCGGGGTGGACCGCGTCCGCGCCGGAGTCCTTGACCGCCTGGAGCATCTTGTCGATGCGCAGGTAGGACTCGCCGGGCGTGCTGCCGCCGAGGGCGAACGCCTCGTCGGCGACCCGCACGTGCAGCGCGTCGAGGTCGGGTTCGGCGTAGACGGCGACCGACAGCAGGCCGGCGTCCTTGCAGGCGCGGGCTACCCGGACGGCGATCTCGCCGCGGTTGGCGATCAGGACCTTACGCACGGAGCTCCCTCGGCAGGTGGCCGGCGGAGCCTATCGAGGTCGCGGACGACGCCGCCGGACCGGGACCTGTGGACAGCCGTCGTCACGCCACGGCGATTTCTGGCACCGTCTGTCTGCGTGAGCACCATCAGGATCCGGCCGGATGAGCTGTCGTTGCATGCCGGGGCGTACGCCGGGGTGGTGGCCGGCGTCGAGGCCGCTCGGGACGACCTGCTGGCGGTGCTCGCGGCGTCGCAGGGCGCTTTCGGCGGGGCGGGTCAGGGCGCGACGGCCGAGCTTCGGTCGGCGGTGCAGCACGGCTTCGACGTCCTCGTGCACGATCATCGGCAGGTGCAGGCTGGTTTGGCGGCGGTCGCCTCGTGCGTGCGGGAGCTGGACCGGGGGCTGTTCCGGTGACGACGCTCGCCGTGCCAGAGCTCGCGCAGGCGCAGGTCTTCCACCTGCCGAAGCCGCCGGGTGGTGACAGCGCTGCAGCCCGGCGGCTGGCTGGGGCGATGCGGCGGGCCGCCGACGAGGTCGAGGTGGCTCAGCGGCAGGCGCACCGGGTGATGGACGACGCACATCGCTGCTGGACCGGGGCGTCTGCGACGGCGGCGCAGCACCCGCTCGTGGTGCTGGACGCGCAGACCCGGCACGTCTCGACGGCGCTGCGCGAGGCGGCTGACCGACTCGAGCGGTACGCCGCGGCGCTGGACCACGCGCACCGCCAGCACCACTGGTCGTGGGGCAAGGTGCTCACGGTCGCCGCGGTCGTCGTCGTCACCGCGACGGTCGTCGTGGTGACCGTGGGGGCCGCTGCGCCCGCCGCGGCGGCGGTCGACGGGGCCCTGGTCGGGGCCGAGGTCGTCGCGACGGCCTCGGCGGTCACCGCCGCGGGTGCCGCCGCCGCCGAGGCCGCCGAGGCGGTCACCGTGGCGGTGCGGGCGTTGCAGGCGCTGCGGGCCGTCGCGGCGTTCCTGCGCCCGCAGGTGTACGTCACGGCTGGGTTGACCGACCTGGAGGCGTATCGCCAGGTCGGGCGCACCGGCCACCTCGATGTGCCGGTGCTGCTCGGGCACGCCGCGACCGATGTGTCGTACGGCGCGGCGGGTGGTCGGTTGGCTGGGATCGTCGGCGGTCTCGGAGCTGGGGCGGCGAACCCGGTCGCCCGCTGGGTGCTGCCGAAGCTCGCGACGTCGACGGCCTGGAGCGGCGCCGCGGCCGCCGAGGACTACACGGTGACCGGCCACGTCGACGCGGGTCGGGTGGCGACGGCGGGGGCGTTCGCGCTGGGTGGAGCGACGGTGGAGGACCTGCTGCCCCGCGCTGCGAGGCTGCTCGGTCCGTTCAAGGGCGTCGAGCACGAGGTGCACGGTCAGTTGCCGCCCAAGCACCTGCCGCAGGCCCAGATCAACGGTCTGCTGGCGTGGCTCGACACCCACAACGGCAGTCCACCCAAGGGTTGGCCCGGCAATACTTCCTTCCGGAATGATGACCCGAACAATCTTCTCCCGAAAGGTAATTACCTTGAATACGACATGGCTCTCCGCCCCGCACGTGGTGTCCGAAGAGATAGTCGTCGACTCATCATCGACACGGTCACGTCCGCCGTGTATTACACGGACGCGCACTACAAGGGTTTCAGGAGGGTCCGGTGAATGGTTTTGATGATTGGACCGAGCTGGACCCTGAGCACTGGTTGGTGCTGGTAACGGATGACGAGCCGGCTGCTGCAGCCAGGGCCCACGTCCTTCGCGGCCGAGGGCCCTTCGTCGCTATCGTGCAGGGAAGGCGCATGCGCACCCATGATTGCATGCATCATGAGTTTGCGGCAGCGATGCAGTTCCCGTCCTATTACGGCGAAAACTCGAATGCATTCTTTGAATGCATTCGGGACCTGTCGTGGCTTGGCGACGTTGGGCTGGTCTTACTCGTCACCGATGCGTCCCAGGTCCTGCGCGACGATGAGCATGGCCCCGAGACGGTCTGGAGCGCCCTTGTCGATGCCCGCGAGGCATGGCGGCACCCGATTGAGGAGAATTTTCTCCGGACGCAGCCCGCGCCATACACCGTCGTTCTCCAGGATTCGCAGGCGGCGCTCAATCGCCTGGTCGAGTCGTCGGAGAGCCTGTCCCGGGCGCTCGGCCGCTGAGCCCCATGGCCTGGCTTCACCCGATCGAGGGAAACGTTCTCCGGACGCAGCCGCGCCGTACACCGTGGTCCTGCAGGACTCGCAGGCTGCGCTCCATCGTCTCGTCGAGGCCTCCGACAGCCTGTCCCGGAGGCTGCCCCGTTGACCCCGCCGAGTCAGCAGGCCCAACGGACCAGGCCGCTCGCAACGCGTCGGGTGCAGGACGCGGCTCGTGCTGGATCGGGCTGCGAACCGCCCGGCGCGTCGCGGCCTGATCCAGCACAAGCGTGCGGGCGCGGGCGCGGGCGGGGGGAGCGGGCCCAACCTGGGGGGTTGGTCCGGTGGTCGACCGCGAACGCGTCGAGGTCCGGGTCGGCGCCGACGCCGATGAAGGTGTGGCGCGCTGATGCGGGACCGGGACCTGTGGACAGCCGTCGTCACCCCGCGGTCATGGCCGGCGTCGAGGTCGCTCGGGACTGGACCACGGCTGGCTACGGGCGCGGCAGCCTGCTCAGCAAGCGGTGAGGTGGGGCCGACGAGTGCCTCGCCATCCCGCCGGTCGGCGGGATCGTGGTCACGACTTCCGGCCGATCGCTGGTGGCGGCTGTCGACTCGATGAGCCGCCGGGCATGCGGATCTCCGTAGGCGACCATGGGGCC
>JBKJOO010000367.1:0-3009 GCA_046595615.1 Mycobacteriales bacterium | reverse complement strand
AACCGGGGTCCTCGTCCTCGACCTGGACGGCTTCAAGGAGGTCAACGACACCCTGGGCCACCACGTCGGCGACCGGCTGCTGCAGGTGGTCGCGCAGCGGCTCGCTGCCGCCGTGCGACCCTGCGACACCGTCGCCCGCCTCGGTGGCGACGAATTCGCGGTGCTCCTGCCCGAGCTCCTGGACGCCACGAACGCCGTCGATGCGGTGAGCCGGCTGCGTCAGGCCGTGACCGAGCCGATCGTGCTCGAAGGGTTGCTGATCGACGTCGGAGCGAGTGTCGGCTTGGCGATCTGTCCGGCGGACGGCGTCGATCTCGAGGCGCTGCTGCAACGGGCCGACGTCGCGATGTACCTGTCCAAGGAGTCGGGCGCGGTCGAGCGCTACGACGTCGGTCGCGACCGCAACTCCACCAGCCGCCTCGCGATGCTGGGCGAGCTCCGGCTGGCCATCGAGACCGACCAGCTCGAGCTGCACTTCCAGCCCAAGGCCGAGCTCGCGACCGGCCGGGTGACCGGCGTCGAGGCGCTCGTGCGCTGGCGCCATCCCGAGCGCGGCCTGATCGAGCAGCTCACCGCGTGGGTCCTCGACAGCGCACTCGCCCAGGTGGCCGCCTGGCGCAATCAGGGGCTGCTGCTGCAGGTGGCGGTCAACGTCAGCGTCAGGGACCTGTCGGGTTTCGTCCTCACCGACCGCGTCGCGGCCTGTCTCACCGCGTACGACGTCCCGGCCCACCTGTTGCAACTCGAGGTGACCGAGGGCTCGTTGATGGCCGAACCGGTGCGCGCCGGCGCCGAGCTGAGCCGGCTCGCCGCCCTCGGGGTCTCGCTGTCGCTGGACGACTTCGGGACCGGTTGGTCGAGCCTGGGTCATCTGCGGCAGCTCCCGGTGCAGGAGCTCAAGATCGACCGGTCCTTCGTCCAGCGGATGGCTGACGGCGCCCGCGACGTGGCCATCGTGCGCAGCGTCGTGGACCTCGCCCGCGGCCTCGGCATGTCGGTCGTGGCCGAAGGGGTCGAGGACGAACGCACCTGGATCGCGCTGCGCGAGGTCGGCTGCGACGTTGCACAGGGCTGGTGGCTCGCCCGGGCGCTGCCCGCGGACGAGCTGGTGGCCTGGCTGGCCGAGCGGGACGCCACCACCCGCGACGGGCTGCTCGCCCTGCCCTGAGCCGGGCTCAGGCGTGCACGCTCAGCACCGTCGAGGCGATCCCGGCCAGGTGCGCGAGTCGGAGCACCTCCGAGGCCCGGAAGCGCGGACCGCCCGGCCGGCCGACGAGCACGACCCGGGTCGGCGCGCCGACCGGGGCGGCGCTGAGCTCGGTGCCGAGCACCCCCCAGCGCTCCGGCACCCACTGTTCGCGGCTGTCCATCCGCCGGGCGGTCGCGAGCGGCAGCCACGGCAGCGTGACCTCGGCCAGGTCGGGGGCACCGGCACTGCCGGCCAGGACGCCGCCGGCAACGTCGTACACGCAGGCCCAGCCGGCCCGGAAGACGCCGGGGGCCAGGTCGACCAGGAGTTGCAGCGCCTCGGTGGGGGAGGCGGCGAGCTCGTCGACGAGCTCGAGGTCACGATGCAGGTCGTCGGCGCCGAGATAGGGCCGCAGCGACTCCACGATGACGCCCGGCACCGATTGGGCGCTGGTGATCAGGACGTCGGCCAGGCCGCCCGGCGCGAGCTGGATGAGCAGGTCGTCGACGGCCCCCTCCGGTCCGCGTTCGACGACGTCCAGGCTGACGATGTCACCGCCGGCCTGGCCGATCGCGGTCGCGACGGCGCCGAGCATGCCGGGACGGTCTGGCAGGACGACGCGCAGCAGGTACGTCATCCCCACATGGTGCCGTCGTCAGGTTGCGGCCGTGTTGCCACCTGGTGACCCTGGCCCTCCGGGCCCGGCCGATACGCTCTGCACCGTCCCCGACGGCGAAGGAGCCGGATGCCCGAGATCACCCGCGAGCAGGTGGCGCACCTCGCCCGGCTGTCGCGGCTCGCGCTCGACGACACCGAGCTGGACGCCCTTGTCGGCGAGCTGGACGTGATCCTGACGGCCGTCGCGCGGGTCGGTGAGGTGGCCGCCGCCGACGTGCCGCCGACCTCGCACGCGGTTCCCCTCGAGAACGTCACCCGGCCCGACGTCGTGGTCGCCTCGCTGTCCCGCGACGACGTGCTGGCCGGTGCGCCGGCGGTCGAGGACGGGCGCTTTCGGGTACCTCGCATCCTGGACGACGAGCAGTGAGCGACCTCACCCGGTTGACCGCCGCCCGGACCGCGGCGGCGATCGCGACCGGCGAGACCTGCGCCGTCGAGGTCACCCGCGCCCACCTGGACCGGATCGGGGCGGTCGACGGCGAGCTGCACGCCTTCCTCCACGTCGACGAGGCCGGCGCTCTCGCCCAGGCCGCGCGGGTCGACGCGGGCGAGCTGACCGGCCCGCTCGCGGGGGTCCCGTTGGCGCTCAAGGACGTCATCTGCACCCGGGGCATCCCGACCACGGTCGGTTCCCGGATCCTCGAGGGCTGGCTGCCGCCGTACGACGCGACCGTCACGGCCCGGCTCAAGGCCGCCGGCGTCGTGATCCTGGGCAAGACCAACATGGACGAGTTCGCGATGGGCTCGAGCACCGAGCACTCCGCCTACGGCCCGACTCGCAACCCGTGGGATCCGGCTCGCATCCCCGGCGGGTCCGGCGGCGGCTCGGCGGCCGCTGTCGCGGCGTACGAGGCGCCGCTGGCGATCGGCACCGACACCGGCGGCTCGATCCGGCAGCCGGCGTCGGTCACCGGCACGGTCGGGGTCAAGCCGACCTACGGAGGGGTGTCGCGCTACGGCCTCGTCGCCTTCTCCAGCAGCCTCGACCAGGCCGGCCCGTGCGCGCGGACCGTGCTCGACGCCGCGCTGCTGCACGAGGTCATCGCCGGGCACGACCCGGCCGACTCGACCTCCATCGACGCGCCGGTGCCGCCGGTCGTCGCGGCCGCCCGGCAGGCCGAGGTCAGGGGCCTGCGGATCGG
>JBKJOO010000308.1:0-4908 GCA_046595615.1 Mycobacteriales bacterium | reverse complement strand
ATCGTCGAGCCGGCACACGGACAGGAGATATCCGGCACCGTCCCAGCCCTCGGCGCGCGGTGCGAAGCGCTCCGTATCCACCCCTGGGGGCGCCATGACCACGCGGGCCGGGCTGACGGAGCGGACGAAGTCGCGCATCTGTCCATTTTCCACCAGGACAACATCAGCCCGACGAAGGGCCTCACGCTCAATCAGTGAGGTGGAGAAGGTCATGGCACCTCGCCACAGCGCCAGGGCTGGCTTGGTGGTCGCTAGCTGCGACGCCCGTTCTCGTGCAACTGTCGTCGCGACCTGCAGGACGATTGGACGCCGACATCTGACGGCGGCAAGAGCCAGCGCGGGACCTCCGGCGACCACCTGGACCAGGTCGAATCGATCCAATTGCGCCGAGAGTTCGGCTCGGGGAAGGTATCTGAGTGGTTCGAACTCAACCGCGTTTACCCCAACGTGAGTGACCTGTTCCTCAGATGGATCGGCCCCCACAAGGGTGGAGCGACGCCAACTTGCCGGAGAGAGCAGCCGGCGACTGTATGCGTCAGCCCTCGACGTCGCGAGGTCGAAGATCTCGACTTCAAACCCAGCACCGCGCAAACCCGTGGCCAACCAGCGGGCAACAGATTGCACGCCCCCGGCCGATTGATAGCCTTGTGTGACCAGAGCGATGCGAGGCAACGATTCGTCACCTGCCGAAATGGCCTCGTCTGGCAATCCGCCAAGCGCTGACACGATCGCAAGTGGCGGCCTTGGCCTCCGACGCCACTCGGCGTACGCCCCGAGCGCCGTCCGCTTGGCATCGCCGCGCTCGGTCGGTGTCTTCTGGGCACACCGTTCGATCTCGTTGGCCCACAGCCGTGCGTCGAACTGAGCCAGCGCGCCCCCCCCGCCTTGATCGAGGATCTCGGTCCATGGCGTTTCCTGAGAGCACATCACGGGGCAACCAGCCGACAAACTCTCCATGATCACATGCCCGAAGTTCTCGCCGAGTGTTGGCAGAATGAAGCCGTCATACTGAGCGAACGTCTCGCGGACCTGCTGGGGTGGGATTGTTCCCCGGTATGTCGCCCGAACATTGTCCGGCAACTTGTCCATGGTGAGTTGGCATGTGGCCCAATAGTTTGCGTCTTCCAGCGGGCCATAGATGTCGAAGTCGAGTTCGGATTTCACGAGCCCCAATGCCTCGAGCGCAAAGTCAAGGTTTTTCATTTCCGAGATTCGACTAATGAACACGAATCTGGGGCGCCCACTGCTGGCGATGGTCTCCGTGCGGGGGGCGTCACCCGAGCTGTCCATTTGCACCATTGTCCGGGCCCACGGGAAGACCTGACGAATTTCACGCTCCTCCATTTCGGTGGACGCGTGCCACACCGGGTCGATCCCGCGCAACAGGGGGATCCACGCAAGCAGAAATATCCGCTTCTTTGTGGACTTGATCCTGAGCGCTCCGGGAGAGAGCTCACCGCGGGGGGCCAAGAGCACTCGGCGGGACTTCAGCAGGCCCACTCGATGAGCGATGATCGGCAGCACGGTGAACAGAGGGGACCACAGGCTGTTGACATAAATCAAGTCGACAGGATTTTGTCTAGCCCAACGCAAGAGGCGCATCCATGACCGCGGGTCGCGCGCATTCAGGTAGTAGATCTCGTGGGGACCCCGCGATACTACTTTCCCCGACAGGCCCGGATACGGCAAGGACTCGCCGAGATCCCTGTCAGCCGTCACCAAGGTGACGTTGACCGACGGCGGCAGGTTGTCCAGGATGTACATCATGGACTTGACCGGACCACCACCCTTGTAACCTGGCACAAAAGTCCCGGTAAAGGCCAAGACCCGACGAGGTCGTGGGTTCATCCCGTCATCCCGCCTATCGGTCATCGGACGCCGGCACAGGAATGGCGCGGATGCGACGGTGACTGGATGAACCCGGGCGGAGTAAGAGCAACGACTTCCGGCCATCAGGAATCTTCATGGATCGCGGCTATCGCGAGGGCCGGATGCCGGCCCAATGTTGATGACGGCGATGGGTGGACAGGATGAAGTTGACCGCACGCTGGGAACAATTGTCCACGGCATACTCGTCCGGAATGACGCGCGTTTCCGCTGGTTGGGCCACGACGGCCCGCACCCCTTCGAGCAGGTTGCCCGCGTCCAGACCCGTCATGATGATGGACCCGGCGTCCAAGGCTTCGGGCCGCTCGATCGAGTCGCGCAGGGTCACCGCCGGGAAGCCCAGGATCGACGACTCCTCGCTGATCGTGCCGCTGTCGGACAGGACGCAGAAGGCCTTCTGTTGAAGCCGCACGTAGTCGATGAAGCCCATCGCGTCGTGGAAGACCAGCCCCGCCGACAGGTGGCGGTCCAAGGCGTCCAGGCGCTTCCGCGTTCGTGGATGCGTCGAGATCACCACGGGCATCTGGTACTCGGCGTAGGCGGCCTCGAGGCTGTCGAGCAGCGTCCCGAGTCGGGCAGGACTGTCGACGTTTTCCTCGCGGTGGGCGCTCACCAGGAAGTATCGGCCTGCTTTCAGGGCGAGGTCATCGAGGACCGTGCTTGCGTCGAACTGGTCTCGGTGGTGAAGCAGGACCTCCTTCATGGGCGAACCCGTCAGCAGGATGCGGCGCGGGTGCAGGCCCTCCGCCAGCAGGTTGCGGCGGGCGTGCTCAGTGTAGACGAGGTTGAAGTCGGCCACGTGGTCCACAAGCCGGCGGTTTGTCTCCTCCGGGACGTTCTCGTCGAAGCACCGGTTGCCCGCCTCCATGTGGTAAACGGGGATGCGCATGCGTTTGGCGATGACGGCCGCGATGGAGCTGTTCGTGTCGCCGAGGATGAGGACGGCGTCAGGGCGCTCCGCGCGCAGCACGGCCTCGGTCTTGATAAGGACCTCGCCGAGGGTCCTACCCAGGCTTGAGGTGTCGACCGCGAGGAAGTGGTCAGGCTTCCTGATCCGGAGCTCGTCGAAGAAGATGCCGTTGAGCTCGTAGTCGTAGTTCTGACCCGTGTGCACGAGGACGTGCTCCACGGTGGCATCGAGCCTCGCGATCACCCTGGAGAGGCGGATGACCTCTGGTCGCGTGCCGACGATGGTCATCACCTTGGTCACCTGAGGACCTCCGCTCCGGAGCTGACGGGCTCCCAGAACGTGTCCGGGGCTTTCGAGTCGAACAGGGTATGCGTCCAGAAGAGGGTGGTCAGCTCGGTGTCTCCCGTGTTGGTGATGTTGTGCGCCCACATCGTGGGCATGTCGACGACCACGGGTTCGTCGCCGCGGACGTCGAAGCTGACCACATCGTTGGTGAACATCTTGCGCAGGGAGATGCGCGCCATGCCACTGAGGACCACAAAACGCTCCACCTTTGCCAGGTGGAAGTGGTCACCGCGAGTCATGCCAGGTCTGGTCGTGGAGACGAAGGTCTGGCCCTGACCCCCGTGAGCTCGAACGGTCTCGACGAGTCGTCCCCGCTCGTCTTGGCGGACAGTGAGGGCGATGGGGTAGTGCTCGGGGAAGAGCGCGGCACGCAACGTGTTGAAGAGGTCGACCTCAAACTTCGCGGTCAACGGTGGGATGTCGCCGTCGGAATAGAGGTCCGAGAAGGAGGTCAAGAGGTCAAGGACGGTCCGCACTGTTGTGCCGGTCCCGACGGGCTGGAGGACCCGCTCGGTCGTGGTGAGGCCGTCGATCAGCGACTGCGCGGCATCCTGGACATGCAGCAGGTCTACGGGACGGTCGACGATGTCGGGCACGACGTGCCCCACCACGGCATCTACGAAGGTGGCCACGAAGGAGTTGTAGTGGGGGCGCCCGTGCTCCCCGAAGAGGTTGGGGAGGCGCACGTCCACGTAGGTCGCCCCGATCGCGCCGGCGGCAGAGGCCAGGATCTCCCCGGCAGCGCCCTTCCCGACTCCGTAGGGTGTCGGGTTCCCGGACTGGCTCGAGTTCGCGTAGGCGACACGGGTGACGGTTCCAGCCGCTCGAACCGCCTTGGCCAGCGACTCGGCAAGGTCGATGTTGCCCTGCTCGACCTCTTGAGGCGTTGCACGGTTGACGCCCGCCACATGGATCACGGCGTCAGCCTCCGTGATGAGCTCCGACAGGTCGGACCACTGCGCACGATCGACAGGGACGACGACGTGATCGGTGAGCGCCCGGAGGCGGACCCTGGTGTGCCAGCCGACGAAGCCGCCCGCTCCCGTGAGGAGGATCTTCACCGGGCCGCCGGCTCCAGAAGCCGCTGGACCTCAGGCAGGGTGCGCAGCAGGTCCTTCGTCTGCTCCACGTCCAGTCGCGTGGTGTTCTCGGAGGTGTAGTCCCGGGTGAGCTGGACGTCGCGCTCACCCTCCTCGAAATACAGCTCGTATTCCAGCGACCGCGCATCGAGCGGAACCCTGAAGTAGTCACCTTCATCGGTCGCCTTGGCCATCTCCTCCCGGCTGAGAAGGGTCTCGTGCAACTTCTCGCCGTGTCGGGTCCCCATCACCGTGATCGGGTGGTCATCGTGACCGAGCAGGCTGGCGACTGCGCGCGCGAGGGTCTCGACTGTGCAGGCAGCAGCCTTGCGGACGAACAGATCCCCGGGCTCGGCATGGAAGAAAGCATGCTCGACGAGGTCGACCGACTCCTGCAACGACATGAGGAATCTGGTCATCCCGGGCTCCGTCAGGGTGAGCGGCTGGCCCGCCCGGATCTGGTTGACGAAGAGGGGGATAACCGAGCCGCGGGAGTACATCACGTTGCCGTAGCGGGTGATGGACACCGTCGTCGCCGACCCAGGATGATTCCTCGCGAATGCCTGGGCCGTCTTCTCCATGAGCGCCTTGGACATCCCCATCGCGTTGACGGGGTAGACCGCCTTGTCCGTGCTGAGGCACACCACCGACGTGACGCCCGCCGCCGCCGCCGCCTCGATGACGTTG
>JBKJOO010000307.1:0-6164 GCA_046595615.1 Mycobacteriales bacterium | reverse complement strand
CTGGTGGTGAGCGAACGAGGCCTAATCCTGGATCCACCGATGAACATCGCGTGAGCGGCGGGCCGTAGGAGCGAGATGCCCTGCTGCGCCGAGAGAATGGGACTTCGAAAGTTCTTGACCCCCTGCTGCCCCGCTAGCGCACGGGGGACGAGCTCTTAGCCCTTTCTTCCGCCGCGACCCAGCAGCTGCCCGGTGCCGACGTCGAAGAACCGGATGCCGGCCGTGTCGATGGCCACCGTGACCAGCTCGCCGACCGTGGGTTTGACGGCGACCGGAACGCGAGCCGCCAAGGCGGCCGTTCCGATGCCAAGATGCACGACCCGTTCGTTGCCGAGCAGCTCGACCCGGTCCACGCTCGCCGTGACCGTCGTTCCCGCCGGTCCGGCGCCGATCCGGAGGTACTCCGGCCGAACGCCGAGCACGAGAGGGCCCGACGAGCCGACCTCGGCCAGCCCCGCCCGCACCTGTGGGTCGAGCTGGTCGAGAGCAAAGGCCAAAGCGACCCCGTCGCCACGGACGGTGACCCGGCCGCCGATCTCCTCGGCCCTCACCGGCACGAGGTTCATCGGCGGGGAGCCCAGGAAGTCGGCGACCACGAGGTCGGCGGGGTACTCGTAGATGACCTCGGGCGGATCCACTTGGTGCAGCACGCCACTGTCGATCACGGCGATCCGGTGCCCCATCGTCATCGCCTCGACCTGGTCGTGCGTGACGTAGACGGTGGTGACCGCCAGGCGCTCGTGGAGACGGGCCAACTCCAGCCTGGTGCGGGTGCGAAGCTTGGCGTCGAGGTTGGACAGCGGCTCGTCCATCAGGAAGGCCTTCGGCTGCCGCACGATGGCCCGGCCGAGGGCGACCCGCTGCTGCTGGCCGCCCGACAGCTGGGCCGGTCGCCGGTGCAGCAGGTCACCCAGGCCGAGCAGTGCGGCGACCTCCTCGACCCGGCGCCGGGCTTCGTCCCGGTCGACACCGGCCGCGCGCAGAGGGAAGCCGAGGTTGCGCGCCACGGACATGTGGGGATAAAGCGCGTAGGACTGGAAGACCATGGCGATGTCCCGGCTGCCCGGCAACAAGGGGTCGACGCGCACGTCGTCGATCCAGATCTCGCCGCCATCCAACTCCTCGATGCCGGCGATCATCTTGAGGATGGTCGACTTGCCGGAGCCAGATGCGCCCAGCAGCACCAGGAACTCGCCGTCCCGGATCTCGAGCGAGACGTTGGAGACTGCTTCGACGGTGCCGTAGCGCTTGGTCAGGCCACGGATGCTGACGTGCGCCATCAGCGGCTCGCGATGAGGTCAGCCACGGGTGGAGGTGCTCGCGAAACCCCGGACGAGCAGCCGCTGGCCGAGGAAGAACAGAATGACGGTCGGCACCACGGCCAGCAGCGTGTCGGCCATCAGGAAGTTCCAGGACGTGTTGTAGAGGTCGTGGAAGCTGGCCAGTCCCAGCGGCAGGGTGTACGTGTCCGTCCTGTTGAGGTAGATCAGCGGACCGAGGAAGTCGTTCCACTTCGAGGCGAAGTCCAGCAGGCCGACGGCGACGAGGGCCGGCACGGACTGCGGCAGGATGATCTGCCAGAAGATCCGGAAGTGGCCGGCCCCGTCGACCAGCGCGGCCTGGTCGAGCTCAGCGGGCAGGGTGAGGAAGAACTGCCGGAGCAGGAAGATGTTGAACGCGCCGCCGCCGAGGAAGGACGGGACGATCAGGGGCAGATAACTTCCGTACCAGCCGATTTTGGAGAAGATGACGAATTGGCTGACCAACAGCACCTGCTGCGGCAGCAGCATCGTGGCCAGGATCAGGACGAACGCGAGGCGCAGACCGCGGGCGCGCAACCGGGCCAGCGGGTAGGCGACAAGCGCCGAAGACAGGACCGTCCCGACGGCTCCCAGTCCCGCCACGAGCAGGCTGTTGCGGGCATAGTGCCAGAACGGGATCAGCGTGGTCGCCTGGTGGAAGTTGCTGTACGCGGGCGAGGCGGGGATGAGCTGGGGGGGCGCGGTAAAAACCGCATTGTCGGTCTTCAGCGCCGTAGACACCATCCACAGCACCGGGACCAGTACGGCGGTGCAGCCCACGAGTGCGACGACGTAGGTCAGCGAGCGTTGGGCGCGTCGCCGACCATGGACGGTGAGGGCCCGCGAAGGGGCGCGCAGCGGGGGCGCCAGGCCGCTGCTCATGACCGGGCGCTCCCGCCATAGAAGACCCAAAACCGGGCGCTGCGGAACAGCAGCGCCGTGACGAGCATGGTGAAGGCGAACAGCAGCCAGGCGAGCGCCGACGCGTAGCCCATCTGGAAGTAGGTGAAGGCGTTGCGGTAGAGGTAGAGCAGGTAGAACAGGCTGGAGTCGCCAGGACCGCCTGCGGTCACGACGTAGGCCTGGGTGAACGTCTGCAGGGCCCCGATCAGGTCGAGCACGAGGTTGAACAGGATGGCTGGGCTGATCAAGGGCAGGGTGATCGCCCAGAAGCGCCGCGAGGCGCTCGCCCCGTCGATTTCCGCCGCGGACAGTATGTCGGTGGAGACACCTTGCAGCGCAGCCAGATAGATCAGCATGGACCGGCCCACCCCCCACAGGCTCATCAGCGCCAGCGCGGGGACCACCTCGCGAGACGAGGCAACCCACAGCTGCGGTGGCACGTTGACCAGCCCGAGCAGATAGTTGAGGAGCCCGAACTGCGGCTGAAACAGCCACAGGAACAGCAGCGCGACCGCCACCGACGCGCCACCCGTCCCTGCGATCATGACGGGGAGCAGGAAGACCGTACGGAACACTCCGACACCGCGGGCTTTGGTGTTGAGCACCATGGCGAGAACGAGCCCGAGCACCAGGTCCGCGGGGACGGACAAGGCGACGAACAGCAGCGTGACCAGAATGGAGTGAGCCAGGACCGGGTCGTTGAACGCCCTGTCGTAGTTGGCCAACCCCACGTACTGAGTCTGGCTGGGGTGCAGGATGGGGTAGTCGCTGAAGGACAGGGCGAGCGACACCAGCATGGGTCCGGCGGTGAAGGCCAGAAACCCCAACGTCCAGGGTGCGAGGAAGGCGTAGGCAGCGAGCCGCTCCCGCCTGGCACGCCGGGAGCGGACCGCGGTCACCCCGAGGGAAGTTTGTGGGTCTTGAACCATGTGTCGATCTTGGCCTGCGCGTCAGCCTGCAGCGCCTTCATGCCCTTGGCGGGGGCATCCTTGCCGGCGAGGATGTTGTCGAAGGCTTTCCCGACGAGGTCATTGACCTCGGCGAAGGCCGGGAACCAAGCCTCGTTCTCCGGCGAGGACGACGGCAAGCCGTCCAGCCAGACACTTGGATTGACGTTGGGTAGCTCCTGCTTGATCCCGGTTGGAAAGGCGTCCTGGTTCTGCTTCAGTGGCGGAATCGCCCCGTAGCTGTCGAAGGACAGCTTGCGCTCGGCGGAGGGGTCGAAACTGAAGTACTTGAGCACCTCCCAGGCCACGTCCTGGTTCTTGCTGGCCTTCACAATCGCGCCTACATCGAGGTTGAGGAAGCCAAAGCGCCGGGCCGGCCCGGCCGGCATCGCGGCGGCCTCGAACGGGAACGGCACCTTGGTACCGAACGGGCTGCGGATGTCGCAACTACACATGTCGATCATGGCCAGTTTGCCCGAGCGCCAAGCAAACTGCTCCTCGTTGCCCTTGCCGCCCCCGGCACCGAGCGCGGCGACCTGCGTCTGGGACGGCTGCACGTGGTACTTGTTGACCAGGTCGGCGGCGAAGGATATGCCTGCAATCGAGCCGGGCGTGTCGAACTGTGCCTTGCGGGAGGACAGGTCGTACAGGTGACCGCCGAAGTCGTAGAAGACAGTTTCTCGGAAGAAGTGCCCCACGCCGTACTGGGCGATGTTGCCCGCGTCGAAGCCCGCCTCGCCCGGGTGGCGACCCTTTTTGTCCCTGGTCAGTGCCGTCGCGGCCTCCAGGAACGACTTCTGCAGCGTCCATGAGTCGTCTGTCCAGGACGTCGGAGGTGGTTTGATGCCTGCCTTCGCGAACAGCTGCGGGTTGTACGCCAGCGCGTGGTCGTGCACGCTCACGGGGACGCCGATCACGCTGGTGGAGTCCTTGCCGAAGTAGTTGCTGACATGCGTGGCCGGGGCGGTCTGGCTGATGAAGTCGTCGAGTGTCAGCCCGTCCCGCCGCAGCATCGGCCCCAAGTCGAGCCACACGTCCTGGTCCACGAACAGCGAAATGCCGTACAGGCCTGCGGGCATGACCAGGTCTGGCGGCTGGCCGCCGGAGATGAGGACGGTCAGTTTGGTGCGTGCGTCGGAGCTGTCCGGCACTCGCAGGAAGTCGATGGTCACCCTGGGGTGCTGCTGCATGAAGGCCGCTGCCAAGGCCTGCTGCACCTGCACCTGGTTCGGCGAGTTGCCGGTGCCGAACCCGACCAGGATCTGCACCTTGCCGGTCAGCTGCTTGCTCGTGGCGGGGGACGAGGCGCCGCTTGCACCCGACTGCGTGGAGCGGGACGTGCTGCTGTCACAGGAGGCGAGCAGGGCGCCGGCGCCGGTGGCCGTGAAGCCGAGAGCCAAGGCCCGATGGACGAAGTGACGTCGGG
Organism: Mycobacteriales bacterium; assembly: GCA_046595615.1. Classification (GTDB taxonomy): domain Bacteria; phylum Actinomycetota; class Actinomycetes; order Mycobacteriales; family SCTD01; genus JAYSQK01. The sequence continues at coordinate 1,587 of JBKJOO010000307.1, read as the reverse complement.
TCATCCCTCGATCCAGGAACGTCTGCACGAGGTCCTGGCTTGCCCGCTCGTTCGGAATCAACCGGCACCTGTTCCGCCCCCACGGGGGTTCTTGAAGTGACTTTCATCGCGCCGGTTCCTATCACCTCGCTACCCTGACCACTAAGTGTGACGGACATTTACCAGTGGGTCGAGTCCTAGGACGTGGTGTGTGAAGCGGCCACCAGGTGATGTGGCGTGGGCAGGGTAGGCGCTGATGGCAGCGGCTGCCAGGGGTCCGGTGACCTCCTGGCTCAATGGGCTAGAGAGGAGGGTCAGCCGGCGTTATAGGGCGTCGAGACCGAAAGAGCGGCCTTCGATCCACTCGTCGTACTGATCGGCGAGGACGGCGCCAGCCAAGCGGATGCGCTGCCTTCGGTCGGGGGAAATCCCGACCACATCGGTCCAACGACGGCTTTCCGGTGGAGAAAAGTCTGGCGGGTTGTTGCTCCAGACCTGTCGCCAGATCCTTCGGGAAGGTGCTGAACACAAGCCCGTTTCGTCCGTGCTGCGTCGAGGTGCTCGGCGACGGCGGGGAGCTTCTCGATCAGGGCGTTCTGGATGCGGGCGACTGCTCGTGGACTGCCTTGGCATAGGGCTGGTCGTAGACGCTGTGCAGCATTGTCCGAACCGACAGCCAGCTGGCCTTGGGGTGATGCTCATCACTTCACCGCGTAGGGCGTCCAACAGCGCTGCCAGGTCGCTCAGCAGATGCGGGGCAGTGGGTCGCCGACCAGCATGTCCACGATGCGGGTCCCGCCGAAGGACGTCTCGAGCAGCACGATCCGCTGCGGCTCAGCGGCGATCCGGCCGATCACGGCGGCCTCCTTACCGAGCGGGTGCGCCTGCAGCGCAGCCAGCGCCGCCGCCGCCTGCCCCTCGGGAACGACGGCGACGAGCTTGCCTTCGTTCGCGACGTACAGCGGGTCGATGCCCAACAGGTCGCAGGCACCGAGGACCGGCCGGTGGATCGGCAGCGACGCCTCCCGCAGCACCACGGCGACGCCTGCCTGCGCGGCCAACTCGTTGCAGACCGTGCCCACTCCGCCGCGGGTGGGGTCGCGCAGCCAGCGGGTCCCCGGAGCCGCAGCGAGCAGTTCCTCGACCAGGTGGTTGAGCGGCGCGGTGTCGGAGACCACGTCGGCCTCGAGGTCGAGCTCCCCGCGCGCCAGCAGGACCGCGACGCCGTGGTCGCCAAGGGTGCCGCTGATCAGCACGACGTCGCCGGGCCGCACCAGGTCCGCGGCCAGGCGCCGCCCGGCCGGGACCACGCCCACGCCGGCGGTGGTGATGTAGAGGCCGTCGGCCGCCCCCTTGTCGACGACCTTGGTGTCGCCCGTGACGATCGTGACGCCGGCCGCCGCGGCCGCCTCGGCCATGTCGGCGACGACAGCCGTAAGCTCGGCGACAGCGAAGCCCTCCTCGATCACGAACGCCGCCGACAGCCACTGCGGGCGGGCGCCGCACATGGCGAGGTCGTTGACGGTGCCGTGGACCGCGAGGTGGCCGATCGACCCGCCGGGGAAGCGCCGGGGCCGCACGACGTAGGAGTCGGTGGAGAAGGCCAAC
>JBKJOO010000237.1:0-5919 GCA_046595615.1 Mycobacteriales bacterium | reverse complement strand
GTGAAGGCCGGACAGATCCAGATCGCGCACCGCACGGGCCCACTCGATGACGTGGGCATGTGCGTCGACCAACCCGTGCCTCAGGAAGCGCCCACCGAGGTCGAGCACCCGATCCCCGGCCTGACGGTCCAGCCGCGGGGCCGCCTCCACGACTCGTCCGCCGATGAGTCGGACCTCGACCGGCCCGGGCTCCCGACCACCGATCAGCAGCACCGGGCCCTCCTGCTGACGCCCCATGGAACAAGGCTAGTGACGAGCGTTACTCTCGGTCCATGGACGCCGACTACCCGCCGCAGGCCGAGGAGTTCCGCACGAAGGTCAAGGCCTTCCTCGGGCGGGAGCTGCCCCCCGGCTGGTCGGGCCTGGGGAGCCTGCCCGAGTCCGAGCGCGAGCAGTTCCGTGCCCAGTGGCGCAAGAAGCTCGGCGAGAACAGCATGCTCGCCGTCTCCTGGCCGACGGAGTACGGCGGCGCCGGGTTGAGCCTGGTCGAACAGGTCGTCCTCGCCGAGGAGTTCGCCCTGGCTGGCGCCCCGATGGGGAGCGAGAACGACACGTTCGGCATCGGCATGCTGGGCAACACCCTGATCAAGTTGGGCACCGAGGCGCAGAAGCAGCACTACCTGCCGAGGATCCTGTCCGGCGAACAGCGTTGGTGTCAGGGCTACTCCGAGCCCGAGGCGGGATCGGACCTCGCCGGCATCCGCACCTCGGCGGTGCTCGACGGCGACCAATGGGTGATCAACGGCCAGAAGACCTGGACCTCAGCCGGGCAACTGGCCGATCACATCTTCGTGCTGGCCCGGACCGACGCGGGAGCCCCAAAACACAAGGGCATCTCGTTCCTGCTCGTGCCGATGGACCAGCCCGGTGTCGAGGTGCGGCCGATCACCAACATGGCCGGCTATGCACTGTTCAACGAGGTGTTCTTCACTGACGCGCGCACCGGTGCGGGCGAGGTCGTGGGCGCCGTGAACGACGGCTGGCGGATCGCGATGGCGCTGCTCGGCTTCGAGCGCGGCGTCACCGCGACGACCGATGCCATCCGCTTCCGGGGCGATCTCGACCGGCTCATCGCCCTGGCCCGCGAGCGCGGTCTCACCAGCGACCCCAGGATTCGCGACCGACTGGCCTGGTGCTACGGCCGGGTCGAGGTGATGCGCTTTCGGGGCTACCAGGCCCTCACCCGGTCGCTGTCGGGCCAACCGCTCGGCCCGGAGTCTGCGATCAGCAAGATCATCTGGTCGGAGTACTTCCAGGCCTACACCGAGCTGGCGATGGAGATCCTCGGCCCGGAGGCCCTTGCCGCCACCGGCCAGCCGACCGGCGGGATGCTCCAGATGCCAGAGGCCGGCACCGAGAACTCCCCGCGGTCCTGGGTGGAGACGTTCCTGGCGGCCCGGGCCGGCACGATCTACGCAGGGAGCTCGCAGATCCAGCGCAACATCATCGGTGAGCAGCTGCTCGGCCTGCCCAAGGAACCGCGGCTGGACAGCGGCCCGTTCCGCGAGCTCGCCAGCAGGAGGGGCTGAGATGGACTTCGCCTTCAGCAGCGATCAGGACGACTTCCGACGCTCACTGCGCCGGTTCCTCACCGACAAGGGCCCGCTGTCGCAGGTGCGGGCAAGCAGTGCGACCGAGCTCGGCTACGACGTCGCGCTCTGGCGGCAGATGAGCGACCAGCTCGGCCTGCCCGGGCTGCACCTGCCGGAGGAGTACGGCGGCTCCGGGACCGGTCTGCTCGAGCCGGCCGTGGTGCTCGAGGAGACCGGCCGGGCGCTCACCAACTCGCCGTACATCGCGGGGCTGCTGGCCTCGCTGGCCGTCCTGCGCCTCGGCAGCGAGCAGGCGCAGAAGGACCTGCTGCCGGGGATCGCCACCGGCGAGACGGTCGCCACCCTCGCGATGACCGAGCTGGCCAGCCCCACCGGCGCGAGTGGGCTGCAGACGACCGCGCTGTCCCGCGGTGACGGCGTCACCCTGACCGGCACCAAGACCCTCGTCGAGCACGGGCACAGCGCCGACGTCCTGCTGGTCAGCGCGACCAGCGAGGGCGAGGTGGGGCTGTACGTCGTGCAAGGCGACGCCCCCGGGTTGACCCGCACCCGACAGGACGCCCTGGACTTCACCCGTCCGGTCGCCGAGGTGCGGCTCGAGGGCACGCCGGCCGTACCGCTGGGGCAGGCCGGCGGGCTGGCGGAGCTGGTCGACCTGGCCTGTGCGCTGCTCGCCAGCGAGATGGTCGGTGGTATCGAGGCGTGCCTGGCGATGGCGACGGCTTACGCCAAGACCCGGCTGCAGTTCAACCGGCCGATCGGGTCCTTCCAGGCGGTCAAGCACCGGCTGGCCGAGATGGTCGTCGGGCTGGACGGCGCGCGGGCGGCCGCGATGTACGCCGTGCACGTCGCCGATGCCGGCGGCGCCGAGCTCGGGGCGGTCGCGCCGCTGGCCAAGGCCGAGGCGTCGGACGCCTATACCTTCGCGGCCGGCTGGAACATCCAGCTGCTCGGCGGGATCGGCTTCACCTGGGAACAGGACGCCCATCTGTATTTCCGTCGCGCCTGGACCGACAGCGCGCTGTACGGCGGCCCAGCCGCGCAGCGCGCCCGCCTCGCTGATCGGATCGGCCTGTAGTGCCGCTGTTCAGTTTTGAGGGCAAGGCCCCCACCGTCGACCCTTCCGCGTTCATCGCGCCGACGGCGACCCTTGTCGGCGACGTCACGGTCGAGGCGCACGCCTCGGTCTGGTACGGCGCGGTGCTGCGCGCCGACTACGGGCCGATCGTGCTGCGCGCGGGGGCCAACGTGCAGGACGGCTCGGTGCTGCACGGCGGTGACGACCCGGTGACCGAGATCGGCCCCGGGGCCACGATCGGGCACCTGTGCGTTGTGCACGGCGCGGTGATCGGGGCCGAGGCGGTGGTCGGCAACGGCGCGACGGTGCAGGACGGCGCCCGGATCGGCGCTCGATGCCTGGTCGGCGCCGGCAGTCTGGTCACCCCCGGCACCGTGGTCCCGGACGGGATGCTGGTGCTGGGTTCGCCCGCGGTGGTGCGAGGCCCGCTCACCGACGGCGCCGCCTGGTGGGTCGAGCACAATCCCGAGGCCTATCGGGCACTGGCCCGCCGGCACGCGAGCGGGGTCGCGCCGATCGCCGACTGACCGCATCCACTCAGCAGGACCGCTCAGGCGCTGATCGCCTCGTCCTCGCCGGATCCGGCAAGGGCCCGCAGCACGGCCTCCACGGCCTCTCGTCGAGCCGTGAGGACGCGCTGCGCAAAGGCGGCCCGCTCGTCTCGTCGTACTGCGGCTGCGTCGTCGTCGTTGCTGCCGGTTGACGTCAGGCCGGCCCGCCCCAGGGCCTGCCGGAGGTCCTGCTCCGCGGCGAGGAAGAGCTCGAGAGCCGCGGCCAACAGGGCACGACGCGCCCCATCGGTGGCGCGCAGCGCCGGCCGAAACCCACCCACGCGTTCGAGATGGCTGCGCACGGTGTTGCCGACGTCCAGCCCACCGGCAGCTTCGAGCAGGCCCACCAGGCTCTGAACCGTGCCGGCGTGGTCAGCCGCATCGAGCCGCTCCAAGCCCTGGCGGCACCAGCGCTGCGCGCCGGGCAACGCATCGGCCAACTCCGGCAGGTCCTCGCTCACATCGCGAGCAGGTCCGACAGCGCCTGATCGATCTGGGCGCTGTACGACGAGCCGAGGCCGAACAGTGAGGCGTGGCCGTGGACGTCCTCGATGACGCGGAGCTCGCTGCCCTTGATCAGCCCCTGCTCGGCGGCGCAGTCCTCGACCGGGAAGAACTGGTCGCTGCTGATCGGCAGCACGAAGGTCTTCGCGGTGATCCGGCCGAGCGCCGCAGCCAGGTCGCCGCCGGTGTGCCGGCTGACGTCCCCGTGCTGCCATTTCCACGCCATGCAGAGCAGGTCCGCCGGGTCCATCGGCCCGAAGTAGCCCTCCAGGAAACCGATCCGGAAGTCCTCGGCTGAGCTGAAGCCGAGCGCCCGCCAGTGCTCGTCGGTCCAGAAGGTGTTCGACATCAGCAGCAGGCCGAACGCCCGGGTCAGTCGTCGCAGGCCGACCTGCACGTCAGCGGAGCGGGTGTAGGAGCCGTCGGCATAGGCCGGGTCCGTGAGCAGGGCGTCGACGAACGTCTGGACGAACATCTGGCAGTGCTCGTAGCTGCGGGCAGTTCCGGCGAGGGGCGCGGCCCGTTGCACCCGGTCCGGGAAGCGCACCGCCCACTCGTAGGTCTGCTGCGCGCCCATCGAGCCGCCGAAGACGAGGGCGAGCTGCTCCACCCCGAGCACCTCCCGCAGCAAGCGCTCCTGCGCGACGACGTCGTCGCCGATCCGGACGCGTGGGAATCGAGCCCCGCCGTAGGGACCGTCGAGGGAGTGCGGTGAGGTGCCGAGACCGCTGCCGAGCTGGTTGACCAGCACGATGAAGTACGTGGCGGGGTCAAGCGCCCGGCCCGCGCCGACGTAGGTGTCGCGCATGATGCCGTGGTTGCCGGAGAACCAACTGGTCACCAGGATGGCGTTGTCCTTGGCCCCATTGAGCTCGCCGAGCGTCTGGTAGCCGAGTTGGCAGCCGCGAAGCGTCGCGCCGTCTTCCAGCGCGAGATCGCCGAGTTCGGCGACCTCGAAAGCGCCGTGAACATCGCTGGAATAGTACGAGTTGACGATCGCCATGATGCGCCCTTCGGGTGGGGTCAATGCCCGTGTTGACAGATGATGTTGGCATGCCGCGGGACGGTTGACAAGGACCGTTCAGGCGATCTGGATGGCCCCGGGTGTTTCGGCGCATTGCGGCAAAGTTACCGCCAAGTAGGGCTTGTGCTCACGGCGTGACGGGTGTTCGTTTCGGTCACGTTGTCCTCCCCGGACGACTGCCCGTCCGGCGCGCACCGGCCAGACGGACCTCCGTGCCGCCAGTCCGCGGCCCTGTCCCGTGAGGTAACCATGTCCAGCACCCAGGTCGAGCCCGGCGTCTCAACCCAGGCCCGCACCGAGCCCGTCCAGCCGGCCATGCCGGCCGAGACAGCAGTCACGTCACTGCCGTCGCTGGCAAGTGGCATCCCGACGTCTGTCTTCGGCTTCGCCATCGTCATCACAATGCTCTCGCTCGCCAACACCGGGATCCTGGGCACCAACGCGCTGTTCATCCCCATCGCGATGGTGGTCGGCTTCGGGGCGATCGGGATTGGTGGCCTGTATGAGATCCGAAACGGCGACTTGTTCGGGGGGACCTTCGGCATCGTCTACGCCGTCTTCCTGCTGTCGACGGGCATCGCGCTGAAGTTCTTCAGCCCGCCGGCCACCGCGGATGCCAAGACCGCGAGTGCCTTCGGCGAGGCCGTCGGCGCGTACTTCCTGCTGTGGGCGCTTATCTCGGTCTTCTTCACGATCGCCGCGTTGCTCGTCAACAAGACCGCGACGATCGCCTTCGCGCTGCTCGCCACCGTTCTCTTCCTGGCCGGCCTCGCCAACATCCTGGGTGGCGACGCAGCGGTCAATCTCACCAAGGCGGCCGGATATGCCGGTCTCGCCGATGGCGTCGCTGCCTTCTGGCTGGCCGGCGGCATTCTGCTCAACACCCTGCATGGCCGCGACCTGATGCCGCTCGGCGCTCGCCGCGTTTCCTGAGCAGTACGTACCGATCCCTGAACCCGACGACAGGAGTTTGGCATGAAGGACGGCAAGTTCGTGATGGATGCGCACACTGGGTTTTGGGATGCGTCGGCGGAGAATTGTAAGAATAAGTACGGTGAGGCGTTCATCGAGACGTTCTATGCGTTCCACTCGGGGTTCAACCCGGCTGGTCAGTCGCAGTGGACGATGGATTACGAGACGGTCTTCCGTAAGGTCGATCCGGATTGGTATCTGGAGACGATGTTCGTGCAGGGCGATGCGGACATGTCG
>JBKJOO010000233.1:0-14819 GCA_046595615.1 Mycobacteriales bacterium | reverse complement strand
CTGGACCCCGCCACCGACGCCGGCGGCCTGGCCCTCCTTGCCCTGGTAGCCCGAGATCAGCTGGATGACCTGTTGGCGCACCCGGTTGAGGTCGGCCCCGAGCTTGACGAGGACCTGGGCGGCGACGCCCTCGCCCTCGCGGATCAGCCCGAGCAGGATGTGCTCGGTGCCGATGTAATTGTGGCCCAGCTGCAGCGCCTCGCGAAGCGAGAGCTCCAGCACCTTCTTGGCCCGGGGGGTGAACGGGATGTGGCCGGACGGCGCCTGCTGGCCCTGGCCGATGATCTCCTCGACCTGGCTGCGGACGCCCTCCAGCGAGATGCCGAGCGACTCGAGCGCCTTCGCGGCGACGCCCTCACCCTCGTGGATCAGCCCGAGCAGGATGTGCTCGGTGCCGATGTAGTTGTGGTTGAGCATCCGGGCCTCTTCTTGGGCCAGGACGACCACCCGGCGGGCTCGGTCTGTGAACCTCTCGAACATGCTGTCGCTCCTCACGGGGCGGGGTGCCGGACCGACCCGACCTCCTCCGCACAGTAGACCCGGACGACGATCCTCGACGGGTGACCGCCGAGCTCGTCCGATGACTGGTCCAACCATGCACCTCGCAGGACCGTTCCCGCTGTACGGAGCCTTCCCGATACGCCGACAGCAGAACGGCCCGCACCGTGCGGCGCGGGCCGTGCTGGCAGTGCTTTCTGTGCTTTCAGTGCACCGACCTAGTGCGCGGCCTCGTACGACTCGACCACTGCGGACGACAGGCGTCCCCGCTCGCTGACGGTGTGACCGTGCTGGCGGGCCCACTCGCGGATGGCCTGCACCCGGTCCCGGTCACTGCCACCGGCCGGCTTCGCCGCGCGGGGTGACCGCCGTGGGGCGGTGGAGCCTGCCCGGCCGGCCCGGCGGGCTGCCCCGACGTACGGCGCGAAGGCATCCCGCAGCTCGGTTGCGTGCTCCTCGCAGACATCGATCTCATAGGTCGACCCGTCCAAGCCGAACGCGATCGTCTCCTCGCCCTCGACCTCATCTTCGTGCAGGTCGCACACGAGCAGCACCTGAACTCTTTGCGCCATGATTCCCCTCGATTGCTCAGAAACGAAGACGAAGCATTGCACGGCCAGCCGCACAATTGCAAACCCCGCGCCGCCGGGCGGATTCTTGGGCAAATGCGTCAGCCCGGCTGGGCCGCGCTGACAATTGGCCGGACGAGTGGGAACAGGATCGTCTCGCGAATGGGCTGACCGGTGAGCAGCATGACGAGCCGGTCGATCCCCATCCCCTGGCCACCCATCGGTGGCGCGCCGTGCTCCAGGGCCCGCAGGAAGTCCTCGTCCAATTGCATCGCCTCGGCGTCCCCGCCGGCAGCTTTCAACGACTGGGCGGTGAGGCGGCGGCGCTGTTCGACCGGGTCGACCAGCTCGGAATACCCGGTCGCCAACTCGACGCCGCCGACGACGAGATCCCAGGCCTCGGCGAGCCGCGGATCGTCGCGGTGCTGACGGGCGAGCGGGCGTGCGCTGACCGGGTAGTCGCGGACGAAGGTCGGCTGCAGCAGGGTGTGCTCGACGAGCTTCTCGAACAGCTCGAGGGCCACCTCGCCGGCATCCCAACCGGGTTGCAGGGCGATGTCGTGCGCCGCCGCGACGGCGACCAGGTGCGCCAGCGGCGTGCCCGCATCCAGCGGCTCACCGAGCGCCTCCGACAGCAGCCCGTGGAGCGTGGCGCTGCGCCACGGCGCTGCCAGGTCGATCGCGCCGTCCGCGAGGACGGTGCGCCCGATCGCCCGGGCTGCTTCGAGCACTATCACCCGGGTGAGGTCGGCCACCGTGTCGTAGTCACCGTAGGCCTCGTAGAACTCGAGCATCGTGAACTCCGGGAAGTGCGTGCTGTCGATGCCCTCGTTGCGGAAGTTCTTGCCGATCTCGAAGACCCGGTCGATGCCGCCGACCACCGCGCGCTTCAAGTAGAGCTCCAGGGCGATGCGCAGCGTGACGTCGAGGTCGAGCGCGTTGAGGTGGGTCGTGAAGGGGCGGGCAGCCGCACCGCCGTGCACCAGCTGCAGGCTGGGCGTCTCGACTTCGACAAAGTCCCTGTTGTGCAGCACATCTCGCACAGTGCGGACGACGGTCGCTCGATCACGAACCATCTGCCGGCTGGTCGGGTTGACCACCAGGTCGACGTAGCGCTGCCGCACCCTCGCCTCGGGATCGGTCAGCCCGCGGTGCTTGTCGGGCAGCGGCCGCAACGCCTTGCTCGTCAGCTGCCAGTCGGCGGCCAGGATGCTGAGCTCGCCACGGCGACTGCTGATGACCTCGCCGGTGACACCGACATGGTCGCCGAGATCGACATCGGACTTCCAGGCCGCGAGGCGCTCCTCCCCCACGCCCTCGAAGCTGATCATCACCTGGAGCTGGGCGCTGCCCTCCTGCAGGGTCGCAAAGCACAGCTTGCCGCCGGTCCGAGCGAGCACGACCCGGCCGGCCACCGCCACGGTCTCCCCGGTCCGGGTGTCGACCTCGAGCGCCGGATGGGCTTGGCGGACCCGCTCCAGTGTCGTGCCGCGCGGATAGCCGAGCGCGTACGGCGGGGTGCCGGCCGCGACGAGCCGGTCGTACTTCTGCCGGCGGACCCTGACCTGCTCGTTGTCGGTCGGGACGGAGGAGGGCTCGGACACGCCAGTGAGCCTACTGACCACCACCCCGCGCCGATCTTGACGATCTGGTCGCCTTCATCGGCGTGTCGCCGACCATGCCGTCAAGATCGGCCGGGCGCTGGGCTCGGCGGGATGTCAGGTGTTCTTCTCATAGACCAGGCGCAGGCCGATCAGGGTGAGGTCGGGCTCGTGCAGGTGGACGGTCTCGCAGTGGGCGATCACCAGCGAGGCGAGCCCGCCGGTGGCCACGACGGTGACGGTGCCGCCGAGCTCAGCCACGACCCGGCGGACGAGCCCGTCGACCTGGCCGGCGAAGCCGTAGAGGATGCCGGACTGCAAGGCCTCGACGGTGTTCTTGCCGATCGCCGACCGGGGGACGACAAGCTCCACCTTGCGCAGCTGGGCAGCCCGGGAGGCGAGCGCCTCCACCGAGATCTCGATGCCGGGGGCGAGCGCACCGCCGAGGAACTCCCCCTTGGCGCTGACGACGTCAAGGTTGGTGGAGGTGCCGAAGTCGACGATGACGACCGGCCCGCCGTACAGGTGGTGGGCGGCGAGGGTGTTGACGACGCGGTCGGCCCCGACCTCTTTGGGATTGTCGAACAGCAACGGGACGCCGGTCCGCACCCCCGGCTCGACGATGACGGTCGGCACCCCGGCGTAGTAGCGGCCGAGCATCGTGCGCATCTCGCGCAGGACGGCCGGGACGGTTGAGCACAGCGAGATGCCGGTGACGGGCGTGCCGTCGAGCAGGCCGCGGAAGGTGAGCATCAGCTCGTCCGCGGTCCCCCGGGTGTCGGTCTTGACGCGCCAGGTGTGGACAATGCGCTCGCCCTCGAAGACGCCCAGCACGGTGTTGGTGTTGCCGATGTCGATGGCGAGCAGCATCTACTGCAGCCGCAGGTCGAGGCCGAGGTCGAGCACCGGAGCGGAGTGGGTGAGCGCGCCGACCGAGAGGTAGTCGACACCGGTCCTGGCGACGGCGCGGGCGCGGTCCAACGAGAGCCCGCCGGACGCTTCGGTCCGCACGCCCCTGACCCGGCAGACCTCGACCGACCGGGCCAGCTGCTCGAGGGACATGTTGTCGAGCAGCACGAGATCGGCGCCGGCGGCGACGACGTCGACCACCTGCTCGACGGTGTCGCACTCGACCTCGACGTCGAGCCCGGGGAAGCACCGCCGGACCGCCTCGAATGCCCGGGCTACCCCGCCGGCCGCGACGACGTGGTTGTCCTTGACGAGGGCGGCATCCGACAGCCCCATCCGGTGGTTGACGCCGCCACCCACACGCACCGCATATTTCTCCAGGAAACGCAGCGACGGCGTCGTCTTGCGGGTGTCCCGGATCGCCGCACCGGTGCCGGCCACCGCATCGACCCAGCTGCGGGTGAGGGTCGCCACGCCGGACAGGTGGCAGAGCAGGTTGAGCGCGGAACGTTCGGCGGTGAGCAGCGTCCGGACACCTCCGGTGACCTCGAGCACCGGCTCGCCGGCCCCGGCCGGGCCGTCCCCCCGGACCATGCCCCACCGGACCGCACCGACGACGTCGACGCACGCCATGGCCACGGCGCAACCGGCGACCACCCCGTCAGCGCGAGGCACGAACGCCGCCGTGCCGACCAGCTCCGCCGGCACGGTCGCAACGCTGGTCACGTCCACCCCGCCGGCGAGGTCCTCGGCCACGGTCCGCCGCGCCAGCTCCTCGACCGCGACCGGGTCGAGCCCGGCCGCGGCGAGCTGCGCCGACGTTGCTGCCGACAGCCCCATCACTCCTCCAGCGGTCGGTACGTCGTACCGGTGCGATCAGTCACCAGATGCCCCAGCCAGGCGTCGGACGCCGCCGGGAAGTCCTCCCGCCAGTGCGCGCCGCGGGTCTCCTGGCGCCGCTGGGCGGCGGCGACGAGGGCCGTGGCGACCGCGTGCAGGTCGGTGGCCTCCCAGGCCGCGGGGGACGGCTCCGAGGACGGCCGTTCGGCGAGCGAGCTGAGCGACTTCTCCGTCGCGGCAAGCGATGCGGCGCTGCGCAAGACACCGGCGCCCTCGGACATGGTCCGCGCCAGATCGTCGCGGGTGGCCGGGTCGAGCAGCACCGCCGGCCCGGTGCGCGGGACGGGCGTCTGCTGCGCAGGCAGCCCGGCGGCAAGGTCGTCGCCGATGCGGGCCGCGAAGACCAGGCCCTCGAGCAGGCTGTTGCTGGCCAGCCGATTCGCGCCGTGCACACCGGTGCAGGCCACCTCGCCACAGGCGTACAGGCCGCGCACGGTCGTGTGCCCGTCGAGGTCGGTCACGATGCCGCCGCTGGCGTAGTGGGCTGCCGGCGCGACCGGGATCGGCTCGGTGACCGGATCGATCCCCGCCTCGCGGCACCGCGCGACGATGGTCGGGAATCGCCGGAGCAGCAACGCTTCCCCCAGCCCCCGGGCGTCGAGGAAGACGTGGTCGGCGCCTTGGGCGAGCATCCGGCGGGTGATCGCCTTGGCGACGACGTCCCGCGGAGCGAGATCTGCGAGCGGGTGGTCGGCGGTCGTGATGATCCGAGCTCCGACCGCATCGACGAGGAACGCACCCTCGCCACGCATGGCCTCACTGACCAGTGGCTGCTGGCCGGTCGAGGCCGAGCCGAGCCACAGGGCGGTGGGGTGGAACTGCACGAACTCCAGGTCGGTCACCTCGGCCCCGGCCCGCAGCGCGAGTGCCACCCCGTCGCCGGTCGACACCGCGGGGTTGGTGGTGCTCGAGAACACCTGCCCCATACCGCCGGTCGCCAGCACGACGGCGCGGGCGTGCACCGCGCCCACGCCGTCCCTGCTGCCCTCGCCGAGCACATGCAGGGTGATCCCGGCAGCCCGGCCGTCGGCGCCCTGCAGCAGATCCAGGACCAGCGCGTGCTCCCGCAGCTCGATGTCAGGATGCGCCCTGACCGCCGCGACCAGGGCCCGGCTGACCTCGGCACCGGTGGCATCGCCGCCGGCGTGGACGATGCGGTCGCGGTGGTGGCCGCCTTCGCGGGTGAGCGACAACGCACCGGACGGGTCGCGGTCGAAGGCCGCGCCGAGGTCCATCAGCTCACGCAGCCGGTCCGGTCCCTCGACGCACAGCACCCCGACGGCGGCCTCGTCGCACAGGCCGACGCCGGCCACCAGGGTGTCGCGCGCGTGGTCGGCGGGGCTGTCGTCCGTGCCGAGCGCGGCGGCGACACCGCCCTGGGCCCACCGGGTGGACCCGTCGTCGACGAGCACCTTGGTGACGAGCAGCACCTTGCCCGCCCGGGTGGCGTGCAGCGCAGCGGTCAGGCCGGCGACGCCGGAGCCGACGACGACGACGTCGGTCGTGACCGTCCAGCCGGGCTCGGGGGCCAGTAGGCGAAGGGCGGTCACCAGACGAGCGTGGGGTCGTCGTCGTAGGAGCCGGTGTGCTGGCTCCGGTCATGGACCTGGTCGCCGCGCAGCAGGCCAGGCAGCGGCTCGGCCGGATCGTGGCCGGTGCCGACGATCCGGTTGCCGGCGTCGACGAAGACCACGTTCGGCTGCCGGGTCCGCGCCTCCGCATCGTCCAGCTGGCCGTAGGCGATCAGGATGACGAGGTCGCCGGGGTGCACCAGGCGGGCGGCCGCACCGTTGATCCCGATCACCCCTGAGCCGGCCGGTCCGCTGATGACGTAGGTCTCCAGACGTGCACCGTTGGTGACATCGACGATCGCGACCTGCTCGCCCGGCAGGAGGTCAGCCGCGTCCAGCAGGTCCTGGTCGACCGTGACGGAGCCGACGTAGTGCAGATCGGCCTGGGTCACTGTGGCGCGGTGGATCTTCGACGTGAGCATCGTGCGCAGCATCAGGTGTCCTTGCGAAGGAGTCGGTTGTCGATGAGTCGGGTCGAGCCGAGACTGCCGGCAACCACGAGCAGGTCGCCGTCGGGCTGCACCTCGAACGTCGTGCTGTCGACCCGTTCGAGGTAGTCGGTGTCGATCATTGCGGCATCCAGCAGGGCCCGGCCGGCCGCGACGTCGCCGGTCGCAAGCGCTTGGCTCAACCCGACGGCCCGGCTGCGCTCCTCGGTGCTGAGGTAGCGGTTGCGGCTGGACAACGCGAGCCCGTCGGCCTCGCGGACAGTCGGCACGGCGACCACTGTCACACCGACGTCGAGGTCGTCGACCATCCGGCGGATCGCGGCGAGCTGCTGGGCGTCCTTCTGCCCGAACACCGCGACGTCCGGCCTGATCAGGTGCAGCAGCTTCAGTACCACGGTGAGGACGCCGTCAAAATGCCCCTCCCGGGTGGCTCCCTCGAAGGCCAGGCCGAGCGCGCCCGCGCTCACCCTGACGACCGGCGCGGTCGGGTAGACGACCTGCGGGGTCGGGGTGAAGACCAGGTCGGCGCCAGCGGCCTCGCACAGTGCCACGTCGGCCTCGAGGGTGCGCGGGTAGCGATCCAGGTCCTCACCGGCGCCGAACTGCAGCGGGTTGACGAAGATCGTCACGACGACGCTGGCGGCCTGGTCCCGGGCCGCCCGGATCAGCGCTGCGTGGCCATCATGCAGTGCGCCCATCGTCATCACGACGGCGACCCGGCCGGGCAGCTCGAGGCGGGCCTGCGCCAGCTCGGCGCGGCTGCGGACAACCCTCACCGGACCGCTCCGAGGACCGCGAGCAGCGGCCCCGCGGCGTCGGCGGCCAGCCGGCCGTCGGCAAGCGCCCGGTCGGCGGTCAGCCGGGCCAGCGCCAGGTAGGCCGGCCGGACCGCGTCGGGCAGGGCCGCCAGGTGGCTGGCGACCGTGCCGGCGTCCCCACGGCTGACCGGACCGGTCAGCACCGCATCACCGCTGCGGAGTGCCCCATCGAGGGCGGCTCCGAGCAGCGGGCCGAGCACCAAGGCCGGGTCCTGCGCGCCGGCCTGGCGCAGCAGGTCCGCGGCGCTCGCGACCAGCGTGCCGAGATGGTTGGCGCCGTGCGCGAGTGCTGCGTGCCACAGCGGTCGCAGGGCCTCCTCGACCCAGACCGGCTCGCCGCCCATCTCGAGCACGAGTGCCTCGGCTACCGGCCGGAGCACCTCGGGGCTCGTCACCCCGAAGGCCGCCCCGTGCAGCCGGGCGAGATCGACCGCTGTGCCGGTGAAGGGCAGCACCGGGTGCAGGGCGAGGGGTAACGCGCCCCGGCGTACGGCGGGATCGAGTACCGCGAGCCCGTGTCGGCCGCTCGGGTGGGCGAGCAATTGCCCGGCCTGCACGGCGCCGGTCTCAGCCAGCCCGGCCACCAGGGCTGCCAGCGCGTCGTCGGGCACTGCGAGCAGGACCAACGAACTGCACCGGACCACCTCGTCGGAGCTGCGCAGCGGGACACCCGGCAGGAGCTCGGCGGCGCGGGCTCGGGACCGGTCACTGACCGCCGATGCGGCCACGACGTCGTGCCCGGCCCGGCCAAGGGCCGCCCCCAGCACGGCGCCCACCCGGCCGGTGCCGACGATGCCCACCGCGAGCCGAGCCGCGTCAGGACGCGCTGCTGTCATGAGACGTTCCAGTCCTGTTCGGGGTACCGGACGGTTGCTGCTGCACGAGGGTAACGCCGCTGGAACGCTGCGCACTCCGGTGTGGCGCACCTCACCGGTCGCCGACCGCTCGGTCCGCGGCATGCTGCCACTGTGCGACACCGCCCCTGGCGCGAGGCCATCGAGGACGCGCTCTACGGGCCGGCCGGCTTCTCCCTGCGGGCTCGTCCCGCCGAACACTTCCGGACCTCGGTGGCGGCGCCGCCGTTCGCCCAGGCCGTACGCCGTCTCGCCGGTGAGGTCGACGCAGCGCTGGGCTTTCCGGACCCGTTCGACCTGGTGGACGTCGGTGCGGGTCGCGGCGAGTTGCTGTCCTCCCTGCCCGACGTGCCGGCCAGGTGGCGGCTGACCGGGGTCGACCTCGCGCCGGCCGACGTACCGTTCGACTGGTCACCAACGATCATCGCGCTGACCGGGCTGCTGTTCGCCAACGAGTGGCTGGACGACGTGCCGCTCGACGTCGTCGAGGGCGGGCGCCTGATCCTGGTCGGGCCGGACGGCAGTGAGGTCCCCGGGCCGACCTCGCCCTACCCCGACTGGTGTGCGCGCTGGTGGCCCGGCGACGGCCGGATCGAGGTCGGGCTCCCCCGGGACCGGGCCTGGACCAACGCCGTCTCGCGCGCCGACCGGGGGCTGGCCGTCGCCGTCGACTACGGGCACCTCGCCGGCTCCCGGCGGCCGACCCTGACCGGCTACCGCGCTGGCCGCCAGGTCCGACCCGTGCCGGACGGCTCCTGCAACATCACCGCGCACGTCGCCCTCGACAGCTGCGCGGCGGCCACCGGTGCCCGACTCATCCGGCAGCGAGATGCCCTGCAGCTGCTGGGGGTTTCCGCCACCCTGCCGGACTGGGGTGGCGGCGGTACGGCGTACGCGATGGGGCTCGCGGCTGCCTCGCAGGCCCGCGAACTGCTGGACCCGGACGGCCTCGGTGGCTACGGCTGGCTCGTTCAGGCGGTCGGCATCACCGACCCGCTAGCTGCGGCGCCGCTGTACCGGTGAGACTGGCCACCGTGGAGCAGCGGACCGTGGCCCTCGGCGCCGGTGCGCTCGCGTCCACCGACGTCGTGCTGGAGCTCGGGCCGCACCATCCTTCGACGCACGGGGTGCTGCGGCTCGCCCTGGTCCTGGACGGCGACATCATCGCCTCGGCCGAGCCGATGGTCGGCTATCTGCACCGGGGGGCCGAGAAGCTGTTCGAGGTACGCGATTACCGCCAGGTGCTCATGCTCGCCAACCGCCACGACTGGCTGTCGGCATTCAGTAGCGAGCTCGGGGTCGCGCTCGCAGTCGAGCGGATGCTGGGCCTGGAGGTGCCCGCCCGGGCGGTCTGGCTGCGCACGCTGCTCGCCGAGCTCAACCGGGTGCTCAGCCACCTGATGTTCCTCCCCGGCGAGCTGCAGGTTGAACGCGAGGTCATCCAAGCCGTGCTGGAGGAAGCGGCCGGTGGCCGGATGCATTTCATGTTCAACCGCATCGGGGGCCTCAAGGACGACGTTCCCGCCGGCTGGACCCGTCGCTGCCGCATCGCTGTCGCCAGCGTGCGGTCGGTGCTCGAACACTACGAACTGGCAGACACAGGACGTGGCGCCGGGCTGCTGGGTCGCGAGATCGCGCTGTCCTACGGCGTTTCCGGCCCGGTCGCCAGGGCCAGCGGACTCGACATGGACCTGCGGCGCGACGAGCCCTACCTCGCGTACGCCGAACTGGACGTGCCCGTGGTTCTCGGCACGGCCGGCGACGCGCACGAGCGATTCGCCTGCCTGCTCGGCCAACTGATGGTGTCGCTGGACCTGGTCGACGTCTGCCTGGACCGGCTGCCCGGCGGCCCGGTCGACGTGCGGCTGCCCAAGTCCGTGCGGGCCCCCGAAGGCTCGACGTACGCCTGGACGGAGAACCCGCTCGGCGTGCAGGGCTATCTGCTGGTCTCGCGCGGCGAGAAGACACCCTGGCGACTGGCCATGCGGACCGCGTCGTTCAACAACGTGTCGTCGCTGAGCCAGGTACTGCCCGGCGTCCACCTGGCCCAGCTGCCGGTGGTGCTCGCCTCGATGTTCTTCGTCATCGGCGACATCGACAAATGAGCCCGGAGCCGGTGCGCGCTGCGCCGTGAGCCGCGCAACGATCATCTGTGCTGGCCTCATCGTTGCGCAGCGGTGTCCCCCACGGCCATGACTCAAGCTCCACCACCGCGCAGGGTCAGCCCTTCAGGTAGTCCAGGAACCGCGCCCGCAGCAGCGGCGCGTCGTCGCCGAGATCGTGGCCGCCGAGCTCACGCACGAGGTGCACCAACTCGCTGAGCGTGCCGGTGATCGCGCCTCCTGAGCCATCCTCGGCGGCGATGCTCCGCGACGCACGCAGGTGCTTGACGAGGTCCCAGAAAAAGCCCAGGTCGCGGGCCCGCTCGGCCTTGCTGAACGCCTTGTGCCGCAGCTCTTCGGTGGTCAGCAGGTCGAGATCCATGCCGTCGACCCTAGAGCCTGCCGGCCCGCGGTCCGTCGGGCGGCGTCCGGCAGGACCGCTCGAGCAGGAGCGCGGCGGCGACCAGTGCGAGGCAGGCGAGCACGGCGAGCCCCGCGACGCGGGCATCCGCACCGGCCGCCGCGAGCTGACCCCGGCGCGGGAAGGTCCAGGCGAGCAGACCCGCGTAGAGGCCGAGCAGCAACGAGCCGGCGCTCGATGACGCCTTGGCGAGCGCGGCAGCACGGGCGATCTGCATCGGGTGCATGGACCGTCGGGTTGACCGGCCACGGACCTTGTCGCGGATGATCTTTGCGAGGCTCAGCTCGAAGGCCGCGATGACCACAGCCGTGACCGGCCCGTAGACCGGCAGATCCACCAGCGAGCCGTACGCGAGTTCGGCCAACGTGTAGCCGACCACGGCCGCGACCGAGGCAGCCAAGACGAGCGATCGCATCCGGGTGGGCGTCACCGGACCGCACGGACGGCAAGCGTCACAGCGGACCGATCCGGCAGAGCCCGTCGCGATCGACCGCCAGCCCGGCGATGGGTCCGTGCCCCGGCAGCACGGCATCGGGGTCGAGGTCGAGCCAGGGGATGAGCACGAAGGCCCGCTCGTGCGCACGGGGGTGCGGCAGCTCGATCCCCGGTTCGTCGCCGTCAGCCCAGACGACGTCGACGTCGAGCGTGCGCGGTCCCCAGCGGACCTCGCGCACCCGGCCGGCCAGTCGCTCCGCCTCCTGGGCGCGGGCCCACGCCTGCGCCGCATCGAGGTCGCAGAGCACGACGACGTTGAGGAAGTCCGGCTGCTCGATCCCACCAACCGGCGCGGTCTCGTACACCGGGGAGACTGCGTGTGCTGCGAGTACCCGCACGCCCAGACGCAGATGGGCGATCCGGTCCCCGAGGTTGGAGCCGAGCGAGAGCACCGCACTCACGGCCGGATCACCGTCACCGAGACGTCGGTGAACGACAGGTCGATCGGCGCCGAGGGCTTATGCACCGTCACCTCGACGGACACGACCCGGCCGTCGGCGAGGCAGACCTCGGCGAGGCGGGTCGCCAGCGTCTCGAGCAGGTCGACGGGTTCACCGGCGACAACGGCGGCGAGTTGCGTTGCCAGCACGCCGTAGTCGAGCGTGTCGGCGAGGTCGTCGGAAGCGCCGGCCGGCCGCAGGTCGAGCTCGAGCACCGCATCCACCACGAAGTCCTGCCCATCGGCGCGTTCGGCGGCCAGGACGCCGTGATGCCCCCGGACCCGCAGACCGGTCATGGCGATCCGGTCACCCATCGACGAGACGACCCAGCACCGGAGAGCCGTGATGCACCTGGACACGCCAGCCACCGGGTCGGCGTACCAGCACGTTGGTCGCCACCACGGCGGCGTTCTCACCGACATCGGCGCTGGTCAGCACGTTCTCGGTGCACGTGACGACGGCCGTGTCGCCGAGCAAAGCGACCTGCACGTCGGTGAGAAAAAACTGGATGTAGTCGGTGCCGGCCATGACCGCCGACCAGGAGCGCAGGACGGCACCGCGGCCGCGCAACATCGGCCAGCCAGGATGCACGCAGACAACCGCTGCCGGGTCGACGTCGTCCCAGAGGCCCTGCATCGCATCGACGTCTGCGGATTCGAACGCGGCGTACATCGCGGCGTTGACCGCCTCCACCTCCGCGACGCTCACCGGCCCACCTTCGCGACGACTCGGACCGCATCTGCGTTGCTACGCACCTCGTGCACCCGCACGGCCCACGCGCCGGCCTGCGCGGCGAGCACCGTGATGGCGGCAGTCGCCGCGTCACGTCCCTTGGGTGGGCGTCCGTCCAGCATTGCGCCGAGAAAACCCTTGCGGGAGGCGCCGACGAGCAGCGGTCGGCCCAACTCGGCAAAACAGGGCAACGCCCGCACCAGCGCCCAGGTGTGCTCGGCCGTCTTGGCGAAGCCCAGCCCCGGATCAACGATGACGTCGCGCACACCGGCCCGGTCGCACGCGTCGAGCCGCTGCAGCAACTCGGCGCGGACCTCCGCGACCACGTCGTCGTAGACCGCGTGCCTCTGCATCTCCCCTGCCGGCCCACGCCAGTGCATCACGACGTACGGCGAACCCAACTCGGCGACCGTGCCCAGCATGTCGGGGTCGGCCAGGCCGCCGGAGACGTCGTTGACGAGCACCGCCCCTGCGGCGACGGCGGCCCGCGCGACCGAGGCATGCATGGTGTCGACCGAGACGTCGACGCCCCGGGCGGACAGCGCCGCGACGACCGGAACGACCCGCCTGGCCTCCTCATCGGGATCAACGGGCTCCGCCCCCGGCCGGGTCGACTCGCCACCGACGTCGACGAGGTCGGCGCCGTTCTCGACCAGCGCCAAGCCGTACGCGATCGCGGCCTGCAAGGTGTTGTGCTCGCCACCGTCGCTGAAGCTGTCGGGGGTCACGTTGAGCACCCCCATCACGCGGGTGCGGCCGGTCGTCACCGGGCCAGGATGAGGCTCATCGCCCCGGACCGGGCGAGCGCGGAGTCCTTCAGCGCGCCCCGGACGGCACTCGTGACGGTTCGCGCGCCGGGCCGACGGACGCCCCGAACCGACTTGCACAGGTGCTCGGCCTCGACCTCGACCATCACACCTCGGGGCTGGCGGCGCTCCATCAGCGCGTCGGCAACCTGGGCGGTGAGCAGCTCCTGGACCTGCGGCCGCTTGGCGTCGAGGTCGACGACGCGGGCCAGCTTCGAAAGGGCGGTGATCTGCCCCCTGGCGTTGGGGATGTAGCCGACGTGCGCCACCCCGTGAACGGGCAGCTGGTGCTCACAGGTGGAGGACAGCGCGATGCCCTTGACGATCACGAGCTCGTCGTGGTGTCGTCGAAGAATGGCGTGAGCACCGCCGCCGGGCTGACGCTGAGCCCGGCGAATGTCTCGGCGTGCATCCTGGCGACCCGGCCGGGCGTCCCGCGAAGCCCCTCCCGGTCAGGGTCGTCGCCGACCGCGAGCAGCAACTCGCAGCCGGCGGCCTCCACCCGCGGGGCGTCGTACGGCACTGGGGTTGGCGGACCGGCTAGGAAGCCGGGTCGGTGCCGGTCGCCCGGCGGGGGGTTCGCGGCGCTCGGGGCGCCTTGACCTGGTCGGGCTGCCCCGACTCGTCGGTCTGGGCCTCGCGGTTGACCGCGTCGGCCCGCTCGCGAGCGGACGCGGCCTTTCGCTCGCGTCCTGGTGCGCGGCCCCGGGCGAGATCCTCGAGGTCGGCCGGCCCCATCACCGCGAGCTCGGCGGGGGTGAGGACGGGCGGTTTGCTCGACAGCGGCCGCCGGCCGTTGCCGGTCGGATGCAGCCGCTCGGGGCGCTTCGGGACGTCGGCGAAGATCTCAGCGACCTCGTCCTTGTTGAGCGTCTCCTTGTCGAGCAACTTGAGCACCATGTCGTCGAGGACGTCTCGATACTCCACCAGGATCTGCCACGCCTCGTGATGCGCGTTCTCGACGAGCTCGCGGACCTCGGAATCGACCTGTGCGGCGACCTCCTCGGAGTAGTCGCGGCCGTGCCCCATGTCGCGGCCCATGAAGACCTCGCCGGACTCCTGGCCGAACTTCACCGCACCGAGTTTCTCGCTCATGCCGTATTGCGTCACCATCGCGCGGGCGGTCGCGGTGGCCTTCTCGATGTCATTGCTCGCGCCGGTCGTCGGGTCGTGGAAGACGAGCTCCTCGGCGGCGCGCCCACCCATGGCGTAGGCCAGCATGTCGAGCAGTTCGGCGCGCGTCTGGGAGTACTTGTCCTCGGTCGGCAGCACCATCGTGTAGCCGAGCGCCCGACCCCGCGGCAAGATCGTGATCTTGTGCACCGGGTCGGTGTTGGGCAGGGCATGCGCGACGAGGGCGTGGCCGGCCTCGTGATAGGCCGTGACCTTCTTCTCCTTGTCGTTCATCAACCGGGTCTTGCGCTGCGGCCCGGCCATCACCCGGTCGATCGACTCCTCGAGCATGGCCAGGGTGATCTGCTTGGCCCCGGTCCGAGCGGTCAGCAGAGCGGCCTCGTTGATGACGTTGGCCAGGTCGGCGCCGGTGAAGCCAGGGGTACGCCGGGCGATGACCTGCAGGTCGACCCCGTCGGCGAACGGCTTGCCCTTGGCGTGGACGTCGAGGATCTGCTTGCGGCCGAGCATGTCCGGCCGG
>JBKJOO010000145.1:0-2983 GCA_046595615.1 Mycobacteriales bacterium | reverse complement strand
TGCTGTCTGCCACGACCGACGTGGCGCCGACGGTTGAACTGCAACAGGCCGGGGCGGTGGTCAAAGACATCGCGGTGCCGGCCCTGGGGCTGTCCAGCGGCGACGCCTCGCTCGTGCTGCGCGGGCTCACCCGCACGCTGCGCCCCGGCGACTACGTCACGGTGACCCTCGCGTTCGCCGAGAACGGTCGCAAGGCCGTCTCGGTGCCGGTGCGCAACGATTTCAGCCGGCCGCGTGACAACCCCACGCCCGGGGCCAGCGCCACCCCATAGCGCAGCTGCCGACTGTCGGTGGTGGCCGCTAGCGTCCCGGACATGGCTCACCGACCGATTCCTGTGACTCCCCGTGGCTAGGCGGGCGGCCGGCTTCGCCTGCTCGGCCTGCCGGGCCGAGGCGCTGCAGTGGGTGGGCCGCTGCCCTCGCTGCCAGGAGTTCGGCACGGTCGTCGAGGTCACGCCGATGCGCGCGCTGCCGGGGCTGAAGACGGCCGGCACCGGCACCGCTCCGGGACGGGCCGCCAGATCGCTGTCCGAGGTGGCGGCCGACGCGACCCCGCGCGAGCTGACCGGCATGGGCGAGTTCGACCGGGTGCTCGGTGGCGGTCTGGTCGCCGGTCAGGTCGTCCTGCTCGCCGGCGAGCCCGGCGTCGGGAAGTCGACCCTGTTGGCTGCTGTCGCCCACGCCATGGCGTCGCGCAACGAAACCGCGACGGTGCTCTACGTCTCCGGTGAGGAGAGCGTCGAGCAGATCAGCGTCCGGGCCCGCCGGATCGGCGCCGTCGCACCGGGCATCCTGCTCGCCGACGAGACCGACCTGGCCAGCCTGCTCGGGCACGTCGAGGCGCACGACCCGATCCTGCTCATCGTCGACAGCGTCCAGGCGATGGCGTCGGCGTCGGTCGAGGGCCGCGCCGGGGGGATGACCCAGGTCCAGGAGGTCACGGCGGTCCTCACCCGGATCGCCAAGACCCGCCGGATGCCGCTGCTGCTGATCGGCCAGTCCACCCGGGAGAACGCGGTCGCCGGCCCGCGCGCACTGGAGCACATGGTGGACACGGTGCTGACCTTCGAGGGGGACAAGCACACCAGCCTGCGGCTGCTGCGGGCGGTCAAGAACCGGTACGGGCCGGCCGACGAGGTCGTCTGCTTCGAGCAGTGCGACGACGGGCTGCGCGAGGTGCCCGATCCGGCCGATCTGTTCCGCGGGCACCGCGACGTACCGGTCCCGGGCACCTGCGTGACCGTCACCGTCGACGGCCGGCGCGCCTTGCCGGCCGAGATCCAGGCCCTCGTGGCGACCGCCTCGACGCCCAATCCCCGGCGCGGCGTCAACGGCCTCGACAGCTCCCGGGTGGCGATGCTGCTCGCGGTGACCGAGCGGTCCGGTGAGCTCCGGCTCGGCGACAAAGACGTCTTCGTCGCGACGGTCGGCGGCGCCAGGCTCTCCGACCCATCGACCGACCTGGCCGTCTGCCTGGCCCTCGCGTCAGCCGCCTGGGACGCCGCCATGCCGCCGGACGTCGCGGTCGTCGGCGAGGTCGCACTGTCCGGCGACATCCGCCCCGTGCCGATGCTCAGCCAACGAGTCGCCGAGGCCGCCCGGCTCGGCTACCGGCGGCTGCTCGTCCCCCCTGGCACGGCGCGCCACGTGTCGTCGATCCCGGCCGGGCTGGTGCTCGTCGAGCTCGAGCATCTCGATCGGGCGCTGGTCGCCCTGCGCACGATCGCGGCCGCCTCCCGGTGACCGGCCGCGCGCACCGGGCGCCGACGTGCGCCCAACCTCCCTAGACTGCGGGTACGACGGGCGCAGACGGGAGCGCGGATGGCGACGACGGAAGACCTGCTCCGCTCGACCCTGATCCTCGTCGCCCCCGGCACAGCCCTGCGGGACGGCCTCGAACGCATCCTGCGCGGCAACACCGGCGCCCTCATCGTGCTGGGCCACGACCGGGTCGTCGAATCGATCTGCACCGGTGGCTTCGAGCTCGACGTCGACTTCTCGGCGACCCGGCTGCGCGAGCTGTCCAAGATGGACGGCGCCCTGGTCCTCACCGGCGACCTGTCGAAGATCGTCCGGGCCGGCGTCCAGCTCGTCCCGGATCCCGACATCCTCACCGAGGAGACCGGCACTCGGCACCGCACCGCCGAGCGGGTGGCCAAGCAGAGTGGCTTTCCCGTCATTAGCGTCAGTCAGTCGATGCGCATCATCGCGCTCTACGTCGACGGCAGGCGCTACGTCCTCGACGACATCTCCGCCATCTTGTCCCGCGCCAACCAGGCCCTCGCGACGCTCGAGCGGTACAAGCTCCGCCTGGACGAGGTCGCCGGGACCCTGTCGGCGCTCGAGATCGAGGACCTCGTCACCGTTCGCGACGCGATGGCCGTCAGCCAGCGGCTGGAGATGGTGCGGCGGATCGCCCAGGAGATCGAGGGGTACGTCGTCGAACTCGGCACCGACGGCCGCCTGCTGATCCTGCAACTCGACGAGCTGATGGCCGGCGTCGAGGGCGAGCGCGAGCTGATCGTCCGCGACTACCTCGGCAACGGCAGCGGCCGCAGGAGCCGCACGGCCGAGGACGCCCTCGCCGAGCTCGACGGCCTGTCCCCGACGGACCTGTTGGATCTCACCGCCATCGCCAAGGCGGTCGGCTTCAGCGCCGGTGCCGACGCCCTCGAGGCAGCCGTGAGCCCACGTGGATTCCGGCTGCTGGCCAAGGTCCCGCGCTTGCCGGGGCTGGTCGTGGACCGTCTCATCGAGCACTTCGGCGGCCTGCAGAAGTTGCTGGCCGCCAGCATCGACGACCTGCAGGCGGTGGAGGGCGTCGGCGACACCCGCGCCCGCAGCGTCCGGGAGGGCCTGTCCCGGCTGGCCGAGAGCTCGATCCTCGACCGCTACGTCTGAGGCCGGCCCGACCCGCGACCGGGCGGCTGCTCCGGCCGGCGGGCCTTGCGGCGGCGACGCACCACCCGGGTGGTCTGGATTG
>JBKJOO010000133.1:0-6898 GCA_046595615.1 Mycobacteriales bacterium | reverse complement strand
ATGAGCTACCTCTACGCAGTCGTCACCGACTACGTCTTCATGGACAGCGACACCTTCGACCAGGTCTACGTGTCGGCGACCGTGCTGGCTGACGGCAAGGACTACCTGCTCGAGAGCATGGGCGTGGTCGTGGCGATGCATGAGGGCGCCCCGCTCTACGTGGAGCTCCCGGTCAGCGCCGAGTACGTCGTCTCCCACACCGACCCTGGCCTGCAGGGCGACCATCGCCTCCATGTTCTCCAGGAGGTAGTCCTTGACCGTCCCGAGGGTGAGCGCCGGCACGTACATCTGGTCGAACGTGTCGCTGTCCATGAAGACGTAGTCGGTGCCGTCGGCGTAGAGGTAGCTCATGGACAGCGACACGTTCGACCAGATGTACGTGCCGGCGCTCACCCTCGGCACGGTCAAGGACTATCTGCTGGAGAACATGACGGCGACTGTCGCGGTCCACGAGGGCGCGGCGCTGTACGTCGAGCTGCCGGCGAGCGTCGAGTTGATCGTCCAGCACACCGACCCGGGGCTACAGGGCGACCGCTCGACCGGCGGCACCAAGCCGGCCACGTTGGAGACCGGCGCCGAGATCCAGGTGCCGTTGTTCCTCACGACCGGCGAGAAGATCAAGGTCGACACCCGCGACGGGCGTTACCTCGGTCGCGTCAACGACAAGTCTTGACGAGCCGCAGGGCCACCCCCAGTCCCAGTCCCAGCGCCGATCTTGACGAGCTGGTCGGTGACACGCCGCGCCGGGCGACCAGATCGTCAAGATCGCCACGTACGTGGTGCGGCGGGTGGGTGGCCTAGCGTGGGTGCCCGCAGCAAGGCCCGCAAGCGGGCAGTGGATGTGCTCTACGAGGCCGATCAGCGGCGGGCCGATCCGCTGGAGACGCTGCGGGAGCGGCTCGCCCAAGCCGACCCGCCGGTACCGGAGTACGCCGTGACCCTTGTCGAGGGCGTCGCGCTGCACCGCGCCCGCATCGATGAGTTGCTCTCGACGTACGCCGAGGCATGGACGATCGACCGCTTCCCGGCGGTGGATCTGGCGGTGCTGCGGATCGGGGTCTATGAGCTGCTCTGGTGCGACGACGTGCCCGACGGGGTGGCGGTGAGCGAGGCCGTCGAGCTGGCCGCGAGCTTGTCGACCGACGAGAGCCCGGTCTTCGTGAACGGCCTGTTGGCCCGGCTGCTGCAGCTCAAGCCGTCACTGGCGGTGTAGCGGCTCAGACCTCGAGCGCCCGGCGGGCGTCCGAGGACAGCACGCCCCAGCCGATCAGCCGCTCGGTCAGCGCGCTCGGCGACGCGTCGTAGATGACCGCGAGCGAGCGCAGGTCCTCCTGGCGGATCGACAGCACCCGGCCGTTGTAGTCGCCGCGCTGCGACTGGATGGTGGCGGCGTAGCGAGCCAGCGGAGCTGCCTGCTCGCGGGGCACGCTGGACAGTTGCTCGAGGTCGATGATGATCCGGGCGGCCGCCTCGGGCGCTGCGGCGACGGTGTGGCCCTCCGGCAGCAACTCACCGACCGGGACGCCGTAGAAGTCCGCGAGCTCGGAGAGCCGCTGCACGGTCACCGCCCGATCGCCCCGCTCGTAGGACCCGACAACGACAGCCTTCCAGCGGCCCTGGCTCTTCTCCTCGACCCCGTGCAGGGACAGTCCCTGCTGGGTCCGGATCGCCCGCAGCCGGCCACCGAGCGCCTTCGCGTACTCACTCATGGTGCGCCCCCGTCCTGGGTCAGGCAGACCCGCCCCGCCGAGCGGTTACTGACCGTGACGATAAGCCAGCCGTGAGCACTGGGTCAAGGACTGCCGTGTCACCGCGCGTGGCCGGGCCTGCCGCGGGAGTCAGGACTGCTACGGTCGCAGCACATCTCCACCGAGCCCGTCCCGTGAGGCGGGGAAGGAGCTCTGGCCTGTGACGGCTGCCCAGGAACGACCCATCTCCGGAGACCCCGCCGCGGCGCGGCAGGTCCTCGCGGCTTCCGAACTCGCCCGGATGGTCGACCGGATGGCCCACGAGCTGCTCGAGCACACCGGCGGCGGCGCCGGCGTGGTCCTGCTCGGCATCCCGACCCGCGGACCGTTGCTCGCCCGCCGGCTGGCCGGCCGGATCGAGGCCTTCGAGGGCGTCCGCGTCCCGACCGGCAGCCTGGATGTCACGCTGTACCGCGACGACCTGCGGCTGAAGTCCCCGCGGGCCCTCGAGTCGACCGATCTGCCCGCCGAGGGCGTGGACGGCAAGCTGGTCGTGCTCGTCGACGACGTGCTGTTCTCCGGCCGCACCATCCGGGCCGCGCTCGATGCGCTTTCCGACCTGGGTCGCCCCCGCGCGGTGCAGCTCGCCGTCCTCATCGACCGCGGCCACCGCGAGCTGCCGATCCGGGCCGACTACGTCGGCAAGAACATCCCCACCTCGTTGCGGGAGGCGATTCACGTGCGGCTGATCGAGACCGACGGCGAGGACGCCGTCCTGCTCGGACCGGCGGGTGGTCGGGCGTGAACCGTCATCTGCTGTCGGCCGCCGATCTCAGTCTGTCCGATGCCGTCCTCGTCCTGGACACCGCCGAGGAGCTCGCTCAGATCGCCGAGCGCACCGTCAAAAAGCTGCCGACCCTGCGCGGCCGGACCGTGGTCAACCTGTTCTTCGAGGATTCGACGCGTACCAAGACGAGCTTTGAGTTGGCCGCCAAGCGACTGTCCGCCGACGTCATCAACTTCGCCGCCAAGGGCAGCAGTGTCAGCAAGGGCGAGACCCTCAAGGACACCGCGCTGACGCTGGAGGCGATGGGCTCGGACGCCGTCGTCATCCGGCACTCCTGGTCGGGTGCTCCGGCCAACCTCTCCCGATGGATCCGCGGGTCGGTCGTCAACGCCGGCGATGGCACCCACGAGCACCCGACGCAGGCCCTGCTCGACGCCTTCACGATGCGCCGCCGGCTCGGCCGGATCGAGGGCCTCAAGGTCACCATCGTCGGCGACATCCTGCACAGCCGGGTGGCCCGCAGCAACGTGCTGCTGCTGCACACCCTCGGCGCCGACGTCACGCTGGTTGCACCGCCCACGCTGCTGCCCGTCGGCGTCGGGGCCTGGCCCGCGGAGGTGTCCTACGACCTCGACGCGGTGCTGCCCAAGAGCGACGTGGTGATGATGCTGCGGGTGCAGAAGGAGCGAATGGGGGCGGCCTATTTCCCCTCGACGCGTGAATACGCCCGCCGCTACGGCCTGGACGTCCGCCGGGTGACCGCGCTCGCCGACGACGCGATCGTGATGCACCCCGGTCCGATGATCCGCGGCATGGAGATCGCCCCGGAGGTTGCCGACGGACTGCGGTCGACCATCGTCGAGCAGGTGGCCAACGGCGTGAGTGTCCGCATGGCGGTGCTCTACCTGCTGCTCGGCGGCTCCCAACCCGCCATCGGTGTCGCGACCCAGGAAGGTGCAAGCCGGTGAGCTGGCTGCTGAAGAACGTCCTGCTGTACGGCGAGGGTGAGCCGGTCGAGGTGTTGCTCGACGGCGGAACCATCAGCGCGATCGGCGTCGGCCTGTCCGGTGCGCAGGTCCTGGACGGCGCGGGCTGTGTGCTGCTGCCCGGGCTCGTCGACCTGCACACCCATCTGCGCGAACCCGGTCGGGAGGACGCCGAGACCGTCGAGACGGGCACCCTGTCGGCGGCGCTCGGCGGGTTCACCGCGGTGCACGCGATGGCCAACACCGACCCCGTCGCCGACACCGCCGGGGTGGTCGAACAGGTCTGGCGGCTCGGCCAGCAGGCCGGTCACTGCGACGTCATCCCGGTCGGCGCCGTCACCGTCGGGCTGCGCGGCGAGCAGATGGCCGAGCTCGGCACGATGGCCGACAGCGCCGCCCGGGTGCGGGTCTTCAGCGATGACGGGCACTGCGTGAGCGACGCCAGCCTGATGCGGCGGGCCCTTGAGTACGTCAAGGCCTTCGACGGGGTGATCGCCCAGCACGCCCAGGAGCCGAGGCTGACGGTCGGCGCGCAGATGAACGAGGGCATCAACTCCAGCCTGCTCGGCCTGGGCGGCTGGCCGGCCGTCGCCGAGGAGGCGATCATCGCCCGCGATTGCCTGCTGGCCGGGCACGTCGGGGGACGGCTGCACATCTGCCACGTCTCGACCGCGGGCAGCGTCGAGTTGCTCCGCTGGGCCAAGGGCCACGGCTGGGATGTGACCGCCGAGGTCACCCCGCACCACCTGCTGCTCACCGACGACCTCGCGGCGACCTACGACCCGACGTACAAGGTCAACCCGCCGCTGCGCACACAGGTCGACATCGATGCGTTGCGGGCCGGGCTGGCCGACGGCACGGTCGACTGCGTGGCCACCGACCACGCGCCACATGCGCTGGAGGACAAGGAAACCGAGTGGGGCGCGGCCTCCCCCGGCATGACCGGCCTGGAGACGGCGCTGTCGGTCGTGGTGCAGACGATGGTCGAGCCGGGCCGGCTGAGCTGGCGGCAGCTCGCCGCGCGGATGAGCGAGACCCCCGCCCGGATCGGCCGTCTCGAGGGTCATGGCCGGCCGATCGCGGTCGGTGAGCCGGCCAACCTGGTGCTCGTCGATCCCGGTGCGAACTGGACGGTCGACCCGGCCCAGACGGCGAGCCGCAGCCGCAACACGCCGTTCGCCGGCCGGCAGCTGCCGGGGCGGGTCCGCGCGACCTTCCTGCGAGGGCGGCCGACAGTCCTCGACGGCAAGCCGGCCTGATGCTCCTCCGCGTCCTGTTGACCGTGGGCACGCTGGCGTTCGCTGCCGGTTTCTCGCTGCTGATGCTGAAGGGGTGGCGGGGCCGGCAGCGTCGCCAGGGCGACCTCCCGCCGCCGCCGCAGCCGGTCGGCGACCGGCACGTCGTCGCGGCGGCGACCGCCGGGCTGTTCGTCGGGACGACCTTCACCGGCGACTGGATGGACCGGGTCGCGGTGCACCACCTGTCCGACCGGGCCACCGCCGAGCTCGTCCTCGCGACCGACGGCGTGCACATCGACCGCGAAGGGCTGCCCGAATTGTTCATCCCGTACGCCGCGGTGGAGTCCGCCGCGATCGAGGTCGCGCTGGCCGGCAAGGTCGTCAGCGGCGGCCTGCTCGCGATCACCTGGCGGCTCGGCCCGCGCGTGCTGACGAGCGGTTTCCGGGCCACCGACCACGCCGCGCACCATCGGCTCGCGGCCGCGATCTCCTCCCAGCCTCCGGTGGTGACCACGTGACCCCCGCCGTGCTGGTCCTCGAGGACGGTCGGAGCTTTCGCGGTGAGGCCTACGGGGCGGTCGGCGAGACCTTCGGCGAGGCGGTCTTCAACACCGGGATGACCGGCTATCAGGAGACCCTCACCGATCCCAGCTACCACCGGCAGGTCGTCGTGATGACGGCCCCGCAGATCGGCAATACCGGCGTCAACGACGAGGACGCCGAATCCGACCGGATCTGGGTCAGCGGCTACGTCGTCCGCGACCCGTCCCGGGTGGCCAGCAACTGGCGCTCGAAGCGGTCGCTGTCGGCCGAGCTCGACGCGCAGGGCGTCGTCGGCATCAGCGGCATCGACACCCGCGCCCTGACCCGTCATCTGCGTGAGCGCGGGGCGATGCGGGTCGGGATCAACAGCACCGGCGCCGACGTCGATGAGGTGCACGGTCGGGTTCTCGCGAGCCCCGGCATGGCAGGCAGCGATCTCGCCCGCGAGGTCTCCACTGCCACGGCGTACGTCGTGCCGGCGGTCGGTCTGCGGCGGTTCACCGTCGCCGCGATGGATCTCGGCATCAAGCGGCGCACCCCCTGGCACCTGGCCCAGTCCGGTTGCGAGGTGCATGTCCTGCCGGCGACGTCGACCGCAGCCGACCTGCTGGCCGTCGCCCCTGACGGCGTCTTCTTCTCCAACGGGCCAGGCGATCCGGCCACCGCCGACTATGCGGTTGACGCGGTCCGCGGGGTGCTGGACGCCGGCGTGCCGGTCTTCGGCATCTGCTTCGGCCACCAGGTGCTCGGCCGGGCACTGGGCCTCGGGACCTACAAGTTGCGCTACGGCCACCGGGGGGTGAACCAGCCGGTCCAGGACCGCTCGACCGGTCAGGTGCACATCACCAGCCACAACCACGGGTTCGCCGTCGAGGCACGGCTCGACGGGCCGACCGACACGGCCTACGGCCCGGTGCAGGTGAGCCACGTCGACCTCAACGACGATGTCGTCGAAGGGCTCAGTTGCCCTCAGGCGCGGGCTTTCTCGGTGCAGTACCACCCAGAGGCAGCGCCCGGGCCGCATGACGCCACCGGGCTGTTCCGGCGCTTCGCCGAGCTCATGGGGGCCTGACATGCCTCGCCGCGAGGATCTCAAGCATGTCCTGGTCATCGGTTCGGGGCCGATTCTCATCGGGCAGGCCGCGGAGTTCGACTACTCCGGCACGCAGGCCTGCCGGGTGCTGCGGGCCGAAGGGCTGCGGGTCACCCTGATCAACTCCAACCCGGCGACGATCATGACCGATCCGGAATTTGCCGACGCGACCTACATCGAGCCGATCACCGCAGAGTACGTCGAGATGATCATCGCCAAGGAGCGGCCGGACGCGCTGCTGGCGACCCTCGGTGGCCAGACCGCGCTGAACGCCGCCATCGCGCTGCACGACGCGGGGGTGCTCGAGCGCTACGGCGTCGAGCTGATTGGCGCCGACGTCGAGGCGATTCAGAAGGGTGAGGACCGGCAGAAGTTCAAGGCAATCGTGGCCGAGATCGGCGCCGAGAGCGCAAGAAGCGCGGTTTGCCACACGATGGACGAGGTGTTCGCCGCGACCGCCGAGCTCGGCTACCCGGTCGTCGTCCGGCCGTCGTTCACGATGGGCGGCAGCGGCTCCGGGTAGCCGAGCTCGGCGGTCGCGGCGAACACCTCGTCCATCGTGT
>JBKJOO010000038.1:0-6212 GCA_046595615.1 Mycobacteriales bacterium | reverse complement strand
ACACCTCGGCGGTGGCGCGGGCTTCTTCAACGTCATCCGTATGTATCCTCCCGCCGGCGTCGGCATCGTCGTGATGGGAAACGCAACGCGGTACGACATCGAGGTCCTCGCCCGGCTCGCCCTCACCCACGCCGAATGACAGCCAAGCCCGGCGCCGACACATTTGTGTACCTGTATCAGCGCAGGAGGTGGCGACGTGTATGCAGTTGACAGAACCGGCGAACGACTCGTTGTCGTCGCTTCCAAGAGGTGCGGCCTCTTCCGCACCGTCCGCGCGTTGTAGGTGCCGTCGGTCAGGTCGGCCGATGGGCGAGGAAGGCGTGACCCGAGACGTCGAACGCCCGCGCGCTGACCTCTCCCGAGGCGCCGCCGAAGGTGTCGAGGGCCGGACCGATCTGCACGTGCGCGAAGCCGACGTCCTCGAGCAGCTGCTGCCAACCTGCGCACGGCAGGCCACCGGCAATTCAACCGGTCCACAGATCGATGTTGCGCAACGCGTCCTCGGGGACCGGTCGCCCGTTGGCGATGTCGGCGAACTGCAGGACGCCCCCCGGGCGCAGGACACGCCAGATCTCGTCGAGGACGGCCCGCTTGTCCGCGCACAGGTTGATGACCCCGTTGGAGATGACGACGTCGGCCCAGCCGGTCTGAACCGGCAGGTCCTCGGCGTACCCCAGGCGGAACTCGACCTGGCTGGCACCGACGGCGGTCGCGTTGCTGCGTGCTTTGGTCAGCATCTCCTCAGTCATGTCGATCCCCACGACGCGACCCCCGGCACCGGCGTACGACGCCGCGACGAACGAGTCCAGACCGGCGCCCGATCCCACGTCGACGACCTTCTCGCCGGGCTGGATGGTGCGCAGCGAAAACGGATTGCCCACCCCGGCAAAGGACTCCACGGCGGCGTCCGGCAGCGCGTCCACGACATCAGCCGGGTAGCCCAGTCGGGCCGCAAGAGGGCGACCGGTGTGGAAGTGGTGCTCCCCGGCCGGATCGGTCGCCACATCGCGGTACTTTGCCCGGACCTCGTCACGAAGTCGATCGACGTCCACCGGCAGGTCTGTCGTGGTCTCGCTCATGGTTTCCTCCTTGGGTGGACGGCTTCTCGGCTCAGATCAAGCCCGATCGGGCCGTGTGTTTCGTACATCCTGATCGCAACCGCGAGCCCGGACAGCGCGGTGAGGACGGCGACGCTCCAGACGGCGGTGCGGATGCTGAAGGCGTCGGCGAGGCCGCCGGCCAGGATCGCGCCGACGGCGAATCCGCTGTCTCGCCACAGCCGGTAGATGCCGACCGACCTGGCCCGCCAGGCCGGGTGGGCGACGTCCCCGATGGCCGCCAGCAGGGTCGGATAGACCATGGCGGTGCCGGCGCCGAGCAGGACGGCAGCCACCGCCCAGAGCGTGAACGTATGTGCCGACGCGACTCCGGCCAGGGCGAGGGCCTGAAGCAGCATTCCCGCGACGATGAGTCGCTTGCGGCCCCACCGGTCGGACAGGGCGCCGGTGGCGAGCTGGCCCAGACCCCAGACCGCCGGGTAGAGCGCGGCGAGCACCCCGATCCGCGCGATGGACAATCCGGCGCTTGCGAACAGCACCGGGAACAGCCCCCAGGCGAGCCCGTCATTGAGGTTGTTGACCAGTCCGGCCTGGCTGGCCGAGGACAGGGCCGGCTCGCGGAAGCTGGTCTGGGTGAAGATCTGGCGCTTGCTGAGCTGTCCGTGCAGTTGAGCGTGGCGCCCCTCGGCACGACCGGTCTGCTGCGCCGCCTCGAGCAGGGCGTAGTCACGGGTCTCGTGCACGGCGAGCGTCGAGAGGCCCAGGCCGAGCGCGGCGAAGGCCAGACCGAGCAGGAACGGCGCGGGGCGCAGGCCGTAGGCGTCGGCGAGATAGCCGGTGGCCAGCGCGGTCGCGGCCAGCGCGGCGTAGCCGGCTGCCTCGTTGAAGCCCATGGCCGTTCCCCGGCGGGCCGGCCCGACCAGGTCGATCTTCATGATCACTGTGGTGGACCAGGTCAGGCCCTGGCTGATGCCCAGCAGCACGTTCGCCGCGACGACCCAGCCCCAGGACGGGGCCCAGATGAGCAGAAGGGGCACCGGGACAGCGACCAGCCAGCCGGCGACGAGGACCGGCTTGCGGCCGAACCGGTCCGACCAGGCGCCCGCGACGTAGTTGGTGGCGGCCTTGGCCAGACCGAAGGCGACGATGTAGGTGAGCGCCGCGGTGTAGGCCCGCAGCCCGAACTCGCGCTGGGCCAACAGCGGTAGCACCGTCCGCTCCTGGCCGAGCATGCCGCCGACCAGCGCGTTGACCGCAACGAGCAGGGTGAACTGCGCGGCGTTGTGCCGCAGCCCCAGCTGCACGGGCGACGGAGCGGTGGTGGTCACGACTGGACACCGAGCGGCTGCCCGCTCTGCTCGGCCCAGTCGTCGGGGCCCCCGACGACGACCGCCAGGTCGCGCCGGCCGGACCGCTCGAGCAGGCTGACCGCCGTCATCGCTCGCTCACCGTGGCCGCACATCACGGCCGCGCCGGCACCGATGTGACCTGCGTGGCCCTCAGCCAGCTGACCCAACTCGACGTGCAGCGCGCGGGGGACGTGTCCTGCGGCGTACTCGGAGCGCTGACGTACGTCGATCAGTGGGCGACCGTCGAGCTCCCCGGCCAGGAGCAGCTGCGTGGTGGTCGTAGGCAGCCCAGCGGCAACCCAGGAAGCCAGGCCCCCGTCGAGTTCACCGGCCAGATTGTCGTACCCGATCTTGAGGCTCTGCCAGATGATCTCGTCCGGATCCTGGTCGGCCGCGCGGACGAACACCAGCGGCAGGTCGGGGGCGGCCGTCCAACCCAGCCAGGTGGCGAACACACCGCGTAGCGGAATCGAGAGGGCGCCGGCGATGTGGCTGGCGGCGTAGTGCTCGACCGGACGGACGTCGACCAGCTGCGCGCCGTTGCCGAGCTGCCGGGCAACGGCCTGGGCAGCCAGCGGCTGGAGGGTGGGCGCGTGCTCCAGCGGCCGGGGGCCGAGCCGGTTGGCGTCGCCGAGACGCAGGAAGTACGGCGGGAACGAACCCAGTCCGGCGAGCAGCTGCTCGACGAAGGCCTGTTCACTGCCGGCGTTGAGCAGCGGGTTCGCCTGCTTTTCGCGACCGATGGTGCTGGTGCGGGCCGCGCCGGGTGGCGCCGCGCAGAACGAGCCGGCGCCATGCGTGGGCCAGACCGCGGTCTCCTCCGGCAGGGTCACCAGCCGCTGCAGCGACCGCCACTGCTCGCGTGCGAGGTGCTCGGTCCGGTCCGGGCCCACCAGATCGGTACGTGCCGCACCCCCGACGATGAGCGAGCCGCCAGTGAAGACCCCGAGCGGCTGCTGCCCGTCCAGCAGCACGAACGACAGGTGCTCTGGCGTGTGGCCGGGAGTCACCAGGGCGCGGAGGCGAAGACCAGCGAGGTCGACCTCGTCACCCTCGCGGAGTCCCTCGTGCGGGAACTGCCGTCCGCCGGCAGCGGAGGCCAGGACCCGGGCGCCGGTGGCGGCGAGGTCGCGTGCACCGGACAAGAAGTCGGCGTGCAGGTGCGTGTCCGCGGCGAAGGCCACCCGCAACCCCCGGCGCTGTGCCTCCCGCCGGAGACCCCGCAGATCTCGGCTGGCGTCGACTGCGAGCGCTCGTCCGTCGCCCAGATCGACGAGGTAGGCGCTGTTGCCCAAGCCCTCGTCCACGACCGGAACTACGTCGACGTCCACGCCTCCGCTTTCTCAAGTGATGACTTGAATAATCTGTGTCGTCGGGTACCTTGTCAAGCAAAAGCTTGACAAGGTGGGATGGCAGTGGGGCAGCGGGAAGCCAAAGACGCATTGTTCGACGCGCTCGCCTCGGTCGCCAAGGCGTTGGGGAACGGCCGCCGAGCCGAGATCGTCGACGTCCTGGCCCAGGGAGAGCGCCGGGTCGAGAGCCTCGCTGCCGAGATCGGCCAGAGCATCGCCAACACCTCCCAGCACCTGCAGGTGCTCCTACGCAGCTCGCTGGTCCGCACCCGGCGGGACGGCACCCGGGTCTACTACTCGCTCGCCAGCGACCAGGTCGCCGGGCTCTGGCGAGCGATGCGGGATGTCGCCGCGAGCCACGTGGCTCAGATCGACGAGCTCACCGCCGCCTACGTCGGCGACCGCAGCCAGTTGGCCAGCATCAGCCGAGAAGAGCTCGCCGAGCGCCTGCGTGCCGGTGACGTGGTGGTCCTGGACGTCCGACCGAGCGACGAGTACGCCGCGGGTCACCTACCCGGGGCGGTCAATGTGCTCCCCGGCGAGCTCGAGGAACGCCTGAGCGCCCTTCCCATCGGACAACTGATCGTGGCGTACTGCCGCGGCCCGTACTGCGTCTACGCCGACAACGCCGTCCGATACCTGCGCTCCAGCGGCCATTCGGCGTCGCGCCTGAACGACGGGTTCCCGGAGTGGGCCGCAGCCGGCCGGCCCGTCGCCAGCGGCGTCAGCTGACCGGGCCGACGCTCATCCAGAGCACGACCGACCCGGCCAGGAAGTCACGGCGGGTTGTCTGGGCGGACGCGAGACCGGCTACCCGCCTGTTCTCACCTACCGTCATCGGCCCTTGGTGTCTCGGATCCGTTGGGACGCCGCGAGCGCCGCGTCGGGCAGGGAGTGCAGGTGCCGCTGGGCGGTCTGCGTCTGGCTGTGTCCGAGGCGGTCCATGACCGACTTGAGGTCCGCGCCACCGCAGCGTCACCGCTCGAGGAGGTGCTGGTGGAATCGCCACGGGGTCGCCGAAGCCGACAGCCTCGTCCTCACGTGATGGCACCGGGTACCTCGACGGGCCACTTCCCCCACGGTGGTAGAGCAGCGCCAGCCCGAGCATCAGGGCCAGGAACAGCGGGACGCTGACCAGGCCGATGACGGTGGCGACCGGGTAGACCGCGAGCCCGACGTCGTACCGTTTGGTGCGGACCCCAAGCAGCCCCGGGGTCACGTTGGGCCGGTGCAGCTCGAGATGGCGCATCAGGTATCGCCACAAGATGTTGAACGTGACGGCCATGACCGTGCTGGTCCCGCCGTAGATGAGCACCGCGAGCCGCTGGTCCCCGAGGGTCCCTTCCCGGGCGTACTCCGCGAGCAGTGCGGTGGGCCAGGGCAGGACGCTGACCGGGAGCAGGAGCAGCAGGTTCAGGACCTACGTGCCATGGTCGGTCCGGGCGAGGAGCTGGATCGTCGCGTGGTGGTTGAGCCAGATGATGCCGACGATCAGGAACGACGTGAGGTAGGCGACGTACCGCGGCCACTGATCGCCCAGCGCCGTCCCCAGGTGCCCCCTCGCGCCGGCCGGGACCTTCACGTCCAGGATCAGCAGCGTGATGACGATCGCCAGGACGCCGTCGCTGAACGCCTCCAGGCGACCGGCACTCATCCCGAGGCCACCACCTGCCGGCGCGTCGTCCATGGCGGCGAGCTCGCGCTTCACCGGGCGACCGGTGCCGGCTCGGGAGCATTGGTTCCGGAGGTGGTTGCTGGGCCCACGACGGCGGCTCCTGACCTCGGCGGGCAAGTACCGTCGCACCGGGGGCGACGGACGGGCGCCAGGTCCAGCGGTGCTCGCGGCGACCGTGTTTCGGCACGCCGCCGGGACCGTTCGGGCGCATACTTCCCGGCGGCCCTCGTACCCGGAGCCAGGCGTTCCCCGTCGGCGGGACCAACGGAAAGGCACCCATGCACCCCGCGGTCGACTGGCAGCCGGTGTTCCAGCGACTCGACGTCGACGGCGTCCCGCTCCGGGTGGCGGTCCTCGGCTCCGGACCGCCGCTGCTGCTGATCAACGGCATCGGCGCCAACGTCGAGATGTGGGCGGAGCTCGCGATCCGGCTGCCCGGTCGGCGCCTGGTCGTGTTCGACTGCCCGGGGACCGGGGAGTCCCCGGTGCTGCCACACCGGGTCTGCATGTCGGCCCTGGCCCGGCTGGTCGTCGGTCTGCTGGATACCTTGGAGGTCGACCGCGCCGACGTCCTGGGCTACTCCTGGGGAGGTGGGCTCGCCCACGAGCTGGCTCACCAGGCGCCACACCGGGTCCGTTCGCTCGTGCTGGCCGCGACGATCCCGGGCGTGGGTGGCCAGCCACCGGCCCCCTGGGTGGTCGCCGCGATGGCCACCCCGATCCGCTACTCCTCGCGTACATACCTCCGCCTGGTGGCGCCGCTCGTCTACGGAACGTC
>JBKJOO010000341.1:0-8395 GCA_046595615.1 Mycobacteriales bacterium | reverse complement strand
AAGCCGTTCCCGACCGGACCGACGACAGCGTGCGCCGGGATCGCCAGACCGGGCAGGATCAGCGAGGCGGCTACGACCGCAATGACCGGGCGGAAGCGCACGGTCAGTGTCGTTGAGCCCCGCCGTCGGCGCGTTCCACCCGTTTCTCGCGCCGCCCCTGGCGGGGAGGACGAGCGGTCGTGGGACTTCCCGGCGAACTGCTTCATGGCGCACCCCTGCCTCGAACACGGATCTGACGGAGGCACCGTGGAGCCATCCCCTTGGGGAAACCTTGAGCACGCCACCCGGCCTCGGCGGTGCCGACGACCGGTGACATCGGTTGTCTCCTGGTGTATCAGCGGACGGGGTGCTGGGCTCCTCATTCACGTCTGCTTGACTCGACACCCGCCCTGGTCCTGCGGCCGCCAGGGCTGCCTCACCGGGGAGAAGGTCGTTCGTGCGCATCGACGTGTGGGGGGCCTTGCAGGTCTCGCGGCTCGACGGGGTCATCGGCCCCCGGGACTTCCCGGGGGCGAAACCCAAGCAGCTGCTGGAGATCCTGGTCGCCGAGCGTGGGCACACCGTGTCCAAGTCGCGGCTCGCGGATCTGCTCTGGACGGGCGAGCTTCCCAGGAACTACCTCGCGACGCTGGAGAGCTACATCTCGGTGATGCGTCAGACGATCGAACCCGGCGTGCGGGCCCGGGACTCGGTGGTCATGACCGAGCGCGGCGGCTACCGGCTCGATGACGGCCAGACGACGCTCGACATCGAGGAGTTCGACCAGCTCGTCGGTCTCGCCGCAGGTCGGCAGCCCGTCGCCGCCCTCTGCACCCTCAACGCTGCGCTGGCGCTCGTGCGCGGTCCGGTGCTTGAGGACGAGCCGTTCGCCGACTGGGCCGAGCAGCTGCGCTGCACCTATGGACAAAAGCATGTGCAGGTCCTCATCGACGCCGGCCGGCTGTCGCTGTTGTCCGGTGAGGCCGGCGCCGCCCTCACCCTCGCCGAGCAGGCCGTGGCGCTGGACCCGCTCGCCGAGGCTGCCTACCAGGTGCAGATGACGGCGTCCTACGCGCTGTGGCGGCAGGAGGACGCGCTGCGGGCCTTCGACCGATGCCGCACCCTGCTCGCCGACGAGCTCGGCGTCGACCCGATGGACGAGACGGTCGCCCTGCACCTGGCGATCCTTCGGCACGAGGACGTCGCGGCGCTGCTCCCCCGGCCGGTCCGCGCGGCTGCCCCGGTTTCCACGCAGGCACCGACGACCACGGTGGGGCTGCTCGGGCGCACCACCGAGCTCGGCCGGCTCGAGGATGCCGTCACCCACGCCCTGGCCGGGCATTTCACGATCATGCTGGTCGTCGGCGACTCCGGCATCGGCAAGACCACCCTGGCCGAGGCGCTGGCCGAGCGCGTCGGCGTCCCCGTCGGGACCAACCGCTGCTCGGACCTCGAGGCCGAGTTGCCCTACGTCGCGCTGTCGCTCGCCTTGCGGCGGGTGCTCCAGACGACCGCCGACCACCCCATGCCGGTCGTCACCGAGTTGCTCCGCCGGTCGGACCGGGACGAGCCGTTCGACCAGTTCGCCCGGATGCGGGTGATCGAGTCGCTCGCCACCGCGGTCGAGGAGCACAGCCCCTTCCTGCTCGTCCTCGACGACGTCCAATGGGCCGACCCCGAGACCATTGCAGCCCTGGGCTACCTGCGCCGGCGCTGCCCGACCACGCCGGTCGCCGTGCTGCTCACGGCAGATCGCGCGGCCGTCCAGGGCGAATCGCTGCGCCGCCTGGCGGTCGACCTGCGGATCGACCTGGCCGAGCTCTCCCCGACCGACCTCGCCGAGGTCGGCCAGGGCGCCTTCGAGGCCACCGACGGGCATCCGATGTTCGTGGCCGACTGGCTTGAGGCGCGACGGCAGGGCCTGTCCGAGGGCTTCACACCAGCGCTGCGCGAGCGGGTCATCCGGCCGTGCTGGGATCTCGGCCCGCAGGCCTACCGGCTCCTGACAGTGGCCGCGCTGCTGGAGGAGCCGTTCTCCCACGCCCTGCTCGGCGAGCTCGTCGGCGCGACCGGGGACGTCGTCGACGAGCTCGACCTGCGGGTCGAAGGCCGACTGCTGTCCCCGGCCGGTGAATCGTTCCGCTTCCGCCAGCCGCTCGTCCGGCAGATCCTGGCCGAGACCTTCTCCGCGGCCCGGCGCGCCCACCTGCTCGCCCGGGCGGAACAGCTGACCCGGGGAACGTTGCGTAGGCGGCAGACCGACACCTGCCCGCAGCGGCGACACGACGAGCTGGTCGGGTCCGGAGCGCGGGTTGCCCGCCTCGACCCCCGCGAGGTGGTGGGGGCGGTCGGGCAAGGGGTGGCCAGGTCCGCACTCGCGCTGGTGCGGCACCCAGGTGAGGACGGCCTGCGCGCCGCTTCCGGGCGCTGATCGCAGTTCCGTGAGCCGACAGCCGGGTCGCCGCCCCGGGTCGGTGCTTGGTTCACCCTGCACCGGGATCGCCGAGTGAACGCCGCACCTTGTCCCGGCGTACCCCTGGTGATGCTGCACGAGGGATCGGACCGGTGAGCCGACGGGACAGCTGGACCCAGTCGGAAGGGGCTGACCTGTCCCATGACTCGGGCCTGCGGCTCGCCTGGTCGGCCCACGCCGACGAATTGTTCGGCTATGCGCGGCGCGCGCTCGGCGACACCGGTGCGGCCGAGGAAGCCCTGCAGGAGACGTTTCTGCGGGCCTGGCGCTCGGCGGACCGCTACGACCAGAGCCGGCCGCTGCGTCCGTGGTTGTTCGCGATCCTGCGGCACATCGTGATCGACGAAGCACGAGCCCGCGGCCTCCGGGCGATCCCGCAGCAGGAGTCCCGCGAACGCGAGACCCGTGCCGGCGAAGCCGATCCACTCGACGGGGTGATGGACGCTTGGCTGGTCGAGGAGGCGCTGCGGCGCATCGGTCCGGAACACCGGGTGGTGCTGGTGGAGACCTTCTACCGTGGACGGCCGTACGCCGCGGTCGCGGCCGACCTGGGCATCCCGGAGGGCACAGCGCGGAGCCGGGCGTTCTACGGCCTGCGGGCGCTGCGGCTGGTCCTGGAGGAGATGGGGTGGGAGGCATGAGGCACGACTGCGCAACACACCCGGAGGAGTTAGGGCCATACCTGCTTGGTCATCTCGGTCCTCAAGAGTCCCTCCTGGTTGCCGGTGCAGTCGAGTCGTGCCCGGTCTGCTCCGCCGAAGTGGAGCGGCTGCGACCGGTCGTGCAGGCCTTGTCGCGAGGGCTGGCCCGGATCGACATGCCATCGGTGGCGCCGTCTCCGGCGCTGGACCGGGTGTTGGCGTCGGTACACGGTGAGCTCGCGCACAAGCGCCGCACCCGCCGGCAGGCAGCGCTCGTCGCGGCGGCGCTGCTGCTGGTCCTGCTGACGGTCGCCGGCTCGATCGTGCTGACCGGTCGCGGCGCCGGTCCGCAGGATCGCCGGGTGGCACTCACCGGCCGGCCCGGCGTGGCCGGCAGCGTCGCGGTGTCGCAGCAGCACTGGGGCACCGCGCTGATGCTGGACCTGCGTGGCCTGACCCCGGGCCGGCCCTACGGCGCGTGGCTGGCCGATCGGTCGGGCACGCGGACCCCGGCCGGCACGTTCCGGGCGGCCGACGACGGGTCGGCGAAGCTCGACCTCGGCGCCGCGCTGCCGCTGCGGGAGGCCGGTGTCGTGGGGGTCACCGAGCTCAGCGGCGGGATCGACGTCCTGCAAGCCGCACTGCCGGGCTGACGGCGTCAGTCCAGCAGGTCCAGCGCGGCACCGACGACTGTTTCGGCGTCCAGGCCGTGCAGCCGGTAGACGTCGTCCAGGCTGCCCGCCTGACCGAACGCCGACACGCCGAGGCAGGTGATCGGCGTCCCGGTGACGGTGCCGAGGAACGCCAGGGTGTGCGGGTGACCGTCGAGCAGCGTCACGAGCGGCGCCCGCCGCAGCACCCGGTCGAAGACCCCCTCGTCGATGCCGTACGCCGAGCCGACGAGCAGGCCCCGACGGGACTGCACCGCCCGCCACAGCCGGTCGTAGGACGTGACGACGACGACGTCGGCCGCATACCCGAGCCGATCAAGCTCGGCAGCGGCGGCGAGGGCCTCCGGGACGAGGGCGCCGACCACCGCCACGGTGACCGCGGGCTCACCCGCTGCGGAGCGCAGCCGGTAGGCCCCGGCCAGCACGTCGCGGCGCCGGGCCGCCCTGCCCGGCTCGTCCTCGGGCAGCCCCGCGAGCGCCTGGTCGATCGGGCGCGTCGTCAGCCGGAGATAGGCCGACTCCCCGTCGGCGCGCCCCAGCCGGGACAGCGCATCGAGCAGGCACCACTCGGTCTCGATGGCGAAGGCGGGCTCGTAGCAGGTGACCCCGGGCGTCTCCAACCCGATCGAGGGGGTCGTGATGCTCTGGTGCGCGCCGCCCTCAGGCGCGAGGGTGACCCCGGACGGCGTGCCGACCAGCACGGACTGCCCGCCGGCGTAGGTCCCGAAGACCCACGGCTCGAGGGCCCGCCCGACGAACGGGTCGTAGACGGTGCCGACCGGCAGCAGCGGCTGCCCGACGCGCGACCACGTCGCGCCCAGCTCGCCGAGCAACCCGACCAGGTTGATCTCGGCGATGCCGAGCTCCAGGTGCTGGCCGCGGGAAGTCTCGCGCCAGCGCACGAGCCGGTCGCCATCCTCGGCGAACCAGTCGTGCCGGTCCTGCGGCGCCCAGACACCGACCTTGTTGATCCAGCCACCGGTGTTGGTGCTGCTCGCGACATCCGGTGACACCGTGACGATGCGCGCGGCCACCTCGGGGACGTCCCGCGCCAGGTCGGTGAGGACCCGGCCCAGGGTGGCCTGGGTCGACTGCACCCCGCGGTAGGCCCGGCCGAGCTCGGCCGGGGCCAGCGGTGGCGGCGGCGTCTCGACCGGTGGCCGCCGCAGCCATCGGGCGGTGTCCCGGCACCGTCGGCCCGCCGCCGACTCCGGCTCGAAGCCCCGCCAGGGATCGTCCGGGTCCTGGCCGAGCCGGGCCGCCAGCTCGACGTACTGCTCGGGTGAAAGCAGCGCCGAGTGATTGCCCGGATGGCCCTCCACCGGCAGGCCACGGCCCTTGATCGTGTAGGCGAACATCACGGTGGGGACGGCATTGTCGACCGCACGGAAGGCCGTGCCAAGCTCGACGAGGTCGTGCCCACCAAGGTCGCGCACTGCCACGGCCACCTCGTCGTCGGTCAGCCCGTCGAGCACGGTGCCGACGGCCAGCCGCTCGCGCAGCGCACCGGCCGGCGACCGGAGCAGCCATTGGAACTCTTCGTTGCCCATCTCGTCGATCCGGCGCCGCAGCACCTCCCCACCCGGCCGGGCGAACAGCTCCTGCAGCAGCCGGCCGTACTTCACCTCGAGCACCTGCCAGCCGGCGGCTCGGAACAGGCCCTCCCACTTGGCCACCTGGATGTCGGGCACGATTCGGTCCAGCGACTGCCGGTTGAGATCGACGACCCAGAGCACCTCGCCGAGACGCTGCACCATCGGGTCGTTCACGCACTCCCAGATCGCGCCC
This sequence comes from Mycobacteriales bacterium, assembly GCA_046595615.1. Classification (GTDB taxonomy): domain Bacteria; phylum Actinomycetota; class Actinomycetes; order Mycobacteriales; family SCTD01; genus JAYSQK01. The sequence continues at coordinate 2,843 of JBKJOO010000341.1, read as the reverse complement.
TCGTCGAGCTCGGCGTCACCGAGCAGCGAGATCTGCCGGCCACCCGGCGGCACGTCGAAGTGCGCGCTGACGTAACGGTGCGCCAGGGCGCCCCACACCGGTGCGGTCGCGCCGATCCCGACCGACCCGGTCGAGTAGTCGACCTGGTCGGGGTCCTTGGTCCGGCTCGGATACGGCTGCAGGCCGCCGAGCTCACGCAGCCGCGGCAGGTAGGACGCATCGAGCCCGCCGAGCAGGTAGTTGATCGCGTGCAGGACCGGCGAGGCGTGCGGCTTGACGCTCACCCGGTCGGCCTCGGTGAGGCCGTCGAACCACAGCGCCGTCATCACGCTCACCATCGAGGCGCTCGACGCCTGATGACCGCCGACCTTGACCCCGGAGGTGTTCGGCCGGGTGTTGGCCGCGTGCACGATGGAGGTGGCGAGCCACAGGACCTGCCGCTCGATCTCGGGCAGGACGTCTTCGTCGGTGGTCACGCCCGCATTGTGGCCGCACGGACCGGGTCGTCCCGCGCCAGGGCGGCAAGCCGACACTGCTCAGGTACGGCGCCAGCGAGCCTCGGCGAAGCCGTACACCCCGAACGCGATCAGCCCGAGGGCCGCCGCGCCGAGCAGCGTCTTGCCGTAGGGCTGGGCGGCGAGGGTCCGCAGCGCACCGTCGAGACCTCTGGCCTTGGCCGGCCGGAAAGTCACTGCTGCGTCGACGATGAGCCCGCCGGCCAGGGCGATGACCACGCCGCGGGCGATCGTGCCGACCATCCCGAGCTTGCTGACGACCGAACGCGTCGAGGCGCTCATCTGCGCCATCCGCAGGTATTTCTCGAACTTCCGGGTGACGCCCTCGTAGACCATCGTGGCCCCGACCACGACGATGACGAGCCCGACGGCGCCCACCAGGTAGCGACCTCCGGTGTGCCGCATGGTCGAGGCGGTGAGCCCCTGCTGCTCAGCTCCCTGGCTTTTCGCGCCACCGGCTCCGACGAGGATCGTCACCGTCGTCACGGCGAAGAAGGAGTAGACGATCCCGCGGATCGCGGACTTCAGGCGGGGCCCCGCACCGTTCCCGTCGCCGACGACACCGAAGGCCGCTTCGCTGAACCGCCACAGCGCGTAGCCGGCGAACCCGACGGCCAACAGCACCAGGAGCAGCTTGCCGCCGGAGTGCCGGGCGACCTCGGTCAGGGCGCCCCGCTGGTCGGTCGGGGAGTTGGATCGGCCGAGCGCGACCGCGAGCGCGAGCAGGCCCATCAGCAGGTAGATGCCGGCCCGGGCCGCCAGCCCGGCCCGAGCGCCCCAACCCATCGCGTCGCTGTTCGACGCCCGCCGGGCGGTGTCCGCCACTTCTGTCATCGTCGTGTCCTCTCAGCGGTTGCCGTGCGGGGAAGGTGGCACACCCGGTCAGGTGGCACCAGGCTCGGCGCGCCGCGGATCGGGATCGGCCGCCCCGCGCAGCGCCGCCGCAAGCCGACGGAACCCCTCGTCGAGGCCGACCTGCGGCTCGTAGCCGAGGTCCCGTCGGGCCGCGCTGATATCGAACCAGTGCGCCGTCGCCAGCTGACGGGCCAGGAACCGAGTCATCGGCGGGTCGTCCTGCCGCCGCAGCAGCCGCCACAGCGTCTCGGCCACCGCGCCGGCTGCCTCGGCGACGGGGAGCGGCACGGTGCGGGTCTCCGGCGGCAGCCCCCCGGCGGCCAGGATCGCGTTGACGACCTCGCGCACCGGCCGGGGGTCGCCGGAGCTGATGAAGTAGGCCCGGCCCGAGCACGCCGACCCCGGGGCCAGCCGATCGGCGGCGCACAGGTGGGCCGCGGCGGCGTCGTCGACGTACGTCGTGTCGATCACGGCGTCACCGCTGCCGACGAAGCGCAGCCGGCCGCGCCGGGCCCGGTCGAGGATCCGCGGCACCAGCTGGGTGTCGCCGGGGCCCCACACCAGGTGCGGGCGCAGCGCGACCGTCGCGAGCCTGTCGTCGGCAGCGGCGAGGACTTGGCGTTCGGCCGCGGCCTTGGTCCGCGGGTAGTCGGAGCGGTAGTGCGTGGCGTAGGGCAGCGACTCGTCACCGCCGGCGATGTCGCCGCCGGCGTGCACGACGCTCGGGGTGCTGGTGTGCACCAGCCGGCTGATGCCGAGGGTCCGGCAGGCCGTCAGGACGCTGCGGGTGCCCTCGACGTTGCTGCGCTCGTAGTCGGCCGCCAGGCCCCAGATCCCGGCCTTGGCGGCGACGTGCAGCACGACGTCGCACCCCTGCGCCGCGCCGAGCACAGCTCCGGGCTCGGCGAGGTCGCCGCGGACGGTCTGGACGCCCAGCTCGCGCAATGCCGGGTAGTCGCCGCGGGCGAGGCTCACCACCTCATCGCCGCGGGCGAGCAGCGCACGGACGACCGCTCCGCCGAGAAAACCGCCGCCACCGGTGACCAGCGCCCTCACTGCGCCGCCGCCCAGCTGGCGAGCTTCGCCCGGTCGATCTTCGCGTTGTGCCGGATGTCGACCGGCAGGCCAGGGTGGTAGCGCACCACCTCGATGCTCCGGGTGCGCTCGTCGGCGCGGCCGAGCGCCAACAGTTCCTGCGTCAGTGGGTCGTTGGCCGCGCGGCCCGGTTCGAGCTCGACGCACAGCACCGGGGTGCTGTGGCCGACCGGGCCGATGCCGACCAGGGCGCAGCGGCGCACCGCCGGGTGCAGGTTGAACACCTCCTCGCACGGGACGCTATACATCGGCCCGTGTGCGGTGTGCACGACATGGGCCTTACGGCCGGCGAACCACAACCGCCCCTGCTCGTCCCAGCTGGCGAGATCGCCCATCCGATGGGCGATCTCACCGTCCCACAGCAGCTTGGCGGCAGCG
>JBKJOO010000355.1:0-5516 GCA_046595615.1 Mycobacteriales bacterium | reverse complement strand
CAGTGCAGTGGCGGGCTGGGCAAGCGGCAACAGTGAGGCGATGAGCAAGGCGGCGCCGACATGGCTTCGACTGATCATGGTCTTTCCTCTCCGTGTGGGTGTGGGTGAGGGTGAGGGTGAGGGGGCCGACGCCGGCGCCGATGCGAAGCAGGCGACCCCCCTGGCTGCCGATGAGGTCGATGGCGGTCATGACCTGGCGACGGACTGCAGGGCAGCTGCCAGTCGTTTGCTGGCTTCGTCGGCGACCGGCTGAAGCGCAGGCAGGCCCGGCAGGCTGACCATGACCTGCGGGTCGAGGGCCTGCACGAGGGTGAGGTCGCCGTCTCGTCGTACCACGACGTTGCACGGCAGCAGCAGACCGATGTCACGCTCGACATCCAGCGCTTGGTGCGCCAACTGCGGGTTGCACGCGCCGAGGATCAGATAGGGCTCCATGTCCACGTCGAGTTTGCTCTTCAGCGTCGTCGTGACGTCGATCTCGCTGAGAATGCCGAAGCCCTGCTCCGCCAGCGCGGCCCGGGTCCGTTCAACCGCCTCGTCGAACGGGAGAGCTGTCGTGATGGTGCTTCCGTAATCCATGTTTTACCTCCTGGGGTATGTGGTCAAGCCTGCCCGACGATGCCGCCGCTACACCTTGCTGAGCCTCTGGTGCACCGGCGCCTGCACCGGGCAGCGGCGTGTCGACATCCAGCGGTGGGCGTCACGGTCGCCCGCGCAGGCGTGACCACAGGGACGTCCGAGGTGCGGGGGCGTGCCCGGGGCGGCGTTGGGCGCGTGGGACTCCTCGAAGGGCCTGTTCGACGTGCTCGCCGCACCCGGCCCAGCTCGCCAGGCTGCAGGTCTTGCAGGTCGTTGCTCGGCACATCGGGGACTCCTTCGATCAGTGGCTGAAGCGGATGTCGGGCAGGACGCGTCGTAGCCATGCCGGGCGGCCTGGACGACCGCTGTCCGACCGTCCCGCGAGATCGAGATCCCCGGCTGCGGCGGCACGACCTGCGACACCCGTGAGTCACCCCTGAGCAGAGCCACGGCCTTGGCGATGACCTGGCCACCCGCGCCAGAGGTCACCGGCCCGTCCACCGAGTGCACGACCACCTGCAGCGCTGCGCTCGACAGACCACCGAACTCCCGCTGCACCACCGTGCGGACCTGCACCGACTGCGACCCCGAAGCCTCCCAGCCCGCACCTGCAAGCGCCGGCTCCACCTTCGGCGCAAAGGCCCCCAGGGCGACCGCGACCAGGGCCCACACCGCCAGCACGACGCGGACGTGCCCCGCCGTCCAGACGCCGAGCCTGCCGAGCACGCCGTACGACGGCACGGCCCCACCAGCCGACCGGGTCGCAGTCCCCGGCGTCAGCACCTCAGTCATCAGCTTGCCCTTCGCAGCAGAAAGCGGGGTCCACCGCCCCGATAGGCAATATACCTCCACTGGTATTTAATCCCGCTGCCGGCGTACCCTTGGGGGTACCGACAAAGGGGCAGCAGTGGAGATCGAGCAGGAGTCCGTGACCAAGATCGTGAACCGGTTGCGGCGCGCCGAAGGGCAACTCGCCGGGGTCATCCGGATGCTGGAGGCCGGCCGGGACTGCAAGGACGTCGTCACCCAGCTCGCCGGCGTGTCCAAGGCCCTGGACAAGGCCGGGTTCACGATCATCGCCACCGGCCTACGGCAGTGCATCAGCAATCCCGACACCGCCGACGCCGAACTCGGCACAGCCCAGCTCGAGAAGCTATTCCTGTCCCTTGCCTGACCTGCCGTGCGGGAGCCGTGCCGCATGTTGAGCGCCAGGCTGTACGACGCCGTCCTGCGCCGTACGGAGCGACAGCAGCTCGGCAGCTGGCGCAGGGAGCTGCTCGCCGACGTCGCCGGCGACGTGCTGGAGATCGGCGCCGGGACCGGAGCGAACCTCCCGCTCTACGGACCTGACGTACGCCGTCTGCTCCTGCTCGAGCCCGACCCGGCCATGCGGGCTCGGCTCGTGCCGCGCGCCGCGGGCTCGACGGCCGCAACTCGGGTCGTGCTGGCCGGGTCAGCCAGCCGGCTGCCCCTGGCCACCGCGAGCGTCGATGCCGTCGTCAGCACGCTGGCGCTCTGCTCGATCCACCAGCTCGACCGGGCCCTCGCCGAGATCCGCAGGGTGCTGCGACCGGAGGGCGCGCTGTTTCTCATCGAGCACGTCGCAGCCCCGGGCGGCACCGGTCTGTGGCGGGCCCAGCACCTCCTCACGCCCGTCTGGGCCCGCGCCGCCGGAGGCTGCTCTCTCGAGCGACCGACCAGGCAGCTGCTGAGCGAGGGCGGGTTCGACGTCGCCACGCTGCGCGACGACCGCCTGCAGGTGCCGGTGCCGCTGCTGCGACCGGCGCTGCGCGGTGTCGCGCGACCCTTTCCGACGACCTGACAGGACCACCATGGACGCCTCCGCCTGGAACAATCGCTACGCCGCGGCGCAGCAGTGGTCCGACAAGCCCAACGCACTGGCTGCCGAGCTGTTGGCCGAGCTGCCCCCCGGCACGGCCATCGACGTGGCCGCCGGCGAAGATCGGATGGCCCTGTGGCTGGCCGCCGCCGGGTGGCAGGTGACGGCCCTGGACTTCTCAGCCGCCGGACTCAGGCGCGGTCAGGACCGCGCAGAGCAGCTCGACCTGTCGGTCCAGTGGCAGGTTGCGGACGCCACGACCGCTGACCTCGGCGCCGAGCGGTACGACCTCGTCCTGGTGCTGTACTGCACCTGTCACGAGCCGTGCTGCCTCAGGTGCTGCGCCGGTGCGCAGACGCCGTCGCTCCGGGTGGGCGGCTCCTGGTCCTCGGCCACGACCGCGACATCGTCGAGCACGGCGTGGGCGGCCCACCCGACCCCTACGTGCTGTACGACGTCGAGCTGCTCACCACGGCCGCGACCGGTCTCGACATCGAGCGGGTGGAACAGGTGAGACGGCAGGTCGGCGACGCCGTCGCCCTCGACACGCTGCTCCTGGCCCGTCGCCGCTGAGCCTCCGCAGGACTTCGAGCGGTGAGGGGGAGGGCAAGACTGTCTCACGCGCTCCCCTACCCGGCGGCAGCGACAGCGTTCGTACGACGACCCGGGCGTACCGCCGCTGTCAGCACGACGACCGCCAGGACACCACTGACCCCGGCCAAGGTGCCGTAGCCGGTGCTGGCCACGACGAAGCCGCTGGCCAGGCCGCCGGTCGCACCCGCGAGCGCGACCGCGACGTCGAGGCGTCCCTGGACCCGCGCTCGGCCGTCGATCGGCACGGCGCCGGCGACCAGCGTCGTCCCGGCGAGCAGGCCGAGGTTCCAGCCCAGGCCGAGCAGGATGAGCGCGACCGCGAGCAGCGCCACACTGTCAGCCGGCGCCGTCGCCGCGAGCAGCCCAGCGCCGAGCAACGCGACACCACCGCCCGCCGCGATCGGCCGCGGACCGAATCGGTCGGCGAGGCGTCCGGTGAGCGGACTGGGTCCGAACATCGCCGCGATGTGCAGGGCGATGACCAGCCCGGTCGCGCCCAGGCCGTGACCGTGGTCACGCATGTGGACCGGGGTCATCGTCATCACCGCCACCATCACCAGCTGCGTGACGACCATGGTGATGCCACCCAGGCGCAGGGCCGCGTGGTCGACCGCCTGCGGCACCGGCGCGGCCGCACCGCTGAGCCGGCGTAGCTGCTGGTCCGCTTCGCCCTGTTGGGCGGCGAGTTGTCGGGCGATGAGCAGCGGGTCCGGCCGAAGCCACACCAGCAGCACGACCGCGGCCAGGCCGTAGGCGAGCGCAGCAAGGACGAACGGCCCGGCGAGCGGCGGGATGCCGACGTCGGCGGCGAGCCGACCGACCGGCTGGACGACGTTCGGGCCGACGACCGCACCCAGCGTCGTACCGACCAGGATGGTGCTGATGGCGGTGCCCCGCCGCTCGGGAGTGGCGAGGTCGGCGCCGGCGTACCGGGCCTGCAGGTTCGTGGCGGTGCCCGCGCCGTACACCAGTAGCGCGACCAGCAGCAGCGGCACGCTGCCCAGGACCGCGGCGACGGCGACGGCGACGCCACCGAGTGCTCCCGCGGCGTAACCGGCGACCAGTCCGGAGCGTCGCCCACGCCGGTTCGACAGTGCCCCGACCGCCAAGGCGGCACCGGCAGAGCCGAAGGTGAACAGCGCGGAGGGCAGGCCCGCCAGGCCGGTCGTCCCGAGCATGTCCTCGGCGAGCAGCGCCCCGACGGTCACGCCAGCCGCCAGGCCTGCGCCGGACAGCACCTGACTGGCGAGCAGGATGCGCAGGCTGCGGTGCTGCAGGCGCTCGCGGTCGCTCTCAGACCACGCAGCCGTCGTACTCGCGTTGTCGATCGAGGTGCTCATGCGCTCACCCGCTCGACGGGCAGCCCTGCCGCAGCCCACTCGGGGAAGCCGTCGACCAGCCGCAACGCCGGGCGGCCGGCGGCCAGCAGCAACCGCACGGCGTCGTCCGAGGTCAGGCAGAACGGACCGCGGCAGTACGCGACCACGTCGATGCCGTCCGGCAGCTCGCCCATCCGCCCGGCGAGCTCACCAGAGGGCAGGTTGACCGCGTCTGGCAGGTGCCCGGCAGCGAACTCTGCCGGGGGCCGCACGTCCAACACGACCACGTCACCCTTGTCGAGCCGGTTGGCCAGGTCCTCCCGGCTGATCGCTTCGAGCTCGTCGCGGTCACCGAGGTAGGAGGCGACAAGCGCGTCGATGCCGGCGACGTGACGGCTCGCCACCGCCTCCATCGCCAGCCACAGCGCACCGACGTCCGAGCCGGACAGGCGGTAGATGACCCGGGTGCCGTCCCGCCGGGTCACGACCAGGCCGGCCCGCAGGACCAGCTGCAGGTGGTGGCTGGTGTTGGCGACGCTCTGCCCAATTGCCTCGGCGAGGGCGTCGACGCTGCGCTCCCCCTGGGCGAGCACGTCGACGAGCTCGGCGCGGCGACCGTGCCCGAGCGCCTTGCCGACCGACGCCAGCGCCTCGAAGACCTGCTGCTTGCTGTGCCGCTCCACCCGCGCGCCTTCCTCAAGGGTTCGTTTGACAAACGTAGTGCCCCCACCCGAAGGTCACGCCGACGAATGTGGACGGGGGTGGGAGGTGACTGAGGGCGAGCACGACATCGACTGGCCGGGATACCTGTCGGCGTTCCACGCCGAGCGCGCGGGCATCACCGAGGACGTCCTCGAGCACGCCCGCGACGACCAGGCGCTCACGCCCTACGACTGGGCAGCGCAACCGCTGGCAGCCATGCCCGTGGGGGCGATCGTGCTGGACCTGGCCTGCGGCAGCGCGCCGATGCAACCGCGCCTGTCCGCGCACCGTTACGTCGGCCTGGATGCCTCCGCCGCGGAACTGCGCCGCGCCCGTGCCGCGGATCGGGCTGTCGCGCAGGCCGACGCGACCCAGCTGCCGGCCGCTGACAGCAGTGTCGACGCCGTCGTGATGTCGATGGCGCTGATGCTCGTACCGATCGAAGAGACGTTGCGGGAGGTCGCCCGGGTCCTGCGTCCCGG
>JBKJOO010000177.1:0-5703 GCA_046595615.1 Mycobacteriales bacterium | reverse complement strand
CGCGCTTCGCGGACTCGAGGAGCTCGTTCGCCAGCGCGTCGGCCGACGAGAACAGCCCGGTCGTGTACGGCCCCAGCGCCACGAGGATCGCGCCCGTCAGCGTCGCGAGATCGATCAGCGCGGCGGGCTCGAAGTCGGTCGCCCAGCTCAACACGTCGCCGAGGACGAGCCGCCCCTCCGCGTCGGTGTTGAGGATCTCCACGGTCTTGCCGTTGCGCGCGCGGACGATGTCGCCCGGGCGCTGCGCGGTGCCGCTCGGCATGTTCTCCGACACCATCGCGAGGGCGGTCAACCGAAGCGGCAGACGCAGGTCGGCGACTGCCCGCAGCGTCGCAAGGACGGCGGCCGCGCCGCCCATGTCACTTTTCATCGTCAGCATGCCGTCGGTGCTCTTGAGCGACAGACCGCCGCTGTCGAAGGTGATCCCCTTCCCGACGAGCACGACGTGCCGGGGGCCACCGCCGTCCCAGCTGGCCTCGATGATCCGCGGCGGTCGGGTCGAGCCCATGCCGACCGCAGCGACCCCGCCGAACCCCTCGCGGGCCAGCACCTTCTCGTCGCGGACCGTGACCGTCAGTCCGCGCAGCAGCGTCGTGGCCTGCTTGGCGAGCCAGTCCGGCGATTTGACCAGCGATGGGGTGTTGACCAGGTCGCGGGCCGTGGCGGTCGCCGCGGCAGTCGTGACGGCGTCGGCCAGCGCGACCTGCAGCGGGACCGGGTCCGCGCAGACGACCGTGACGTCCTGCAGTGGTGGTGGGGGTGCGCCCGCATCCAAGGTGAAGGCGTACGCCGCGAGCAGGGTGCCCTCGACGAACCCGCGCAGGCCGTCCGGGCTGAGCGCGAGCCCACGCAGGTCGACCGCGAGCGACGTCGAGCCCTTGGCCCGGCGGGCGGCCGCGGCCCCGGCCTTGCGCAGCGCCGCGGTGCTGCCGTCACCCGTGCCGAGCAGCAGGATCCGCTCGGGCGGCCCACCGCTGCGGACCGGGACGGCCACCAGTTCACCGGCCGCGCCCTTGGCGGACTCCCGGGCGAGCAATGCCGGGACGTCGGTGTCCGGGAGCACCACGAGCTCAGCGAGCAGGGTGGCGACACCGTCGACCGCAGCGGTCGCGAGCGCGACGACGACCGCGTCGGGCAATGCGGCCGCGAGCCGCACGGACGGCAGGACTCGTTTCCTGGAAGCGCTGACTCGTGGCACCCGGCGACCTAGCCGGTGACGGCCGCGAGCTCGTCGCGCAGCGCCGCAGCCTCCTCGGCATTGAGCTCTACGACCAGGCGCCCACCGCCCTCGAGCGGGACCCGCATGACCAGACCCCGACCCTCTTTGGTGACTTCGAGCGGACCGTCGCCCGTGCGCGGCTTCATGGCCGCCATCGACGTACCTCCATCACTTGCCGCGGGAGCCTCGTGCCACCGCGATTCGTTGTGCTGGTCACAGTCTGTCGCACCGGGCGGCGCCTGGGGAAACCGGTGCGGCGCGCGCCGTCGCCGGTGAGTGAGAGGCTGCAGATCCAACTCCCCCTGGCCTGGAGGCAGCTCGATGTCGGACACCGTGCTCCTGGATGTGAACGGCGCCGTCGCGACGGTCACCCTCAACCGTCCGGAGGGCATGAACGCCCTGACCCTCGAGGCCAAGACCAGCCTGCTCGAAGCGGTCGGCGCGGTGCGCGCCGACGCCCGGGTGCGGGCGCTGGTCCTGACCGGCAGTGGCCGGGCCTTCTGCGTCGGGCAGGACCTGCGCGAGCATGCCGGGCTGCTGGCAGCGCAGGATCCGGCACCACTATCCACCGTGCGTGACCACTACAACCCGCTCGTGACGATGCTCGCCGGACTTCCCATCCCGACGATCGCAGCCATCAACGGCACGGCGGCCGGCGCTGGGCTGGGCCTGGCCTGCACGCTCGACCTGCGCATCGGTGCGGCCGGGAGCCGGTACACGACGGCGTTCACCGGCATCGGCCTGACCGCCGACTCGGGCCTGTCCTGGACGTTGCCCCGCTTGGTCGGTGCCGGGCGGGCGACCGCCCTGTTGCTGCTGGCCGAGCCGTTCACGGCCGAGCAGGCCCTGGAGATGGGGCTGCTCAACGCCGTGGTCCCCGCCGAGCAGGTGTTGACCGTCGCGACCGAGCTGGCCGCGCGGCTGGCGGCCGGCCCGACCGTCGCGTTCGGCCTGGTCAAGGCGTCCCTCGCGTACGCCGCGGACCACACCCTCGTCGAGGCGTTGGCCAAGGAGGACGAGTTGCAGAGCCGGGCCGGCGGCACGTCGGACCATGCAGCAGCCGTCCAGTCGTTCCTGGCCAAGCAGCCGCCGGAATTCGCGGGCCGCTGAGCTTGACCCCGGCCGGCTCGGGTGGACGCCGCACCGGCGGCCGATCAGGCTCAGGCGGCCTTGACGGCGGGCCGGCCGGCCTCGACCCAGCGGGCAAACTTGCGCAGCGAGGCCTGGACCCCGGCGGCGAAGACCGGCTTGACCAGCGGCCAGCCGAGCCGGCCCAGGGCGCCGAGCGGCAGCTCGAGGTCCTCCCGCCAGATGAAGCTGCTGGCGCTCGCGCCGCGCGGCTCGACCTCGAACGCGCCGGTGCCCTTGATCAGCCGGCCGGTGTGCAGGACATGGCATTTCGCGGGCGGCTCCCACACGGTGATCTCCATCGTGTCCAGGAAACCGACCCGGCCGAGGCCGGTGAACGCCTCGATGGCCGCGCCGACGCCGTGGCCGTCCAGGCGGGTGGGTCGCACCGTGGTCCCGAGCATCCAGGCGCCCTGATTGGCCCAGTCGGTCGCACCGGCCCAGGTGTCCGTGGCGGGCGCGGCGACGTCGACGGTCAGGATGAGGGTGGCAGTCATCCACCCAGTGTCCGACGTAGCTGCCGGCGGCCGCCAGTCAAGGCGGACCAGGCCGTCCGGGAGCGGGGTCTGGCCCGGCCGGCTCGGCCGACCCGACCGCGCCAGCAACCCCAGCACACCCGGCTACCTGCGCGCCCCCGGCAGTCGCCGGCGGGTCGCTGCCGTCGCGCACGAGCGTGGCGATCCGGGCGTCCCGGCTCGCGAGCTCGGCAGCCAGCCGAGACAGGACCGCATCGACCTCGCGCATCCGGTAGCCGCGCAACGCCATCGCGAACCGGACCTCCCCCACATCGGCCGGCTGCAGCGGGCCGGTCGGCAGGTTCAGATCAGGAGCGTCCCGATGGGCCTCGCGCAGGATCGGCCCCTCGCGGGTGGCGACCACCGCCGCGCCGAACAGCACCGCGAGCACGGCCAGCACCTCGAGCACGGTCAGCACGGCGGGAATGCTGCCATGTCGAGCAGCCGCCCCGAACGGCTGCCGCGCCGGTCTTCCTACGGCACGGTGTTGCTAGGGCACGGTGTCGACGTCGGCCTCGAGCTCCTCGGCCGCAGTCGGGACGATGAGGGTCGGCCGCCGGAGCCCGCGCTCGATCAGTTCGAAGGCCTCGGTGACCGATCCGGCCCACTGCAACGAGACGACCGCCTCCGGCCGGACGAAGCCGCGCTCCACCATGAGCTCGATCTGGGCCCGCAGCGGCGCGTACAAACCCTGATGGTCGAGCGCGACGACCGGCTTGACGTGCAACCCGAGCGACCGCGCGACCCAGACCTCAGTGAGCTCCTCCAGCGTGCCGACGCCGCCCGGCAACGCCAGGAACGCATCCGCCCGGCTGTCCATCAGGCCCTTCCTGGTGCGCATGTCGTCGACCACGATGAGCTCGTCGGCGTCGAGATCACCCACCTCGAGCTGCAGGAGTGCCTCGGGGATCACACCGACCGTGCGGGCGCCCCCGGCCCGGGCGGCGCGGGCGACCGCACCCATCATCGACAGGTCCCCGCCGCCGCTCACGAGGGAGTGACCGCGGTTGGCGAGCTCGGTGCCGACGTCGCGCGCCAGATCGACGTACGTCTGGTCGATCCGGACGCTCGAGGCGCAGAAGACGCAGACCGCGGCCATCAGGAGTGGTCGGCGCTTCGGTCGTCGCCGCGGCGCTCGTGCGCGGCCTGGATGCGAGCGACGGCCTCGTCGACCGAATCGGTCACGAACAGCAGGTCGAGGTCTCCGGCGGAGACGTAGCCGTGGGCGAGCAGTGAGCCGCGGACCCAGTCCAGGAGCGGGGACCAGAACTGCACGCCCATGAGGACGACCGGGAATTGGTTGACCTTGTGCGTCTGCACCAGGGTCAGGGACTCGAACAGCTCGTCGAGCGTGCCGAACCCGCCGGGCAGGATGACGAACGCCTGGGCGTACTTCACGAACATGGTCTTGCGGGCGAAGAAGTAGCGGAAGTTCAGGCCAAGATCGACCCAGTCGTTGAGCTGCTGCTCGAACGGCAACTCGATCCCGAGACCGACCGAGAGGCCACCGGCCTCCTGCGCGCCGCGATTGACCGCCTCCATGGTGCCGGGGCCGCCGCCGGTGATCACTGCCCAGCCGGCCTCGGCGAGACAGCTCCCGAGCGCGTAGCCCATCGCGTACTCCGGCGTATCCGGGCGGGTCCTGGCCGAACCGAACACCGACACTGATCGGGGCAGCTCAGCGAGCAGACCGAAGCCCTCGACGAACTCCGACTGGATCCGAAGCACCCGCCACGGGTCGGTGTGCACCCAGTCGGTGGGACCACGGTTGTCGAGCAGCCGTTGGTCGGTGGTGCTCCGCGAGACCTGCCCGCGACGCATGGTGACCGGCCCGCGCTGCTTCTCAGGCGTGCGGCCCGGCTCCTGCGCGCTCGGCAGGCGGTCGGGGTCAACGGGCTGCGGCATGGCGGAGAACCTAGCCGCGCCGCTGCGCTCACGACGGCGCCGAGCCGTGGCCGGTAGGCTCGCGTCGACGACGAAGGGGTCGACCCGGATGACAACCCTCGCTGAGTACGCGGACGCCCGCGAGCTACTCGGCAACCTCACCCAGCGAGAGCTGCGCGGGAAGTACAAGCGTTCCGCGCTCGGGTGGGCGTGGTCGCTCATCAACCCGCTCGCCCTCGCTGGCATGTTCACGTTCGTGTTCGGCGTGGTCTTTCAAAGCAAGCTGGCCGCGACCGGCAACAGCAGCCTGCACGGGATCGCGGCGTTCCCGCTCTACCTGCTGTGTGGACTGCTGCCCTGGAACTTCGTGTCCAACGGCATCAACGGCTCGATCGGGGCCCTGGTTGGCAACGCCAACCTGGTGAAGAAGGTCTACTTCCCGCGCGAGATCCTGATCGGTGCCAACGTCTTGTCCTGGACGGTCTCGTTACTCATCGAGCTGGCGGTGCTCGGGGTCGCGCTGCTCGCGGTCGGCAACATCTGGCTCCAGTTCCTGCCGCTCATCGTGCTGATGGTGGCGTCGCTCACGGTCTTCGTCATCGGCGTGGGTCTGCTGCTGGCCATTCTCAATGTGTACTTCCGCGATGTGCAGCATTTCGTCGGCATCTTCCTGCAGCTGTGGTTCTACGCGACCCCGATCATCTACCCGATCACATTGCTGACGTCTCACGACCGGGCCCTCATCGGCCCGATCCACCTGTTGACGCTCTACAAGCTGAACCCGATGACGGACTTCGTGGAGGTCTTCCACCAGATGCTCTTCCAACTGGTCTGGCCGAATTGGTTCGAGGTGGCCTACGCCATCGGGTCGTCCATCGCGATCCTGGCCTTCGGGCTGTTCGTCTTCAACAAGCTCGAACCACGGCTGGCGGAAGAGCTTTGACCGCGCTGCTCGGG
>JBKJOO010000054.1:0-2576 GCA_046595615.1 Mycobacteriales bacterium | reverse complement strand
ACCTCGTCGGGACCGCGGCGGATGTGTCATCCCGCTTGGGGTCCGGCACCCCGCGAGGTCCCCCCGCAGGCCCGCCGTACCGTCTCGTGTCGTGAATTTCGACTGCTGAACCGGCCTCGAATCACGACAAGAGACGGGAGGGACGTCACCGAAGACGCACCCTGCGGCGCCGGCCCGCGTGTGAACCAGGCACTGCCAGGCATACTGACGGCGAGTGAATCCGAGCTGCCAGTCTGGCGATCCTGCCGACAGCTCGGCACGGCTCGGGCTGCTAGCTCAACTGGCAGAGCAGCGGACTTTTAATCCGCGGGTTCAGGGTTCGATCCCCTGGCGGCCCACCACGTCTGCACTGGATTTCACCGGGCCACCCTGCCGCGGCCCGAGCGTCTCGCCACTTCCCCCGTCGTACGACAGGAACGAACGCCTCAAGACCCTGCAACAAGGGCCACGGCCATGGGGGAAGTGGCGCGATACCGCACGCGTCGCTCGTCGTCAGGCGTTCCTCCCGCGTGATCCATTCGCGAACGGACGTTCTGTCGTGGTGAGGTGCCACGGTTCGGTATCCGGCCGGATATCGGCCTCCTCATCAGGAAGGGGACGACGTGCGCACACCTGCGCGCTCCCTCACCGCCGCAGCCGCGCTCAGCGGCGCGGCGATCATCGCCGCGGCGACGCTCGGCACCAACCCGGCAGTTGCCGCGGCTGCCGGCCGCAGCACGCTGCCCGGCAGTCAGCCCGGCTGGGCCACCGCCCAGGCGCTGCGCTCGGCGGCGCCCGCCACCGACGACGTCAACGTCCGGGTCTACCTCAACTGGCGCAACCAGGCCGCGGCCCAGCAGACGGCCCTCGCCGTCTCGACCCCGGGCTCGAGCAGCTACCACCAGTTCCTGACGCCACAGCAGTTCCGGCAGCAGTTCGCACCGACCCAGTCCGACGTGACCGCGGTGCAGCAGTTCCTGCGCGGCGCCGGGTTCTCAGTGGTCGACACGCCGACCAACAACCACTTCGTCTCGGCCGAGGGCACCGTCGCCCAGGCGCAGGCCGCCTTCGGGACGACCCTCGGGGAGTACGCCGCGTCCGGCAAGGTGCTGCGGGCACCGGAGTCGGCCGTCTCGGTGCCGGCCTCGCTTGCCGGCATCGTGCAGGCCGTCGTCGGGCTCGACCAGAGCGCCGCGCTCATGCAGCCCACGAGTACGCCCGGCAACGGGCCGAACCAGAACCACGGCGCCCCCGGCATCGGGTTCCGGGCCGGTCGCCCGTGCTCGCTGTGGTACGGCGAGAAGACCATCACGACACCGAATGCCCCGGCGTACGGCACGAGCGTTAAGCCGCTGGCGCCGTGCGGCTACACCCCCGCCCAGGTCCGCGGCCTTTACGGCTTGGACAAGGTCGCGCAGGACGGCAGCGGACAAACCGTCGCCTTCGTCGGCGCCAACGCCAGCCCGACCCTGCAGCAGGACGTCGCCAGGTACAGCAGCCTGCACGGTCTGGCCGCACCCAAGATCACCGAGCTGGTGGCGCCGGGCGTGTACCGGCACCCGGACACCCACCAGCAGGTGCCGGGCGACTACTACGGCGAGGAGACGCTCGACGCGGAGGCCATCCACACGACCGCGCCCGGCGCGCAGTTGCTGTTCGTCGCCTCCTCGAACGCCTACCAGGACTTCGACGCCAGCATCAACCACATCGTCGACCGGAAGCTGTCGAACATCATCTCGATCAGCTACGGCTTCTCCGGCGAGGGGGTTCCGCAGGGCTATCTCAACAGCCTGAACAACACGTTCATCCAGGCGGTGGCGACCGGCATCGGCGTCTACGTCTCGAGCGGTGACAACGGTGACGAGACGACCACCTTCGGCACTCCGGCCGTCGACTTCTACGCCGACAGCCCGTTCGTGACCGCTGTCGGCGGCACCTCCGCGTCCGTCGTCCCGAGCGGCGCGGCCAGCCCGTCTAGCTACGCCGCGATCGACGACCCCACGTCAGCGCTGAATCGTGACGGCTGGAAGCGCGCCTTCGAGGTCGGCTGGCAGACCGGCCGGGACGTCCTGTCCGGCGGCAAGCTCTCCGGCGAAGGCACCTCCTTCAGCTACGACGGGACATTGGCGGGTCCCCCGCCCGGCTCGTTCTTTGGCGGTGGCGGCGGTGGCGTGAGCAAGGTGTTCGCCGAGCCGAGCTACCAGCAAACCTCGATCGGGTCCTACTCCGGCCGGGCCGTGCCCGACATCAGCGCCCTGGCAGACCCCAACACCGGGTTCCTGGTCGGTCAGACCCAGCAGTTCAGCACCGGCGCGCCGATCTACGACGAGTACCGGATCGGCGGCACCTCCGTCGCCGCCCCGCTGATGGCCGGCATGGCCGCGGTCGCCAACCAGACCGCCGGGAAGCCACTCGGCTTTTTGAACCCGCGGATCTACCAGGCCTATCAGGCCGGTGCCGGTGCGTACTACGACGTCAAACAGGCAGCCATGTTCGGCACGGCCCTGCCGTCGGTCGTCCGGGTCAACTACGTCAACAGCGAGGACCCGGCTGCCGGCCTGAGCTTCAGCCTGCGCACCCAGGAGGAGCCGAACCAG
>JBKJOO010000021.1:0-8315 GCA_046595615.1 Mycobacteriales bacterium | reverse complement strand
CCGCGGTTGCCGGTTCTGTCAGGCCGGCATGATCACCCGTCCGGTGCGGGAGCGCTCGATCACCGGCATCGGTGAGATGGTCAAGGCGGGCCTCGAGGCGACCGGCTACGAGGAGGTCGGTCTGCTCTCGCTGTCAGCGCGGACCACTCCGAGATCGCCGACATCGCCAAAGGTCTCGCCGACCGCTACGAGGGCACGCAGACCTCGCTGTCGCTGCCCAGCACCAGGGTCGATGCGTTCAACATCGACCTGGCCCAGGAGCTCAGCCGGAACGGCCGCCGGTCCGGCCTGACGTTCGCCCCCGAGGGCGGTTCCGAACGGCTGCGCAAGGTGATCAACAAGATGGTGACGAAGGACGATCTCGTCAAGACCGTCACCGCCGCGTACGGCGCGGGCTGGCGGCAGGTGAAGCTGTACTTCATGTGCGGCTTGCCGACCGAGACCGACGAGGATGTCCTGGAGATCGCCGAGATGGCCCGCGAGGTCATCCGGGCCGGCCGCCAGGCCACCGGCACCCGGGACGTCAAGTGCACGGTGAGCATCGGCGGTTTCGTACCGAAGGCCCATACGCCGTTCCAGTGGGCCGCCCAGGCTGACGCGGAGACGATCGACCGCCGGCTCAAACTGCTCCGCAACGCCATCAACGACGACAAAAGTACCGCCAAGGCGATCGGCTACCGCTACCACGACGGCAAGCCCGGCACGATCGAGGGCCTGCTGTCCCGGGGGGACCGCCGGGTCGGTCGGGTGATCGAGCGGGTGTGGCGCGACGGCGGGAAGATGGACGGCTGGAGCGAGCACTTCTCCTACGACCGGTGGGCGACGGCGGCCGAGCAGGAACTCGCGCCGTACGGGCTCGACCTTGCCTGGTACACCACCCGCGAGCGTGGCGAGCTCGAGGTGCTGCCCTGGGACCACCTGGACTCCGGGCTCGACAAGGAATGGCTCTGGGGCGACTGGCAGGACGCGCTCGCCGAGATCGACCTCGACGACTGCCGCTGGATCCCCTGTTTCGACTGCGGCGTCTGCCCGGAGATGGGCACCGAGATCCAGGTTGGCCCGACGGGCAAGACGCTGCTGCCGCTGACCGTGGTCTAGGTGGCGCGGCAGCCGCCCGGCGCGCCGCCACCGCCCGCGGTGCAGAAGCTCCGGCTGCGGTACACCAAGCGCGGTCGGCTGCGCTTCACCTCACACCGTGACATCGCCCGCGTCTTCGAACGGGCGCTCCGTCGCGCCCAGGTGCCGATGGCCTATAGCGCCGGGTTCTCCCCGCATCCCAAGGTCAGCTGGGTCGGGGCGGCGGCGACCGGCGTCGCCAGCGAGGCGGAGTACGTCGAGATCTCCCTGGCCGAGCGGCGCGACCCCGAGCAGGTGCGCGTGACCCTCGACGCGGCGCTGCCCGCCGGGATCGACCTCCTCGAGGCGGTCGAGGCGCCGGTCGGCACGTCGCTGCCCGACCGGGTCCAGGCCAGCTCGTGGGAGGTGCGCCTGCCGGAGGTCGACCAGGAGGTCCTCGCGGGGGCGGTGGCGACGTTCCTTGCGGCGGACACCGTGGAGGTCGAGCGAATGACCAAGGATGGCCGGCGGCGATTCGACGCGCGGGCCGCCGTCGTGTCGATGGGCACCACCAGTGAGGGGGCCTGTGCGATACTTCGTGCGGTCGTACAGCACGTGACGCCTGCCGTCCGGCCCGACGACGTCCTTTCCGGTCTCCGCGCTGTGAGCGACCTGGTGACGCCGGTGCCGCCAGCGGCAACCCGGCTCGCACAGGGCCCGCTCACCGCGGATGGTGAGGTCGCCGACCCGCTCGCACCCGACCGTGAGGTCGGGGAAACGCGATAGGTCGGCGAGGTCGGCGGCGCGAGGCCTTCGGGTCGAGCGCATTCCCAGACTTGCACCGGCGTCGGCCGACCGGCCGACCCGGCTCGATCCCACCCGGGTCGCCGTGACCGCGTCGCGCGGCGGCCGGACCGGAGCCCCGTGCTCGACGACGAGTCGACCGACAGCGCCACCCCAGCACCCCCCGCGGACAAGCCGGTGAAGGCGGTCCGCCGCCGGGCCACCAAGGCGACGGCCGCCCCCAGCCTGGCGCTGGACGCCGCCGAGACAGGTCCCGGCCAGGACCTGCCCGATCAGCCGGTCGCCGACAAGCAGCTCGACGAGCCCGAGCCGGACAAAGAGGTTGGAGCCGCGCCAGCCAAGCGGGTCCGCAAGGCCCCGGCCAAGAAGGTGGCCGCCCCCCGTAAGCGCGCGACGAAGGCCGCCGGTGCGGTCGTGCCGGCCGATGCAGCGCCGGTCGCCGAGGATGATGTCGTCGAGGCTGACCACGACGACGTGAGCCGCCCTGCGTTCGCCGCCGAGACCTTGCCGGAGCCCGAGCACGCCGCTCCGCCGACTCGTCGGCGCAGCCGCGCCCCGGCGGTCGTGGTGACCTTCCAGGCACCGGAGACGACGGCGGCCGCGCCACCGGCCAGGGCCGCCGGGCCGGACGCGGCGGGCGCTGCCGCCCCTGAGGCCGAAGCCGGCGCCCCCCGCCGTCGGCGCCGCGCCGGGACCGCTGGGGCCGTCAGTCCCTCCGCGCTGCTCCCGACCCTGCTCGAACCTGAGCTCGCGCCGCAGGTCGACGCCGAAGTCGCTGCGAGCGAGGACGAGGACGACACCACCGCCCCGCGCCGCCGCCGGGGTCGCCGGGGCCGTGGCCGCCGTCCCGAGGGCGAGGCCGGTGAGCCGACCGACGGCGACACCGACGCCACCGAGCCGGGGCAGGACGGCGATGCCGCGGACGCAGCCGAGGACGACGATGGCACCGACGGTCCGGCCGGCACCCGCCGTCGCCGTCGTCGGCGCCGCGGCGGCAGCGGCGGGGGAGCTGCCGGCGAGGACGGCGAACTCGGTGACGTCCCGACCGTGGTGCACGTCCGCGAACCACGCGAGCGGGCTCCGCGGGCCCGGCGGGACGGCGGCGGCGCCGCCGACGAGGACGGCGTGCGTGGGATCGCCGGTTCGACCCGGATGGCCGCCAAGCGGGTCCGTCGCCAGGAGGGCCGCGACTCGGGCCGCAAGCGGCCGCCGATTCTGACCGAGGCCGAGTTCCTGGCCCGGCGCGAAGCCGTCGATCGGGTGATGGTCGTGCGCCAGAAGGGCGACCGGACCCAGATCGCCGTGCTCGAAGACGGCATCCTCGTCGAGCACTACGTCACCAAGGCCACCGCCACGTCGTACGCCGGGAACGTCTATCTCGGGCGGGTGCAGAACGTCCTACCCAGCATGGAGGCGGCGTTCGTCGACATCGGCAAGGGCCGCAACGCGGTGCTCTACGCCGGCGAGGTCAACTACGACGCGGCACTCGCGGGCAACGGGCCGCGCAAGATCGAGCAGGTCCTGAAAAGCGGCCAGGAGGTCCTGGTCCAGGTCAGCAAGGACCCGATCGGGCAGAAGGGCGCCCGGCTCACCAGCCAGATCAGCTTGCCCGGCCGCTATCTCGTCTATGTGCCCGAGGGCTCGATGACGGGAATCAGCCGCAAGCTGCCCGAGGGGGAGCGCACCCGGCTGAAGGCGATCCTGAAAAAGGTCGTCCCCGAAGGCGCCGGTGTCATCATCCGGACCGCGGCCGAAGGAGCCTCGGAGGAGGAGATCGCCGGCGATGTCCGGCGGCTGCAGGCGCAGTGGGAGGTCATCTCCGGCAAGGTCGCCAAGGGCGGCGCCCCGGTGCAGCTGCACGCCGAGCCCGACCTGGTCATCCGCGTCGTGCGCGACATCTTCAACGAGGACTTCGCCAGGCTCGTCGTCCAAGGCGACACCGAGTGGGACACGATCAAGGACTACGTCGAGTTCGTGGCGCCCGATCTCGCGCCCCGGCTGGCCAAGTGGGAGGGCGAACGCGACGTGTTCGCCGAGCACCGCATCGACGAACAACTGCAGAAGGCCCTCGACCGCAAGGTGCACCTGCCCTCGGGCGGTTCGTTGGTCATCGACCGCACCGAGGCGATGGTCGTCGTCGACGTCAACACCGGCAAGTTCGTCGGCAAGGGTGGCAATCTCGAGGAGACGGTCACCCGCAACAACCTCGAGGCGGCCGAGGAGATCGCCCGGCAACTCAGGCTGAGGGACCTCGGCGGGATCATCGTCGTCGACTTCATCGACATGGTTCTGGAGAGCAACCGCGACCTCGTCGTACGACGGCTCGTGGAGTGCCTCGGCCGCGACCGCACCAAGCACCAGGTCGCCGAGGTCACCTCGCTCGGGCTGGTGCAGATGACCCGCAAGCGGGTCGGCCAGGGCCTGCTGGAGAGCTTCAGTGAGACCTGCGAACACTGCGCCGGCCGCGGTGTCGTGTTGCACGCCGAGCCGCTCGACGACCGGCCCGCGCCACGGGACAGGGACCGCACGCCGAGGGTGACCCCCCGCCCCCCCAAGCCCGGCCCGTACGCCGAGCCGGCCGAGCCCGCTGCGTCGGCGGACGAGCCGGCCGGTGAGAGCTCCGGACCCAAGCGCCGCCGTCGCGGTGGCCGGGGGACCGGCTCGGCGACGCTGACGCCCGAGTCCGAGGTCGCCGAGTTGCTCGGCACGGACCCGGACGAGGTTGAGATCACGGTCGAGGTCGAGGTCGAGCCCCCCACGGCCGGACATCACGAGCTCGGGCCGGAGCTCGCGGTGGAGCTGGCCGAGCTCGCGGCTCCCGAAGCCGAGCCGGTGGCGGACTCGCCCAAGCGGCGCCGGCGGGCGACCAGCCGACCGGCCGGCCCGCCCAGCGAGTCGTGACCGGCCGCCCCGGCTGACCGCTTGGAGACCCGACCGGGCCTCCTGTATCCTGCCAGGGTCGCGTCGTCGTACGCGCCTCCTTCGCGCGCGCGCCGTGCGAGTCCCGATCTGCCGAGGAGTCATTCGTGTACGCCATCGTCAAGACCGGCGGCAAGCAGTACAAGGTTGCCGTCGGTGACGTCGTCGAGGTCGAGAAGGTCACCGGTGCGCCCGGTGCGAGCCTCGCCCTGCCGGCCCTGCTCGTCGTCGACGGCACCGACGTCACCAGCGACGCCAAGGCGCTCGCGAGCTACACGGTCAGCGGCGAGGTCGTCGCGCATACCAAGGGCCCGAAGCTGACCATTTTGAAGTACAAGAACAAGACCGGCTACAAAAAGCGGATGGGGCACCGGCAGCAGCTGACCCAGGTCCGCGTCACCGGCATCGAGAAGGGCTAGTCGCTGTGGCACACAAAAAGGGCGCAAGCTCCTCCCGCAACGGTCGTGACTCCAACGCTCAGTTCCTCGGCGTGAAGCGGTACGGCGGGCAGGTCGTCAAGGCCGGCGAGATCATCGTCCGCCAGCGGGGCACCCACTTCCACCCCGGCGTCCTGGTCGGCCGAGGGGGCGACGACACGCTGTTTGCCCTCGCCCCCGGTGCGGTGCTGTTCGGCACCAAGCGCGGCCGGAAGATCATCAGCATCGTCCCGGTCGAGGCGCCCGCCCCGGTGGCCGTCCCCGCCTAGCAATTCGTATTCCACGACAGGGCGGGCCGGCTTGCCGGACCCGCCCTTCGTGCTTCCAGGGAGCAGACCGTGACCACGTTCGTCGACCGCGTCGTCCTGCACGTCGCAGCCGGCGACGGCGGCAACGGCTGCGCCAGCGTCCACCGCGAGAAGTTCAAGCCGCTCGGTGGCCCGGACGGGGCCGACGGTGGCAACGGCGGTGACGTCGTCCTGGTCGTCGACCACAACGTCACGACGTTGCTGGATTTCCACTACCACCCGCACCAGGGCGCCGAGAGCGGCAAGCAGGGCGCCGGTTCGATGCGATCCGGCGCGACCGGATCCGTCCTGTCGCTGCCGGTCCCGAACGGCACCGTTGTCTACGACGAGAACGGCAACGAGCTCGCCGACCTGGTCGGGGTGGGCAGCCGCTACGTCGTCGCAGCCGGCGGCCGTGGCGGGCTCGGTAACGCCTCGCTCGCCTCGGTCCGCCGCAAGGCGCCTGGCTTTGCGTTGCTCGGTGAGCCCGGCCAGGTCCGCGAGGTCGTCCTTGAACTCAAGAGCGTTGCGGACGTGGCCCTGGTCGGATTCCCGAGCGCTGGCAAGTCCTCGCTCATCGCCGCACTGTCGGCGGCCCGGCCCAAGATCGCCGACTACCCCTTCACGACCCTCGTGCCCAACCTCGGGGTCGTCGAGGCGGGCGGCACCGTCTTCACCGTCGCCGACGTGCCGGGGTTGATCCCCGGCGCCTCGCAGGGCAAGGGCCTCGGGCTCGAGTTCCTGCGCCACGTCGAGCGCTGCGCCGTGCTGGTGCATGTGCTGGACTGCGCGACCTTCGAACCGGGCCGTGACCCGCTCACCGACCTCGACGTCATCGAGACCGAGCTGACGGCGTACAAAGATGATGTCGCCCGGCTCACCTCGCGACCGCGGATCGTGGTGCTCAACAAGATCGACGTACCCGAGGGGCGTGAGCTCGCCGAGCTCGTGCGGCCCGACCTCGAGGCCCGCGGCCTGCAGGTGCTGGAGGTGTCGGCCGCGACGCGGGAGGGCTTGCGCGAGTTGTCGTTCGCCCTGTCAGCCGTGGTGCTCGCTGACCGCGCCGCCCGGCCGGTCGAGGAGGCCACCCGCATCGTGCTGCGCCCGACCGCCGTCGACGACCTCGGTTTCACCGTCGAGCGGATCGTCGACGATGAGGGTGAGCGCTACGTCGTACGCGGCAGCAAGCCCGAGCGCTGGGTCGTGCAGACCGAGTTCAGCAACGACGAGGCCGTCGGCTATCTCGGTGACCGGCTGGCCCGGCTCGGCGTCGAGAAGGCGCTCGCCGAGGCCGGCGCCGTCCCCGGTTGCGAGGTGCAGGTCGGCAACGTCAGCTTCGACTGGCAGCCCACCGAGCTGGCCGAGTTCGCCTCCGGTCTGCGCGGGCAGGACATCCGACTCGAACGCCTCACC
Source organism: Mycobacteriales bacterium (assembly GCA_046595615.1). Classification (GTDB taxonomy): domain Bacteria; phylum Actinomycetota; class Actinomycetes; order Mycobacteriales; family SCTD01; genus JAYSQK01. The sequence continues at coordinate 1,399 of JBKJOO010000021.1, read as the reverse complement.
CGCGTGCGGGCTGACGAGCGACGCTTCGCCAAGGACCTGCGCCGCGCCGAGCGACTCGGTCTGGACGTCCCCGAGGGCTATCTCGTCGAGGACGAGCCGGAGTGAGCCGCCCGGCGGTCGCAGCGGCCCGCCGGGTCGTCGTGAAGGTCGGCAGCAGCTCGCTCACGACGGCTGCGGGCGGGCTCGACACCGGCCGGCTGACGGCGCTGGTCGACGCGCTCGCGCCGCGGGCGCAGCTGGTGCTCGTTTCCTCCGGCGCGATCGCGGCGGGGCTTGCGCCGCTCGGGTTGGCCCGGCGGCCCCGCGACCTCGCCACCCAGCAGGCGGCTGCCTCGGTCGGCCAGTCGCTGCTCGTCCAGGCTTACGCGACCGCCTTCTCGCGGCACGGCCGCACCGTCGGCCAGGTGTTGCTCACCGCTGACGACGTCGTGCGGCGGGCGCACTACCGCAATGCCCGGACGACCCTCGAGCGGCTGCTCGCCCTTGGCGTCGTCCCCGTCGTCAATGAGAACGACGCGGTCGCGACCGAGGAGATCCGCTTCGGCGACAACGACCGGCTGGCAGCACTTGTCGCTCATCTCGTCAAGGCCGACGCCCTGGTGCTGCTCTCCGATGTGGACGGCCTGTACGACGGTGACCCGCGCCGGCCGGGGTCGGTCCTGCTCGCCGACGTGCGTGGCCCGCAGGACCTCGTCGGGGTCACCGCCGGCAACTCCGGGTCGGGCCTCGGCAGCGGCGGGATGGCGTCCAAGGTCGACGCCGCCCGGGTCGCGAACGCCGCCGGCGTCCCGGTGCTGCTGGGCGCAGCGACGTCGGTGACCGCCCTGCTCGCCGGGGACGGCGGGACGCTGTTCTGGCCGACCGGGCGCCGCACCAGCGCCCGGCTGCTCTGGCTCGCGCATGCCTCCACGCCCAGGGGGCGCCTGGTGCTCGACGAGGGCGCCGTCCGGGCGGTCGTCGAGCGCCGGCTCTCGCTGCTGCCGGCCGGCGTGACTGCCGTCGAGGGCGAGTTCGTCGCCGGCGACCCGGTCGAGCTGGTCTCGGCTGACGGGGTGGCTGTTGCCCGCGGCCTGGTCGCGTACGACGCAGCAGAGCTGCCCGGGCTGCTCGGCCGCTCCACCCGGGAGCTCGGGCTCCGTGAGGTCGTGCACCGCGACGACCTGGTCCTGCTGTAAGTGACCGGCGGGTAGATAATCGCGTGCCGCGGGGTGTTTAGCGTCACCCGATGCGCCGCAAGATTAAGGTGTGAAACGCGACATGTTGGGCCGGTGCGCGGCTGAGTTCATCGGAACCGCCCCGCTCATCGTCTTCGGGCCGGGTTCGGTGGTGGCTGCGCTGACCGCGTCGACGACGGTCATGGTCTTCGGTCCGCTGACCGGGGCAGCGGTGAACCCGGCCC
>JBKJOO010000349.1:0-3467 GCA_046595615.1 Mycobacteriales bacterium | reverse complement strand
GTCAGATGGATATCCCTGACCGCACTTACCAAGGGTGGAAGGCCAGATCACCGGCGGCCGGGTCAGCCTCGCACCAGACCCAACCGCCATCCGCTAGCAAGGAGAGCCATGACACTTCTGACCGTCGAGCAGGCCGCCGCCCGGCTCGGCACCACCGACCGGTTCATCCGCCGCCTGCGCACCGACCGGCGCATCCCGGTCGTGAAGCTCGGCAAACACATCCGGATCGACTCTGACGACCTCAACGCCTACATCCTGTCCAGCCGACAGGAGGCCGAGCCCAACGCGGCGACGGCACGGCCATGAGCACGCCGGCGCGGCTCCTTGCCGCCCGCATCAAGATCGACGCCTGCCCCACCCTCACGCCCGTCAGCGGCGACCTCAGAGACGCCGCCGCAGCCTTGCTCGCGGAGCTGTTCACCGTCGGCCTCCGGCACGGCATCACCCCAGCGGACTGGGCCGCCGTGGCCGCGCTGCCGACGTCCTGCCTCGATGCGTGCCGTGCACGCCAGGCGCGTACGTCCCGTCTCGCCGCCCACTCGCCGCAGATTCCGGTCAGTGTCGGATCGGGTCTGGCGCGAGGGCGGGGGCGAGCGCGGTGAACCGGGAGCCGTCGGCGTCGGAGCGGGCGTTACGAGCCAGGCTCGCGGCGCACTCGTTGCACGCACGGGTCGCCGACCCGGCGGCGCATACGGCGCCGGCTCGGCGGGCCTTTCTGGACCGGTTCGAACGCGAGGTGGACCCAGCGGGTCTGTTGCCGAACGAGGAGCGGCAGCGACGGGCTGAGCATGCCCGCAAGGCGTACTTCCTGCGACTGGCCCTGGCATCGGCGAAGGCACGTCGGGCGAGCTGACGACGGACGCGGTGGTTCAGACCCGATCGCCGGGTTGGAGTCGCCGGTAGGCGTCGCGGGCCCGTTCGTCGGCAGCGCTGGCGCCGTACCGGCCGACCATGGCTCGGGAGCGCCATCCCAGCAGCCGCATCAGGTCCTGCTCCTGGCCGCCCTGGGCCAGCCAGGTGTGCGCCGCGGTGTGCCGGAAGACGTGGGCGTGGAGCCCTTCCAGGCCGGCCTGCTTCGCCCGGCGCCGGATCATCTGCTCGACGCCGTCATGGGTGAGCGGTCCCTTGTTCAGGTCGCCGAGCCACAGTGCCTCGCTCTGGTCGGCTTTCGGGTGCCGAGCGCGTAGCCGCAGGTAACGGTCCAGGGCCATCGCGGTCTTGCTCCCGAACGGACACGCCCGGGGACGCCGTCCCTTGCCGAGCACCAGGGCGACCTGCTGATCCAGGTCCAGGTCGGGCAGCTTGAGGTAGGCCAGCTCCGAGCGACGCATGCCGGTGTCCAGGAACAGCCGGATGATCGCGGTGTCGCGCCGGGCGGCGAACTCCTTGCCCTCGCAGACCTTCAGCAGCCGACGTAGTTCGTCGTCGGTGATGACGGGCACCGGCCGCTCAGGGACGGCCGGTGGCCGTACCTTCTCCATCGGCGACCGGGCAATCTCCTCCTCGTCCAGCAGCCAGCAAAAGAACCGCGACATGCCGGTGTGCCGGGTCTTCGCCGTCGAAGCGGACGTGCGCTCCATGACGTCGATGAGGAAGGCCTCGCAGTCGCTGCGGCGGACGTGCTCCGGCGCCGTCACGTCGGGGGCGTTCACCGCGAGCCACGCTAAGAACTGGCGGGCCCCCGTTCCGTAGACGTTCAGGGTGGACGGGGCCAGGTTGCGCGCCCGCAGGCTGCGCAGCCAGGACGCGTAGAGCCGATCCAGGGGCCGCGGCGGGACGATGCAGACCTCAGTCATGCCGTGAATGTATCGCGTGTAGTAGCGCTGTGCCAGTGCCTCATCGGAGGTGTCACCGACTATAACAGCAGGTCAGAGCCTTTATAGAGGCCGAGAAATTCCCTAGGAGGTGACGCGATAGGCGTCGTAGACGCCCTCGACCGCGCGGACCTGGTTGAGCAGATGGCCCAGGTGCTTGGGATCGGCCATCTCGAAGGAGAACCGGGACACCGCGACGCGGTCCCGGGTCGTCGTGACCGTCGCGGACATGATGTTGACGTGGGCGTCCGACAGCATCCTGGTGACATCCGACAGCAGCCGGCTGCGGTCGAGCGCCTCGACCTGGATGTTGACCAGGAACAGCGACCCAGCCGTCGGTGCCCACTCGACCTCTACCAGACGGTCCGGGTCGGCGGTGAGCTGGCCCGCGTTGACGCAGTCCTGGCGGTGCACCGACACGCCCCGGCCGCGGGTCACGAAGCCGACCACCTCATCGCCTGGCACCGGCGTACAGCAGCGGGCCAGCTTGACCCAGACGTCGGTGACGCCGTGTACGACGATGCCGGGGTCGGTCGCCGGCCGGGAGCGGGCCGGCCGGGTCGGTGCGGCGGTCTCAGCGAGGTCCTCGACGGCCCCCTCGGCGCCGCCCATGCCGGCGATGACCTTGCCCACGACGGCCTGCGCCGAGATGCGACCCTCCCCCACCTCGGCGTACAGCGTCGTGAGGTCGGTGAGCCGCAGCTCCTTGGCGATCGTCGGCAGCGCGTCTCCGCCGAGCAGGCGTTGCAGCGGCAGACCGGCCTTGCGCATCGCCCGGCCGAGCTGATCCTTGCCCGCCTCGACGGCGTCCTCCCGGCGCTCCTTGGCGAACCACTGCCGGATCTTGTTGCGGGCCCGCGGGCTCTTGACGAACTGGAGCCAGTCCTGCGACGGGTGCGCGGTCTCGGCCTTGCTGGTGAAGATCTCGACAACGTCGCCGTTGTCCAGCGTGGACTCGAGGGGCACCAGGCGGCCGTTGACGCGCGCCCCGATACAGCGGTGACCGACCTCGGTGTGCACGCCGTAGGCGAAGTCGACGGGGGTCGCTCCGCTCGGCAGCGAGACGACATCGCCCTTGGGTGTGAAGACGAAGACCTCGGCCGAGTGCAGGTCGAAGCGCAACGAGTCCAGGAACTCCCCCGGGTCGGCGGCCTCCTTCTGCCAGTCCAGCAGCTGGCGTAACCACGCCATGTCGTCGCCCTTGACCGGCGCGCTGACCGCCCCGCCCTCCTTGTATTTCCAGTGCGCGGCGATGCCGTACTCGGCTCGCTTGTGCATCTCCACGGTGCGGATCTGCATCTCGACCGGCTTGCCCTCAGGGCCGATCACCGAGGTGTGCAGCGACTGGTACATGTTGAACTTGGGCATCGCGATGTAGTCCTTGAACCGCCCCGGCAGCGGCGACCACAGGGCGTGGATGGTGCCGAGCGCGGCGTAGCAGTCGCGCACCGAGTCGACGGTGACCCGGATGCCGACCAGGTCGTAGATGTCGGTGAAGTCGCGGCCGCGCACGATCATCTTCTGGTAGATCGAGTAGTAGTGCTTGGGTCGGCCGGTGACGCTGGCGTTGATCTTCGCGGCCTTGAGGTCACCGGAGAGTTGCTCGATGACCCCCGTCAGATAGTCGTCGCGGCTGGGTGCTCGATCGGTGAC
>JBKJOO010000292.1:0-3770 GCA_046595615.1 Mycobacteriales bacterium | reverse complement strand
CGCCGGGGAGCGCCCAGGCCAGGGCAGGCCCCAGCGCCTGCTGCCAGGCCGGGAAGGTGTGCGTACCGTTCGGCTGGGCGACCAGCGCGTCATAGGGGCGTCGCCACCCCGCGGCGCCGAGTTGCCGCCAGAACCGCAAGTAATCCCGCGCGGTGCCTTCATCCAACGTCCCTGCCAGCAGATACACGTCGACTTGTTCCGGCCGGTGGGCGGTGATCCACCAGTCCGGGCTGTGGGCCAGGCGATCCGCCGGTGTGGCCCACAAGTTACGCGCATAACGGTCCTGCAGGCCGTGCACGTAGCCATCCAGACTGATCGCCCGGACGTATTGGGTTGGGTGCCGGAACGCGAGGTCGAGCGCGCAGTACCCGCCGGTGGAGTAGCCCACCGCGACCCACCGACCCGGCGCGGCCCGCAGGTGCCCGGAGACCCAATCCCGGACGTCGTCGGTCAGGAACGTCTCATCCCGGATGCCATCGGCGGTGTCGACGCACTCCAGCGACCTGGACAACCCACCGTTGATATCCGGGAAGACCACGATCTGAGGGGCCAACCGGCCGTTCATGATCCCGCGATCGAGTTCCTGATCAGCCCGAGCACCGCGGATCCAGTCACTTGGACGCCCTGGGCTGCCCTGGAACGCCTCCACCACAGGAAACGCGCTGCTCGCGTAGGCCGGGTCGCGATACTGGGGCAGCAAATACACGAATGCGTCTCGAGGCCTGATGCCGGAGCGGAGGCCAGGGATGTGCACCTCGACCAGCGTGCCGTGCGTGGGCCGCCGCGCGTTGACAGGCAGCGATGACAGTACCCGGGTCAGCGAACCACCGGCCGGCACCGAGACCAGGTCCCGGCTCTGCACACCGAACAAGTCACCCCAGCTGCGGTAAAGCCCGAAATGCCGGTTGACCGCGGCCCCAGCCGTAGCTGCGGTCAGGAGCAGCACCAGCACCCCGCAGCCGACCCTGAGCACAACCGGATGCCCGGGCCACAGCCGCCGAGACCAGACCGCAACGCCGGACGCCGTCGCCGCAAGCAGGAGCAAAACGACAAGCAGTCCGGCACTAGTCAGCGGCACCTTGCTCCCCGTTCCCAATCCAACCGAGGGACATCCAATGCCCCCCACCGTTCCGTTGCACGACGACTCTCGCGATGGTGACCGCCGTCCGGCCCGCACGCCACGATGTCGCTGCCCCTACGGTCAGCGCTGATACCGCCGAGCGACGAGCCAGACAAACCGACAACGCTCGCCGCCCCCTGCCGGTTCCGGGCCCCCCACGACATCCCGGACGCGATCACTGACCGAGTTCAACCGGTCGTTGCAACACCTGCTTGGTGGAGGGACCGCAGCTGTGAGTTCCTTGGTCGGTGCTCACAGCGCCTCACTGGGTGGCCCCTCACCATCCGGGACCGACACGAACACGGTCACGATCAAGGGCCAGAGTTACACCACTCCCACAGGGAGTCAGCCAGACAGGGGGATGGGCCTGCATCGGCAGCCGAGCGGGCCGCCGGACGCAGCTGATAACGCGTGTGACTGCTGTCAGGCGGCCTGGTGCTGCAACCCTCACGCTTGCTGTCCTCCGTCGATAGCAATCCGTCGTCGACCTGCTGCTGGGCCGTCAGACACGTTTGCACTTGACGGAGCACGGGCGGGGCACTTTGCCCTTTTTTCTAGGGTTTATACCGGTCTGGCACCGGGATGCTGACCGCTGCTGACAGCTTGTCGACCGGCGCCGACGGCGAACCAACCGACGATGTCGCGCAGGGCAGGTCGCCAGACTTTGAAGGTGTGACCACCGGGGCGTTCCACGTAGGTCGTCGAGGTCACGTCCAGGGCCGCGGCCAGCTGGGCGAATGCCTGGTCCTGGCGCCGGACGAGGCGGTCGCCTCGGCCGACATCGATGCGCAGACGAACCCGGCGGGCCCCCGGTTCGTGGCGCAGCAGCCACGCTGGTGAGTGCTGTTGCAGCACGTCGGCCAGGTTACGTGGGTCACCAAAAAGCTGGCTCAGGCTGCCGTAGCTGTAGCTCGGTTCGATCAGCGGCGACATCGCGGCGGCGCTCCCGAACAGCGATGGGTGCCGCAATGCGATGTCGAGGGCGCAGAACCCGCCGGCGGAGTTGCCGACCAGGCCTCTGGACCTGTTCGTGGGCTGGGTACGTAGCCGGCGGTCGACGAGGCGCAGGACGTCCAGGACGAGGTAGCTCTCGGCTCGGTAGTTCGGGGTATCGACGCATTCGGTGTCGTCGAGCCACGATCGAGACAGGCGGGGCACGACGAGCAACACCGGGTGGCCGGCAACGGCGGCCCGATAGCCGGCGTCGGCCGCGTCCGCACCCCGGAACCAGTCGAGCGGGACGCCCGGTGAGCCGTGCAGCAGGTAGAGCACCGGGAAGCGGCGGGTCGGTTCGGAGAAGTATTGGGGCGGGAGGTAGACCAATGCGTGCTGGCCGTGCACGCCGCTGACCGGACCCGGTGCGTCGACGCTGGTCACCACGCCGCGTGGGTGGCGGGTGGACGCGCGCTCGGCCAGCGCACGCGCCGCAGGCGCGGTGGGCCAGGGCCGGGGGCCGGCGATGTCGCCCACGTCAGGGAGGTAGCTGAAGTAGGCGTTGGCGTATGCAGCGAAGGCCAGCAGGGCCAGCAGGAAGGACGCCAGTCGAAGGCCCGCCCGGTGGTGCCGGTAGCGCGGACGTGCCCGCAACAGCGCGACGACGGCCGTTACGGCGAGAGCCACCGCCAGCAACGGGTCGGCCACCGGAACGTTCGCCAGCCACGTCACCACGATCGCTGACTGCATGAGGGCGCCGTCGCCCGGTCAGTCATCCAGGCCCCGGTGGACGCCATTGGACGGCTTGTCCCCGCCCTGCCTGCCGTCCACACCAGGCGGTTCGTATCTGCCAGGTGCAGCCATGGTGCAAAAATGGCATCGGGACCGCCGTGCTCGCCGGTATTGACGTTGCCACCAGACCCCGGAAAGCAGTTCGTCGACGGGTGTCCAGGGAGGCGACGCAGATCTCGCATGGTCCGGCCGATGCTGCGATTCGGTCTGCAGCTCGGGCTGCTCTGCCCGCCGGGTAGGTCCGCGCGCACCGGTCGCATCAGACCGCACCTTTCCGGACGCTCAGCGCCATCGGCCGTCACCGACGCGGCCAAGCACTACAACGTCCAGGCAACCGTTGATGTTCCGCGACATCGCTCGAAGGATCACAGACCAGCACCATCTCGATAGACGGGAAGCGTTTTGGGCAATCATGAAACCCGGTCGGGTCAGAGGTGCATAGACCGTCGAGTAATTTTCCACGGCTGGCGTCACGCCATTCACAACGGGTCCGCTTTTGTAAGGTAGTCCGCGGCGACCTCATTGTCGTCGACGCGCGCTGCGGTCATTAGAGAAGTTGCCAGTGAAGCCGCGACCGCCCCGCGTTTACTTGAAACCGGTGCTGCCCCACTACAATCTCCACGAGCCAGAGCTGCTTCGAAGCTGGCGATCTGCTCGATCGCCGCGATCTGGCAGCGACCGTGGCGTGACAGGCACTGCGGGCGGGTTGGCTCATGCACGCCGCCAGAGCGTGCGGCCGTTGCTGTCGCTCCACAGCAGGCCAGGCTCGCTGTTCGCTAGTCCCGTTGTCCAGGGTGGCGTGGCGGTCGGTACTGAGCGGAGCTGGTCGTAGACGACGTCGGCGATGAGCTGGTGTCCTTGTGCGCTGGGATGGTCGCCGTCAGCGGCGAGCAGGGCGGTCAGCCCGCTCGGTGTCTGGGCCTGG
>JBKJOO010000285.1:0-11168 GCA_046595615.1 Mycobacteriales bacterium | reverse complement strand
TCGGCACGGCGCCGGTCGCGATCATGAGCTGGTCGAAGCCCTCCCAGGCGTCGGTGCCGGGACCGAGGTTGCGTACCAGCACTGCCCGGCGGTCCAGGTCGACGGTGAGAACCTCGTGGGCGATCCGCGCATCGATCGCGTGGTTCTTGGCGAACTGCTCTGGGGTACGGGCGATCAGCGCACGGACATCGGCGACGTCGTTGCCGATGAAGTACGGGATGCCGCAGGCGGAGTAGGAGGTGTAGTTGCCGCGGTCGAAGGCGACGATCTCCAGGTCGTCCGCGCTCTTGTGGCGCCGGGCTGTGGATGCCGCGCTCATTCCGGCGGCGTCGCCGCCGATGACTATCAGCCGCGTCGTCACCGGGGCGTCTCCGGTGCAGTGACCCGCTGCCACTCACGTAGCGCGGGCTCGGCGGTCGCCAGCTGTCGCACGCTGTCCCACAGGGGTCCGGCGCGGTCCGCGGCAGGAACGGCATCGAGCTTGACGAACGCGACCTGGCCGTCGCCGAACACCAGCGTCGGGGTGCCGAACACCCCCACCTGCTTGGCTTGGGCGTGGTCGGCGGCCAAGGGCCCGAAGGCCGTGTCGTGGTCGAAGTGGGTGAGGCCACCGGCGAGGCCGAACCCGATGATGTCCTGGGGGGAGAGCCGACCAGGCTCGTCATGCCAGCCAGCGAACATCCGGCGCCGGTAACAACCAACGTCACCGCCCCCGGACCGGACCGCTTCGTGCATCACCAAAGCCACCAACAACATGTTGTCACCGAGTCCAGGCTGCTCGAACACCGGCGGCCCGCTGTCATGCCGGTTCTGCTCGAGTAAGGAGAACGGCTGCCACCGGACGTCCGCGTCCGGCACTGCCTCGAGCCAGTACTCAGCCCGGTTGGAGAACCCACAGGTGTAGTCGAAGAAAGCGTCGACACTCATCACAAACCCCTTGCGGTAGACGCGGAGAAAGGAAACATTCTTTGGCCGGGAGGCGGTGAGGCCAAGCGCGTCGCTGCTGCTGGCGGCCGTTCTGCTGGGTCCTGAGCCGCTTGGTTCACCACACGATCAGACACAAGAGCCGGCGGCCACACACACGCCGGACCACAGGGCGCTCGGGCGTCACGGTGGGTGACGCTGCCGGAGCTGGCCCGCAACAGCCGCAGCCGGGGACTTCCTATGCCGCTGGCCGAGCGAAGCCTCCGGTGTTGGCGGCTGCGCACGAGCAACCGAGAAGTAGCGCTCCCGAGCGTGGGAGCTCCGTGATAGTCGCGATCAGCCTGCAATCGCTGGCTTACCGTCGGCTGCCCGTGTTGCTGGCTGCGATGGTGGCGTACGGAGCCGCCCTGCGGCCTGCTGTCACGGCCGAGAGCTGCATGTACCCAGCATTCATGGCGCGGGTCCGATGTCGTTGGTACCGCCGCGAACTCGGCGCGGGTCGAGTTGTCAGCGTGTTCGTGCGGGTGTTTCTCGTGCTGGCGGGTCCTTGGCCGTCATCAGCGGTAGCAGCACGTCGAAGCGTGCTCCGTGACTGCTGCCTGCGACGGTGATGTTCCCGTGGTGGCGCAGCACGATCTGTCGGCAGATCGCTAGGCCGAGTCCCGCACCGCCTCCCCTGGCGATGCGGGCACGCGCAGTGTCGAGCCGGGCGAACCGCTCGAAGATCCGCTCTCGATCGGCGGTGGGGACGCCAGGTCCGTCGTCGGCGACCGACAGGACGGCCTGCTGGTCCTGGATGGAAAGGCCCAGCGTGACCGTGGACCGGGCGTGTGCGACGGCGTTGTCGCCGAGGTTCCGCAGCAGCCTGGTCAGGTCGCTGCGGGAGCCTTGGATCCGGACGGCGTCCGGGCCCACCACGGTGACCGTGGCGCCTGCCGTCCGCAGCCGCCCGGCCTCGGCGAGGAGTAGCTCGTCGAGGTCGACCGGCCCGTGGCCAGCCTGCGGAGCTCCCTCGTCCGCTCGGGCGAGGTAGAGCAGACCGTCGAGCAAGCTCGACATCCGCTCGGTCTGCACCGACATGCCAGCGAGAACCCTCCCCGGGTCCTCCCCGTCGGGGTAGGCCAGCGCTACATCGAGCTCAGTTTGCAGCGCGGCGAGCGGGCTGCGGAGCTCATGGGAGGCATCACCGACGAACTCCCGCTGCCGCAGCGTGGCGTCCTGGATGCGGTCCAGCATCGCGTTCATCGTCTGGGCCAGCCGAGCGATCTCGTCCCCGCTGTCAGGCGTGGGCACCCGCGCGCCGAGCTGCGTCCCGTGGATGGCCGCTGCGCTGGCCCGGATCTGTTCGACCGGGCGCAGCGCGCGCCCCACTGCTCGCCAGATCGCGGCCGCGAGAACCACCAGGAGCACCGGGAGCCCCAGGAGCAGCAGGACGGCGAGCCGGGCGGTGCTGAGGTCGACCTGTCCCAGTGAGGTGGCGACGTAGACCCAGCCGCGACCCGACGGCAGCTGCACCGGCTCGGCGGTGACCCGGAACGACTGCCCGCGGTCGGCGATCGGCAGCCCTGACCGCGTGCTCACCTGGCGCCGCCGTGTGCTGGGTGCCGACGGCAGCAGCGCAGGTTCCCCGGTGATGTTGGGGCTCGCCGCCACGACCAGTCCGGCAGCGTTGAGCACCTGGACGACAGAGGACTCCTCACCGGTGCTGGCCACCGTGGCCTGCAGCCGACCGGCCGCCGCCAGCGCCGCCACGTCACGCGCCCGGGCCGACCCGGCAGCGTCCACGCTTCCAACGAGGGATCGGTGCACCAGCACGACCAGCAGGAGCCCGCCTACGGCCAGTGACAAGGCGACCACGAGTGTCGCCAGCACGGTCGTTCGTACTCGCACGCCACGCCGAGCACCCCAGATGCGACGCAGGAGCAGGCGGTCAGGTCTGCGCGGGCTCATCCGCAGACTCCTCCGCCAGCAACCGGTAGCCGGCACCGCGGACGGTTTGCAGCGTCTGCCGGCCGAACGGGGCGTCGAGCTTGCGCCGCAGATAGCCGATGTAGACGTCCACGACGTTGGAGTCCATGCCGACGTCGGCGTTCCACACCTGCTCGACAATCTCCGGTCGGCTGACGACCTGCCCCTGCCGTCGGGCGAGCAGCTCCGCGAGCGCGAACTCGCGTGCCGTCAGCGTCACCTCGTGCTCGCCGCGGAAGCACCGGCGCGCCGCGGGGTCCAGCCGCAGGTCGCCGACCTGCAGGTCAGGGGCGCGGTCGGAAGGTGCCCGCCGGAGCAGCGCGCGCAGGTGGGCCAGCAGCACGACGTAGGAGAACGGCTTGGACAGGAAGTCATCCGCCCCGAGGTCCAGCGCGTCAGCCTCGTCGTACTCCCCGTCCTTGGCCGTCAACATCAAGATCGGGACCTGCGAACCGGATCGGCGGAGTTGGCGGCAGACCTCATACCCCGACAGGCCCGGCAGCATGATGTCCAACACGACGACGGACGGGTCGAGTTCCTGAGCCATCCACAACCCCTCGACGCCGGTTGCGGCACTCAGCACGACGAACCCCTCCGCCGACAGACCGGTGACCAGCGCCTCACGAAGGGCTTGCTCGTCCTCGACGACGAGCACCTTCACGGGCGGTAGCCGCGCCCGGTCCGCACGGCCAGCAGGAGCGTGACGCCCAAGAGCCCACCCACGACGGCGACCTGTCCGCCCAAGCCCAAGCCCTCTGCGACGTGACGGGTCACGACGGCGACCACGACGAAGCACACCATCGCCACGTGCACCGCGGTTGCGACCCGCGCGACGGCCACCTCCGACAGTCCTGATGTCGTCCACTGCTGACGCCCCGGCGTCGCGATCGTCATGACCTGCCTCTTCCCGACTCGGTGCCGCTCATGTTCCTCAGGGTGCCCTGAGGAACATGAGAGCAGCGTGAGCAGCCGCAGGCAGACCCCACCCCGCTCCGGACGCTTTTCTCACGCTGCTCTTAGGGCCGTGTCGGCAAGGTCGACTCCATGCAGGGAGGCCCTGCATGCACAGCACCTCACAGGAGAACTCATGAACAAGGCCAAGCTCACCCTCGTGGCGCTCAGCGTCGCCGCTCTCGGCGCCGCTGGCGCCGGGACCGCGTTCGCAAGCACCCACAGCCCCGCCGTGCGGCCCGTGCACGCCCAGGTCGTCCAGGCCCCAACCGAGGCCTCAAGCACCGAGACGGCCGACGTGCCCGGCGGCCCAGACCTGCAGCAGGGCGACCAGGACGCGCCCGACACAGTAGGTAGCACGGACCAGGCCGACTCCGCGAAGGGCTCCGCTGCCCAGACGTCCGGCGAGTCCTCCAACTCCGAGAAGGCGGGGGCCTCTGACGGTCCTGGCGGCTACGCCGACCCGGCTGGCAACGACAACACCGACACGCAGCAGGAGGGCGAGCACTAAATCTACCCAAGACGGTCAAACGGCGCGTCCCCGACACCTCGGGGGCGCGCCGCATTCGTCATCGTCACGGCCCGCAAGACGGCCTCGTCAAGGTCCTGGCGCGGCAGACACCACGGGAACGTTCTCCCCGAACGTCGCCAGGCTGGTGCCCAGGGTGCTGCGGTAATGGGGGTCGTGGAACAGCTTGGCGGTGAGGACGTGGCGGTCGCGGAGTAGGGCGAAGGCGCCCACGGCGAGCCCGCCGCCGATCAGCGGGCCAGCGACGTAGATCCAGTAGGGGCCGAGGAGCGGGGCGAGCAGCGCTGGTCCGAGGCTGCGCGCTGGGTTCAAGCTGGTCCCGGTGTAGGGGGCGCCTTGCCAGACGAGCGCGGCGATGAGGGGCCACAGGACCAGCGGTGTCCATCGGGTGGTTCGGGGGCTGCTGGTCATGAGCAGCAGTACCAGGATCAGCACGGCGGTCATCGCGGACTCGACGCTCATGGCGGCGGGACGAGTCAGGCCGTGTCCGGGGGCGGTGGCCCCGAGCTCGACGGCTTGGGCTTCGCTGCCCCACAGGGCAGCGACCACTGCAGTGCCCAGGACCGCGCCGAGCAGTTGCGCGCCGATGTAACCGGCGAGGTCGTGCGGGTGGACTTTGCGTTGGGTCCAGAACGCGAGGGTGACAACGGGGTTGAGGTGGGCTCCGCTGCGGCGTCCCATCGGGCTGATGGCGAGCAGGCTGCCGGTGCCGGCGAACAGCATCCCGGTCAGCAGCAGCCGGGGGGAACTCGCGAACCCGCGCAGCGGGCTGTGCGGTCCGAAGTCCAGGCAGATTGCGGACAGCCCTCCAAGCAGGAGCAGAGCCGTGCCGAGCAGTTCGCAGGACCACTCGACCGGGTGCAGTCCTGGCTGGGGCGGCTGCTCGTGGGGGTGCGACATCTCTGCACTGTGCCTGGTGGCCGGCGGCCGGGCGTGGCAGGGACCGACGCCGCTGGTTTCGTGACGACGCACGGGGGGGGTTGCGGCCCGCCCTGCGTGGGGCAGGGTGGTTGCAGGGCCGACGAAGGAGTTGCTGTGCGTGCACTGACTGTCCGACCTGGTGTGAAGGATTCCCTGTCGCTGGAGGAGATCCCTGAGCCGGATCCCGGTCAGGGTGCTGTCCTGGTGCAGACCCTGGCGGTGGGGTTGTGCGGGACCGACATCGAGATCGTGTCAGGGCAGTACGGCACGGCCCCTGCTGGCGCGCAGGTGCTGGTGCTGGGCCACGAGAACCTCGGCCGGGTGCTGCAGGCGCCCGACGGTGCTGGTCTGTCGGTGGGTGATCTGGTGGTGGGCATTGTGCGTCGTCCGGATCCGGTGCCGTGCCCGGCGTGCGCGCACGGGGAGTGGGACATGTGCCGCAACGGGCGATACACCGAGCACGGCATCAAGGAGTTAGATGGTTTCGCCCGGCAGCGGTGGTGTGCTGAGCCCGATGCGGTCGTGCGGCTGGACCCGGCGCTCGGGGACGTCGGGGTGCTGCTGGAACCGACGACGATCGTGGCGAAGGCTTGGGAGCAGATCGACCGGATCGGGGCGCGGGCGTTCTACCAGCCCCGGGTCGCGGTCGTGACCGGGGCCGGGCCGGTTGGGTTGCTCGCTGCGCTGCTTGGTGCGCAGCGCGGCTTGGAGGTGCATGTGTACGACCAGGTCACCGACGGCCCGAAACCGCAGCTCGTCGCTGACCTGGGCGCGATCTACCACCACGACACGCTTCCTGAATCCGGTGTCCGACCGGATGTGCTGGTGGAGTGCACCGGCGTCAGTTCGGTCGTGCTCGACGCGTTGGCCTGCGGCGCCGCGGACGCGATCATCTGCCTGACAGGAGTGTCCAGCACCGGTCACAGCTCGATGGTCGACATCGGGGGGGTGAACCGTGAGGCCGTGCTGGGCAATCACGTCGTGTTCGGCAGCGTCAACGCCAACCGGCGGCACTACGACGCGGCCGCCACCGCGCTGGCCGAGGCGGACCGGTCCTGGCTGGGTCGCCTGATCACCCGGCGGGTGCCGCTGCAGGACTACGCCCGGGCGTTCACCCGTGAGGCCGAGGACGTCAAGGTCGTGCTGGACCTGGCAGGGGGCTGAGTGTCCAGGATCGAGGACTACGCGCTGATCGGGGACCTGCACACCGCAGCGCTGGTCGCCCGGGACGGCTCGATCGACTGGCTGTGCCTGCCGCACTTCGACTCGCCCGCGTGCTTCGCCGCGCTGCTCGGCACCCCCGACGCGGGCCGGTGGCAGCTAGCACCTGTCGGCGCGGGGACCTGCACCAGCCGTCGTTACCGTCCCGGGACGCTGGTGCTGGAGACCGAATGGCATAGCGAGCACGGTTCGGTTCGGGTCATCGACTTCATGCCGCCGCGCGGGAGGGCCGCTGACCTTGTGCGGATCGTGGAGGGGCTGAGCGGGTCGGTGCAAATGCGCGGCACTCTGCGCTTGCGGTTCGACTACGGCTCGATTGTGCCCTGGGTACGACGCGACGAGCGGGGGATCACCGCGGTGGCGGGGCCTGACGCGGCGAACCTGGAAACGTCCGCGCCGCTGGTCGGCGAAGGCGCCTCGACGGTGAGTGAGTTCACGATCCGGGCCGGGCAACGCCTGCCGTTCGTCCTGAGTTGGGCACCGAGCTCGCACCAGCGACCGGCCCGCGTCGATCCGGAGCGTGCCCTGGTCGAGACCGACGCGTTCTGGCAGGAGTGGAGTGGGCGCAGTCAGGTCGGAGGTCCGTACCGTGACGCGGTCCAACGCTCCCTGATCACCTTGAAGGGCCTGACGTTCGCCCCGACCGGCGGGATCGTCGCGGCGGCCACCACCTCGCTGCCTGAGCAGATCGGTGGCCCCCGTAACTGGGACTACCGCTACTGCTGGCTTCGCGACGCGAGCCTGACGTTGCAGTCACTGCTGGCTGCCGGCTACACCCAAGAGGCCGCGGCGTGGCGGGAGTGGCTGCTGCGCGCTGTCGCCGGTGACCCCGGCAAGCTCCAGATCATGTACGGCCTGGACGGCACCCGGCGCCTGCCCGAGCAGCAGCTGCCGTGGCTGGCCGGGTACGAGGGCTCCAGCCCGGTCCGGGTTGGCAACGCCGCCGCCGACCAGCTCCAGCTTGATGTGTGGGGCGAGGTGCTCGACGCGCTCTCACTGACCCGCAACGCCCTGATGCACGGCGCGGACGACGCCTGGGACGTGCAGACCGCGCTGATGGAGCACCTCGAGGGCGCCTGGCAGCAGCCCGACAACGGGCTGTGGGAGGTCCGTGGGCCGCGCCGTCACTTCACTCACTCCAAGGTCATGGCCTGGGTCGCCGCTGACCGTATGGTCCAGGCGGTACGCCACTCTGGACTGCCTGGCCCGGTCCAGCGGTGGGAAGCATTACGCGCCCAGATCCACCAGGACGTCTGCACGCACGGCTACGACAGCGAGCACGGCACGTTCGTGCAGTCCTACGGCAGTAGCGAGCTCGACGCCAGCCTGCTGCTGCTCGGCCGGGTCGGGTTCCTGCCGCCAGATGATGAGCGGATCCTCGGGACCATCCGCGCCATCCAGGACCGTCTCACCCAAGACGGACTGGTGCTGCGCTACCGCACCGAGACCAGCACCGACGGGCTCCCACCGGGCGAAGGCGTGTTCCTGGCCTGCTCGTTCTGGCTCGTCGACGCGCTACACGGCGCCGGGCAGCGCGAGCAGGCCGTCGCGCTGTTCGAACGCCTCCTGTCGCTGCGCAACGACGTCGGCCTGCTCAGCGAGGAGTGGGACCCCACCGCGGGACGCCAGCTCGGCAACACGCCACAGGCGTTCAGCCACTTCCCGCTGGTCATGAGCGCCGTCCAACTCCACGCTGGACGGCACACCCGCAGTGACACCCACACCCCAGCCCGGCCTGCATGACCCGTCCCCAGGTCGTCGTCATCGGCGGTGGCTTCGGCGGCCTCTACGCCACCCGCCGGCTCGCCCGAGGCCCCGTCGACGTCACCGTCCTGGACACCACCGGCGTCCACACCTTCCAGCCGCTGCTCTACCAGTGCGCCACCGGCATGCTTTCCGAAGGCCAGCTCACCGCCCCGCTGCGTTCGCTGTTCCGCCGTCACCGCAACGTCCGCACCTTGCTCGCCCGCGCGGTAGACCTCGCCATCGAAGACCAGACCGTGACAGCACTGCGTCCGGACGGCACACCCGTGCATGTCCCGTACGACCACCTCATCGTCGCCATCGGCGTCCAGCAGACCTACTTCGGACACGACGACTTCGCCCCGCACGCCCCCGGGATGAAGACCATCGAAGATGCGCTGACGATCCGCCGCCGAGTCCTGGACGCCTTCGAGATGGCGGAGTCCCTCCCGACCGCTGACGCGCGCCGCCCCTGGATGACCTTCGCCCTGGTCGGAGCAGGCCCCACAGGCGTCGAGCTCGCGGGCCAGCTCCGCGAGCTTGCGGCCCACACCCTGACCCAGCAGTTCCGATCTCTGGACCCCGCGCAAGCCCGGGTGCTGCTCTACGACGGTAGTGACGCGCCCCTGGCCAGCTTCGGGCCCGCTCTGTCACGCCGAGCCACCCGCACCCTGGAACACCTCGGCGTGGAACTGCACCTGCAGACCAAGGTCACCACCGTCGACGCCCATGGCTTCGAGATCACCGACCGGAACGGCGCGACCAGTCGCATCCAGGCCCGCACGGTCCTGTGGACGGCAGGCGTCGCCGCCCCACCCTTCGCTCACGCCCTGGCCCAGGCCACCGGCGCTCAGCAAGACCACAGCGGGCGCCTGCAGGTCCAGCCCGACCTCACGCTGCCCGGCCACCCCGAGATCCACGTTCGTCGGCGACCTCGCCACCCTCGACGACCTGCCCGGGGTCGCCGAAGTCGCCATGGAAGGCGGCTGGCACGCCGCAGGACAAGTACTACACGCCGTCGCAGGCGAACCTGCCCAGGCACCGTTTCGGTGCCGGGACCTCGGCAGCGCCGCCTACATCAGCCGCGGCCACGCCATCGCCTCCGCCGGCCCACTACGCCTGTCCGGCCGACTCGGATGGCTAGCCTGGGGCCTAATCCACATCACCTTCCTCACCGGCTACCGCAACCGCGCCGGCGCCATCCTCACCTGGATGACCAGCCACGCCACCGGCAAACGCCGCGAGATGGTCATCCCCACCCGCGACCCAGACACCGGACAGACCCCCTCCACACCCCCCGTCGCCCCCGGACCTGCCGAGCACGAGCAGATGGGCCGGCAGGTCGGTGAAGGCGAAGACGATCTTGTTATCCAAGTACGGCGTCTCGACGAGGCCGGGTAGGACGGCTTGGTCAGCAGCCCCCGGACCCTCGGGCGGGCCGTCGAGGTCACGCCCTCATCGTCCCGTGCAGCACCGTCGACGGTGGCTTGTCACGCGCAGCAGCTGGTGGGCTTGTCGCTGCGGAACAGCCCGGCGCAGATCCGCAGGGCCTCGCTCATCGTCAGGTAGGGCGCCCAGGTGTCCGCGAGGTCGTCCACGGTCATGCCGTTGGTGATGGCGTAGGTCGCGGCGAGCATCACGTCGCCGGCTCCCTCGAGCGCGGCGTGCACGCCCAGGACCCGGCCGGTCAGTGCGTCCGCGACGATCTTCAAGGCCCCGAGCGGGTCCTGGTTCGCGAGCGAGCGGGGGATGTCGCTCGCGCCCAGGACGCGGCAGTCGCAGTCGTGTCCGGCGTCCAGGGCCTGCTGCTCGGTCATCCCGGCGGCGCCGATCTGCGGGCGGGTGAACGTCACCTGCGGCAGGGCTGTCCAGTCGACCCGGCGGTCCTCCCCGAGGGCGTTCGCGGCGGCGACCCGCCCGGTGGCTGCGGCGACGTACACGTGCTGTGGGGCGCCGCTGACGTCCCCAGCAGCCCACACCCGCGGGTTGCTCGTCCTTTGCGTGTCGTCCACCACGATGAAGCCCCGGTCGTCGACCTTGATGCCGGCCTCATCCAGGCCGAGGCCGTCGGTGCGGGCCACCCGGCCCGTTGCGACCAGCAGCCTCCCGGCCGTCACCGTGGTGCCGGCGCCGGTCGTCAGGCGCACCTGCCCGGCGGCGTCCTGCGACACGGATGCAGCGCGTTCCTCGAGGACGGTGATGCCGCTGCGGGCGAAGGCGTCCCGCATCACAGCAGCCATCTCCGGCTCGGTGTGCGGCGCGAGCCGCCCGACCAGGGTCACCCGGGTACCGAGGCCAGCGAACAGCTGAGCCTGCTCCATACCGACGTACCCGCCCCCGACCACCAGCAGCGTCTCCGGCAGGGCGGTGAGCTCCATCGCCGAGGTCGACGTCAGGGAGCCCACCCGGTCCAGGCCCGGCAGGTCCGGGACGGCCGGGACGCTGCCGGTCGCGATCAGATACGCGGCCGCCGGGAGAGGTTCCCCATCGACCAGCAACAGCTCCGGGCTGGCGAAGCTCGCCTGTCCGGTGCGGACCTCGAAGCCGTGCGCGGCCGCGACGTCGACGTACTTCGCCTGCCGCATCGCCCCGACGAGCCGGTCCTTCTGCGCGACGACCGACGCCAGGTCGACCGGCCCGGCGCTCGTCCGCACCCCGCCAAACGGGCTGTGCAGGGCGTGCTCCCGTTGGCCGCTGGCCGCGATCAGTGTCTTGCTGGGGACGCACCCAACGTTCAGGCAGGTCCCGCCAACCACGCCCCGTTCAACCAGCACGACGTTTCGGCCCTGCGACCTGGCGTGGATGCCCGCAGCCATCGCCGCGCCTCCTGTGCCGACGACTGCCAGGTCCAGCTTGTTGCTCATCCCCGGACGGTAAAGCCTCCCCTGGGCTGGAGGGTCAAGCCGTACGC
>JBKJOO010000282.1:0-25839 GCA_046595615.1 Mycobacteriales bacterium | reverse complement strand
GGTGCAGGTAGGCCTGCAGCACCGCGCCGGTGGTCGGGAAGTCGGTCCTGAGCTGCGTGAGGGCCTCGAGGGTCGCATCGGTCGTGGTGTGGTCCTCCATGTCCAGGGTGACCGTGGTGCCGGCGGCGCGCGCCGCCTCGCAGATCGTCCGGGCCGACGCGAGCGCCAGCGCCGGGTCGATGACCTGGCCGACCGCGGTGAGCTTGACCGACACCTCGGCGCGGCCCCCACCGGTGAGGCCGGCCGCGGACAGCCGTTCGAGCAGGACCAGATAGGCCTGGACGGTCGCCTGGGCGTGCGCGATGTCGAGGGTGTCCTCGCCGAGGTGGTCGAGGCTGACGACGAGGCCGGTGGCCTGCAACTCCCGGGTCGCCCGGACGGCGTCGTCGGTCTGCTCGCCGGCGACGAAGCGCCGCACGACCGAACGCGACAGCGGCGCCCCGGCCACGAAGGCCTTCACGCGATGGTTGGCGGAGGCGGCCAGGATGACCTGTCGCAGCATGGAGGGCAGGCTAGACCGGATGGACCGCTACGACGTACTGGTCGCCGGCTGCGGCCCGGTCGGCGCGGTGCTCGCCGCGCGGCTCGCCGCGCACGGGCTCACCGCGTTGGTCGTCGAACGCGAGCCGGCGCCGTTCGGTCTGCCGCGGGCGGTCGCGGCCGACGACGAGGTCCAGCTGTTGCTGTCCCGGACCGCGCCCGGCCTGGTCGAGCCGATGCTGACCGCGCCTGAGGTCCGGTTCGTCGACGCCCGCCGCCGGCCCCTGGGGGCGGTCGCCTTCCCCGCCGCGCACGGCTTTGCCGGCCTTGCCTTCTTCCACCAGCCGACCCTCGAGGCGGCGCTTCGGGCGCACCTGGCCGGGCGGGTCGAGGTCCGGCTGGGGACGTCGCTCGACCACGTTGCGCAAAGATCATCTTCGGTGGAGGCGGCGCTCTCGGACGGCACCTCCGTCTCGGCGGACTGGCTGGTCGGCTGCGACGGCGCCTCCTCCGCCGTACGCCGGGACGCCGGCATCGCCTGGCTCGGACGCGATCTCGCAAAGCCCTGGCTGGTGGCCGATGTCGTCGGGACGGTGCCGGAGCGGCAGCACTTCACCTACACCTGCGATCCGGCCCGGCCGCAGGTGGACCTCCCGGTGCCGGGTGGACACCGTTGGGAGTGGCTGATCCGTCCACGGCCTGGGGATGGGCTCGGCGACGGCGCCGACGCCTTGCGGGTCGCCACGGCGCTGCTGCGGCAGGACACCCGCGCCGAGGTCGAGGTGGTCCGCGCAGTGGTCTACCGGTTCGGGGCGCGCCGGGCAGCGACCTGGCGGGCCGGCCGGGTGCTGCTCGCCGGGGACGCCGCGCACACGATGCCGCCCTTCGCCGGGCAGGGCCTCGGCGCCGGCATCCGCGACGCCTGGGCGCTTGCCGCGCTGTTGGCCCGCGGCGATGTCTCGGCGTACGAGACCCTGCGCGCCCCGCACGTGCGGCAGATGACCCGGCTCTCGCTGCTGCTCGGCGCGGCGCTGCAGGCCCGACACGGCTCGGCTGCGCGAGATGGGTTGCTGCGGGGGGCTTTTCGGACTCCCTGGCTCGGGCCGTGGCTGACCAGCGGAGGTCCGCGGCGCTCCGACAGCGGCGTGCTCGACCTGCCCTCATCGGCGGGGTCGGCGTGAGGCGGCGCCACGTCCCGGCACGAACATCCCAGATCACCGCAAAACATGCCACAGCGATGGGGCACTGCGGCGGTACGTCGAGCCGGTGGCTCCCGGGCGGGCGGCGGGTGTGGTGGGCGGCCGGCCCACCAGGCGGCCGGAAGGCGGCGGTACGCCGGGGCAGCGGGGCGCGAGCGCCGCACCCGGCAGCTCGCTCACCCCCGCCCCTCAGGACCCGCGGATCCAGTTCACCAGCACCGCGGCGAGCTCCGGTCCGCGGTCCTCCTGCAGGAAATGGCCGCCACCCTCGATGGTGGTGTGCGGCTGCCCCTGCGCGCCGGGAATCTTGCCGATCAGCATCCGTTCGCCCCCGCTGGTGATCGGGTCGCCGTCGGAGAACGCGCACAGGAACGGCTTGGCGAACCCCACCAGCACCTCCCAGGCCCGCTGGTTGGCCGGCGTCGCCGGGTTGTCGGCGTCCTGCGGGATCAGGTCCGGGAACGCCTTCGCCCCGGCTTGGTACGACGCATCCGGGAACGGTGCGTCGTAGGCGGCCACCTCGGCGTCGGACAGCGGGTCGGCGCAGCCACTCTTGACCAGGAAGCCGATCGGCAGGTCCTCGGTCCGGACGACGAAGTCGCGGAACCGCCACCAGGCGTCCGGCAACCGGTGCCGGCCGTCGGGCAGCCCGGTGTTGCCCGCGGCCACCCGGGCGAACCGCGACGGGTGCTCGGCGACCAGGCGCAGGCCGAGCAGCCCGCCCCAGTCCTGGCAGAACAGCGTGACGTCCGTCAGGTCCAGCGCGTCGAACAGCACCGACCGGAGCCACTCGACATGCCCGGCGTAGGTGTAGTCCGCCACCGCCGCCGGCTTGTCGGGGCGGCCGAACCCGATCAGGTCCGGCGCGACGACCCGAAAGCCGGCGTCGACCAGCACCGGGATCATCGTCCGGTAGAGGTAGCTCCAGGACGGCTCGCCGTGCAGCAGCAGTACGACCGGACCCGAGCCCTCATCGACGTAGGCCATCCGCAGACCGTCCGACGTCTCGGCGTACCGCGGTGCGAACGGGAAGCCGGGCAGGTCGGTGAAGCGCTCGTCCGGGGTGCGCAGGACGTCCATGGTCGGACCCTAGCGGCGCAACGACGTCGTGTCGGTCAGCGGCGCCGCGAGGTTGAGGCGGGTGAAGGCGAGCGCCTCGGCCAGGTCGGTCTCGCGTTCGGCGCGGTCCTCGCACTTGCGGGTGTTGACCTCGACGACCACCAGGCCGTCGAAGCCCTGCACCGCCAGCCCTTCGAGCAACTCGGCGCACGGCTGCGTCCCGCGGCCGGGGACGAGGTGCTCGTCGCGGGCGGTGCCGAGGCCGTCCGCGATGTGGACGTGGGCCAGCCGGTCGTCCATCACCCCGCGCATCGCGAGCGCGTCGGACCGCGAGACCGAGGTGTGCGACAGGTCGAGGGTGAAGTGCGGGAAGTCCTCCTCGGTCGGGTCCCAGTCCGGCGCGTACGGCGTGACCTCCCGGCCGCGCGCCCGCAACGGGAACATGTTCTCGACCGCGAACTGCACCGCCGTCTCGGACCCCATCTGCTGGATCCCGCCGAGGAACTGCCGGGCGTACTCCCGCTGCCACCGGAACGGCGGGTGCACCACGACGGTCTGCGCGCCGCACTCCTCCGCGACCTCCTTTGCCTTCACCAGCTTGAGCCACGGGTCGGTGCCCCACACCCGCTGGGTGATGACCAGGCACGGGGCGTGCAGCGCGAGGATCGGCACCTGGTGGTAGTCCGAGAGCCGCCGCAGCGCGGTCACGTCCTGACTGACCGGGTCGGTATAGACCATCACCTCGACGCCGTCGTAACCGAGCCGCGCGGCGATCTCGAACGCGTTCGCCGTCGACTCCGGGTAAACGCTGGCCGTCGCGAGCGCCACCCGCGCGCCCGGGACCCGCACGGCGCTGTCGGGCGGGGGCAGGGGCACTGACATGGCCCGGTGAGCCTACGGTCCGCTCGTCGGCGCGCCGCTACCCTGGTCCCGGTGACCGACCTGGGCATGCCGTCGCTCCGCGAGACCGACCCCGACGCGCCGCGTGAGTTCATCGAATTCGTCGATCCCTGCGACGCCGGTCAGATCGTCCGCGCCGACCTCACCTGGCTGCTGTCGTCGTGGACCTGCATCTACGGCGCGGGCTGCCACGGCGTCGTCGAGGGCCGCCCGGACGACGGGTGCTGCAGCCACGGCGCGTTCTACAGCGACGACGCCGACGAGCAGCGGATCGAGCGGTTCGCCGGCCTGCTCAAGAAAAAGGATTGGCAGTACGCCGAGACGGGGCGCCGGCTCGGCATCAGCGAGGACGACGAGCTCGAGGGGGAGCCGGCCCGCCGGACCCGCACCGTCGACGGTGCCTGCGTGTTTCTGAACCGCCCGGGATTCGCCGCCGGCCAGGGCTGCGCGCTGCACGGGCTGGCCCTGCGGACCGGTCGCCATCCCCTCGAGACCAAACCCGACGTGTGCTGGCAGCTCCCGGTGCGGCGTACGCAGGAGGAGGTCGTCCGCCCGGACGAGACGACCGTGCTCGTCACGACGATCGGCGAGTTCGACCGGCGCGGCTGGGGCCCGGGCGGCGCCGACCTGCACTGGTGGTGCACCTCCTCGCCGCAGGCCCATGTGGGCGCCGACGCGGTCGTCGTCTCCTACGGGCCGGAGCTCACCGAATTGCTCGGCCCCGCGGCGTACGCCGAACTGGTGCGGCTGTGCACGATCCGGGCGGCCGGCGGGTCGCTCAGCCACCCCGCCGGTCAGCGCTCGAACTTGTAACCCAGGCCCCGGACCGTCACCAGGTGCTGCGGCGCGGCGGGATCGGGCTCGACCTTGGCCCGCAGCCGCTTGACGTGCACGTCGAGGGTCTTGGTGTCGCCGACGTAGTCGGCCCCCCAGACCCGGTCGATGAGCTGGCCGCGCGTCATCACCCGGCCGGCGTTGCGTAACAGCACCTCCAGGAGCTCGAACTCCTTGAGCGGCAGGGCCACCCCGTCGCCGGCGACCGTGACGACGTGCCGGTCGACGTCCATCCGGACCGGACCGGCCTCGAGCGCGCCGGGCAGCTGCTCCTCAGGTTCGGCGCCGCGGCGCAGCACGGCCCGCACCCGGGCGACCAGCTCGCGGCCGGAGTAGGGCTTGGTGACGTAGTCGTCGGCACCCAGCTCGAGCCCGACGACCTTGTCGACCTCACTGTCCTTCGCCGTCAGCATGATCACCGGCACGGACGACCGGGCCCGCAGTTGCCGGCAGACCTCGGTGCCCGACAGGCCGGGCAGCATCAGGTCGAGCAGCACGATGTCGGCGCCGCTGCGGTCGAACTCAGCGATCGCCTCCGGCCCGGTGGCGGCCACCGCGACCTCGAACCCCTCCTGCTGCAGCAGGTAGGACAGCGCCTCGGAGAAGGACTCCTCGTCCTCGACCACCAGGACCCGCGTCATGCCTGCTCCCCCTCGTTGTTCGGTGCGACCGGGAGCTTGAGGGTGAACGTCGAGCCGGAGCCCTCGACGCTCCACACGCCCACCTCGCCACCGTGGTTGCTCGCGACGTGCTTGACGATCGCCAGACCCAGCCCGGTGCCGCCGGTCGCCCGGCTGCGCGCCGGGTCGGCCCGGTAGAACCGCTCGAAGACCCGCTCGAGGTCCTTCTCACCGATGCCGATGCCCTGGTCGGTGACGCTCAGCTCGGCCCACTTCCCGTCCCGGCGTACGGCGAGGGCGACCCGGGTGCGATCCGGGCTGTAGGCGACGGCGTTGTCGATCAGGTTGACCAGCGCGGTGACCAGCTGCGTCTCGGAACCCAGCACCGACAGCCCCCGCGCGCCGCCCCGGACCACGGCGATCCCGCGGGAGGCCGCGGCCGTCCGGGTGCGGTCGACGGCCTCGGCGAGCACCGCGTCGAGCGACACCGGCCGCGCATCGGGCATCGGTTCGGCGCCTTGCAGCCGGGACAGGTCGAGCAGCTCCTGGACGAGCCGGCCGAGCCGGCCGGCCTCGTGATGGACGCGGTCGGCGAACCGGCGGACAGCGGCCGGGTCGCTGCTCGCACCCTGCAACGCCTCGGCCAGCAGCTGCATCGCCCCGACCGGCGTCTTCAGCTCGTGCGAGACGTTGGCCACGAAGTCCCGGCGGACGGCTTCGACCCGGCGGGCCTCGGTGACGTCCTCGACGAGCAGCGCGACCTGCCCGTCCGCGAGCGGCGCCAGTCGGGCCCGGACGGCGGAGTGGACGCCGCGCAACAAGATGTCGGCCTCCCGCGGCAGCCCGGCCCTTCGGGTCTCGCGAACCAGCGCGCGCAGCTCGGTGACGGGCAGTCCGTTGTCGGCGAGCACCCCCAGCGCGATGGCGGCCTGGTTGGCCAGCACGGCCTCGTCGGTCGCGTCGAGCACCACGACGGCGACCGGCAGGGCCTCGACCAGGGCGCGGGTGGCCGCCAATGGATCGGCCACCACGACCGGCACGACGGGCCGGCGGACGGTCGCGAGGACCACGCCTGCGCCGAGGGCGATGCCCACGACGAGGGAGGCGAGCACGGCCGGCAGGTCCACGTGGACGAGGGTACGGATGCCGGCGCCGTGGATCTCCCAGGACCGCGCCGGCGGGGCACTGTTCACCTGACGGACAGCCGGGGTTCAACCAGCGCAGGTGTCGGAGCGGCCGACGAGGCTAGGGTCGGGGGATGCGCGACGCCTACCACGACGACCTCGACGGCATCTCCAAGGCGCTGGTCGACATGACCGCCCTCGTCGGCTCGGCGATGGCCCGCGCGACGACGGCCCTGCTCGACGCCGACCTGCAGCTGGCCGAGACCGTCATCACCGCCGACGACGCCGTCGACGCGCTCTACCACCAGGTCGAGGAGCAGTGCTTCGACCTGATGGCCCGCCAGCAACCGGTCGCCTCCGACCTGCGGATGCTCATCACGTCACTGCGGATGGTGGCCGACCTCGAGCGGATGGGCGATCTCGCCCTGCACGTCGCAAAGATCGCCCGGCGCCGCTTCCCGGCCTCGGCCGTCCCGCCCGAGCTGCGCAGCACATTGCTCGAGATGGGCCACACGGCAGAGGAGATCGTCGCCAAGGCCGGCAGCGTCATCGCCGGTCGCGATGTCGAGCTCGCCGCGCAGCTCGAACGCGACGACGACGTGATGGACGACCTGCACAAGGCGCTGTTCACGGCGCTGCTCGCCGACAGCTGGGAGCACGGCATCGAGGCCGCAATCGACATCACCCTGGCTGGCCGCTACTACGAGCGGTTCGCCGACCACGCCGTGTCAGTCGCCCGCCGGGTGGTCTATCTGGTCACCGGCGAACGGGCCGTCCCGGTCAGCTGACCTGGCTGCCCCGGTCAGCTCGTCGCCTCGGTCAGCTCGTCGCCTCGGTCAGCTATTTGCCTTGGTCCGCCACCGCCGCGGCCGCGGTCGCTGCCGCCTCCGGATCCAGGTAGTCC
The DNA here is from genome assembly GCA_046595615.1 of Mycobacteriales bacterium. GTDB lineage: Bacteria > Actinomycetota > Actinomycetes > Mycobacteriales > SCTD01 > JAYSQK01. The sequence continues at coordinate 18,719 of JBKJOO010000282.1, read as the reverse complement.
CCGCCCACGGTGCGCGGCCGCAGGTCGTCGTCCAGCTCGTAGCGCAGCGGGATCCCGGTCGGGATGTTCAGCCCCACGACCTGCTGCTCGGTCAGCCCGTCGAGGTGCTTCACCATCGCCCGCAGGCTGTTGCCGTGGGCCGCCACCAGCACGACGTGGCCGGCCCGCAGATCCGGGACGATCACGTCGTACCAGTAGGGCAGCAGCCGGGCGACGACATCGGCGAGGCACTCGGTCAGCGGCACCACCTCGGGGGCCAGCCCCGCGTAGCGCGGGTCGCCGGACACATCCCAGGCCGAGCCGACGGTCAGGGGCGGCGGCGGGACGTCGTACGAACGGCGCCAGCGCATGAACTGCTCGTCGCCGTACTGATCGCGGATGGCCTTTTTGTCCTTGCCCTGCAGGTCACCGTAATGCCGCTCGTTGAGCCGCCAGTGCCGGGTCACCGGGATCCAGGCGCGCTCGGCGGCGTCGAGGGAGAGGTTGGCGGTGCGGATCGCGCGGCGCATGACCGAGGTGTGCGCGACCGTCGGCAGCACGCCCGCCGCACGCAGCAGCTCACCGCCCCGGACGGCCTGCTGCACGCCCTTCTCGGTGAGGTCGACGTCGACCCAGCCGGTGAACTGGTTGGTGGCGTTCCACTGGCTCTCGCCATGGCGGAGCAGCACGAGCGTCGACATGCCCAGGATCTTGCCGCACACCGCCGCGTCCGACCGGCAGCACCCCCGGCCGCGCCGCTTTGCGGTGATCATCAGGACATCACTGCGGGACACACCGGGCGCACCACTCCTTGCGCCGATCATGGACGTTGTGCGGTGGCGTCACGCTCAGCAGACCGGCACAAACTCCATGATCGGCGGGCAATGCACGCGCGGGTACGCCGGGTCAGCGCCGGACGTCGCGGTGCGGCGCCCAGTCCGGCGTCCCCGCCGGGCGGCGGCCGGCCCCGTCGGCGAGCACCTTGTGCGCGAGGGCCTCGTCGGCGGCGAGGCGGTCGCCGTACGCCAGGGCGATCAGCGTGTCGTGGTCGTCCTCGACCAGCTGCCAGAGTTCGCCGAGCAGCCGGTCGACGCCCTCGACGGTCGCTGAGCTGTGCGGCAGTGACCCGGTCAGGAAGACATCGCCCACCTCGTCGAGGCCGTAGTGGACCGCACGGAGGCGAAGGTTCCTGGCCAGCAGATGCCGGTGCAACGAGCCGGGATCAGGACAGCCGGTCGGGACGACGTGCATGACGAAGGCCTCAACCGCGACGGCCTGCTCACCCGCGACCAGCCAGACCCGGGTGCTGCGCCGGTGGGTCCCGCGCAGGGTCAGGACGTAGGCGCCGGCCTCGACCCGCTCGAGCTCCACGCCGAGCTCGGTCAGGACATCCAGGAGCTGGCCGTCGAGCTGCCAGACCGCGTCCTGCGTCACGCGTTGGCCCCGATCAAGCGGTCCCCGGTCACGTGGGCGTCACCGGTCCGGGTCGGCGAACCGGGCGAACGCGGCCAGGTTGGCAGTCGACTCGCCGCGCTTGTGGCGCCAGGCCCACTCACGGCGGATGGAGCTGGCGAACCCGAGCTCCAGGAGCGGATCAAAGGACTCGTCGGCGTACTGCAGGACGCAGCCCAGGATGCGGTCGACCTCCTCGGCGGTCACCGCATGCAATGGCAGCCGCCCGACGAGATAGACGTCGCCCGCTTTGTCGAGGCTGAATGCCACGGCGTACATGCGGGCATTGCGGCGCAGCAGGAAACGCTGGAATTGCTCGTGGTTCTCATCGGGTTTGCGGCAGACGAAGGCCTCGACGAGCAGGGCATGCTGGCCGACGACGAGCCAACAATTGGTCGCAAGTTTGTGCTGCCCGGGCAGCCGGACAAAAAATTGACCGGGCCCCGGTGAGTCGTATTCCAGGAGCGCTTCGTCGAGCGCCGCCTGGATGATCGTTGCGCAGTTCACACCGACCGTACCCGGCGGCTCATCGGGCCGACGCCAGCCGCTCGGCGTACACGTCCTCGAGGGCGTCCCGGAAGGTGTCGAGCAGCCCGGAAGCCGTTGCCCCCCAGGAGAACTGGGCCGCGTGGGCGACCGCGCCGAGCGAGAGCCGGCGCCGGTCGGCGAGGCCACGTCGCAGCGCAGCAGCCCACGCCACCGGGTCATGCCCGGGCACCAACAGGCCGCTCACGTTGTCATCGACGGTGGTGCGCAGGCCGCCGACATCGGTCGCGACGACTGGGGTGCCGCAGGCCTGCGCCTCGAGGGCCACCAGACCGAACGATTCGTTGTGGGAGGGGACCGCCACCAGATCCGCGGCGACATACCAGTCGCGCAGGCGGTCGGGGCCGGATGGTGCCTCGAAGCGCACCGGGAGGTCGAGTTCGGCGGCGAGGCGGTGCAGGAGTTCGGGCTCGTGCAGCCCGTTGCCGCTGGGGCCCCCGACGACGGCGACCTGGAGACGGCCACGCAGGGAGGGGTCCCGCTCGAGCAGCTCGGCGGCTGCCCTGAGCAGGACGTCGGGCGCCTTCAGCGGTTGCAGGCGCCCGACGAACAGCAGCAGGACCGCGTCCGGGGGCACCCCGAGGCGGGTCCGCGCACCGCTGGCCTCACCCGGCCGGAAGTGCTCGAGGTCGACGCCGGGCGCCACCGTCACCACCCGCGAGGGCTCCGCGGCGTACAGGGTGATGAGTTGGCGTGCCTCATCGGAGGTATTGGCGATGAGCCGGTCGGCGGCCGCGACCACCTGCTGCTCGCCGACCACGCGACGCAGCGGCTCGGGGGCGTCGCCGTCGGCCAGCGAGAGGTTCTTGACCTTGGCCAGGGTGTGGGCGGTGTGCACGAGCGGCACCCCCCAGCGCTCGGTGGCAAGCCAGCCGACCTGGCCAGACAGCCAGTAGTGGGAGTGGACCAGGTCGTACCAGCCCGGCTCGTGCTGCGCCTCGGCGCGCAACACGCCGCTGGTCAACGCGCACAGCTGGGAGGGCAGGTCGTCCTTGCCGAGCCCTTCGAACGGGCCGGCGGTGAGGTGCCGGACGGTGACGCCCGGGGCCAACTCGACGACCGGCGGCAGGTCGCTGGAGGTCGCCCGGGTGAAGATCTCGACTGCGACCCCGGCCTGGGCAAGGCGCTTGCTGGTCTCGACGACGTAGACGTTCATCCCACCGGCGTCGCCGGTGCCGGGCTGCTCGAGGGGGGAGGTGTGCACCGACATGACGGCGACACGGCGCGGTCGGATCGGCCGCAGGGCGGACAGGGTCATGAGCCGCTCCCTCCTGGTTCGGGACACATCCTGCCCTCTGGGGCTCAACCCGCCACTCGGGGGCAGACTTCCCGGATGACGCGAGGACGTACGGCTGTCGTGACCGGTGCGAGCAGCGGGATCGGGGCGGCGACGGTGCGACGCCTGTGCGCGGACGGCTGGCAGGTCGTCGCCGCGGCCCGTCGGCTCGACCGGCTCGAGGACCTCGCGAGCTCCTGCCCCGGCGTACGCGCCGTCGCGGTCGACGTCACCGACGCCTCCAGCGTGGCGGCCCTGGCCGAGGCGGCGCCGGTCTGCGACCTGCTCGTCGCCAACGCCGGCGGGGCCTTCGATCTCGCGCCGCTGGCCGAGGCCGACGTCGAGGACTGGGCCCGGATGTACGACGTGAACGTGCTCGGCCTGGTCCGCACCGTGCAGGCCCTGCTGCCGGCGCTGACCGCCTCCCCGACCGGTCAGGTCGTGATGACCGGCTCGACGGCCGGCCGCTGGGTCTACGAGGGCGGCGGTGGCTATGTCGCGGCCAAGCACGCGGTCGCTGCGCTGCGGGACACCCTTCGCCTCGAGGCCGTCGAAGCCGGGCTGCGGGTCAGCGAGGTGGCCCCCGGGATGGTGCGGACCGAGGAGTTCGGCGCGGTCCGCTTCGGCGGCGACGAGGCCCGCGCAGCGGCGGTCTACCAGGGCGTCGAGGCGCTGACCGCGCAGGACATTGCCGACGTCGTGGCCTGGGTGGCCTCCCGGCCGGCACACGTCAACATCGACCTGGTGCAGGTCACGCCGCAGCAGCAGGCCGGCGTCACAAAGATCATCCGCCACCCCTGACCCCCGCGCCGATCATGGGGTTTGTGCGGGTGCTCCGAGCGTGGCGACGCAGCAGAACGTCCATGATCGGCGGACAGGGGCGGTGAGGGCGCTGGGGGCGCCGACCCGAGGCACGACCGCGCCCAACCGGCTGCGGCGGCTCGACCGCTGGCTCGTCGCCGCCTACGGCGAGCTGCTCCGGACCGCCGACCACCCGCCGCTGGTCGTCGACCTCGGCTACGGCGCCACGCCGGTGACCACCGTCGAGCTGCATGCCCGGCTGCGGCAGCTCCGGCCCGACGTACAGGTCGTCGGCCTCGAGCTCGACCCGGACCGGGTCGCGGCCGCCCAGCCGGCAAGCACCGACGGGTTGTCCTTCCGGCGCGGTGGGTTCGAGCTGGCCGGACTGCGCCCGCTCGTCGTACGCGCCCTCAATGTCCTTCGCCAGTACGACGAACCGGCGGCCATGTCGGCCTGGAGGACCTTGCGCGAGGGCTTGGCGACAGGTGGGCTGCTGCTCGAGGGCACCTGCGACGAGGTCGGCCGGCGGGCCGCCTGGGTGGCCCTCGACCGCGACGGCCCGCGGACCCTGACCTTCGCCGCCCACCTGCCCAGCCTGACCCGGCCGGGTGGGCTGGCCGAACGGCTGCCCAAGGCGCTGATCCACCACAACGTGCCCGGCGAGCCGGTGCACGCCCTGCTCGGCGAGCTCGACGCCGCGTGGGACCGGGCCGCGCCGTACGCGGCGTTCGGCAACCGCCAGCGCTGGGTGGCCGCGTGCGCAGCGCTGGACTGGCCGGGACGCGACGCCCGCCGGGCACGGTTCGGCGAACTGTCGGTGCCCTGGGCGACACTCCAGCCGTGACCGACATCAGCACCGCCCAGGAGTGCGTGCGGCTGCTGGCCGCGACCGGGCTGGCCGGCGCGATCGGGCTCGAGCGTGAGCTCAACGCCCAGGCCGCCGGGTTCCGGACCCACCTGCTCGTCGGGCTGGGCGCGGCGACATTCACCGTCGTCGGCGCCGATGTGGCTGGCACCGACCCGACCCGGGTGGCCGCCCAGGTGGTGACCGGCATCGGCTTCCTCGGAGCCGGCGCGATCCTGCACGACGGCGTGAGCGTCCGTGGGCTGACCACCGCGGCCAGCCTGTGGGTCACCGCCGCCGCCGGGGTGGCCTGCGGCCTCGGTGGGCTCACGGTCGCGGCCGTGACCACCGGCATCGCGCTCGCGGCCCTAGTCGGGCTCAAGGTGCTGGAGCGCGACGCCTTCCCACGGCGACGCGGGCACGTTGTGCAGCTGCGGCTGTCGGCGGGCGCCGACGTGCGGGCGGTGACCGACGGCGCGCAGGACGTCATCGGCGCGGCCGTCGAGGTCCAGCGGGTCGCCGCGACCGACGGCGACGGCATCCTGCTCGTGCTGCGCTCGCCGCTGCGCCGGGGTTCGGCTGTCCTCGACCTCGCGATCGGCCTGCGGGCCCTCGATGGGGTCGTCGGCGTCGAGCTCGGGACCTAGGGTCGTGTCGTGACGACTGACCACACCCACGTCGTGTCCAACGGCAAGCGCGACCTCACCATCGACGAGCTGGCCCGCCAGCAGCCGGGGATGGACCGGCTGATGGCCGAGGTCGGCCCGCGGGTGCACCGGCTCTACTACGCCGCCAAGGCCGGCAACTGGCCGCTCGCGGCCTATTACGCCAAGTCCGCGGCCAAGCAGCTCGCGCTGTCCGCCGAGAGTCGGCCGAAGTACGAGCCGGAGATGACCGCCTACCTCCGCGAGGACTTCGAGCCCGTGACGCAGGCGATCAAGTCGCAGGACGGGCCGGCCTTCGACGCGGCGTACGCCCTGATGGTCGACCGCGCCAACGAGCTGCACGGCGTCTTCGGCAAGCCCTATCTGGGCTGGCGCACGCCCGCTGCACCGCCCGACGACCTCGATCTCACCGCCGGGATGGACGCATGACGTACGACGCGCCGGCGGTCATCCGGTCCGAGAGCGAGGCGTTCCTGACAGCCGCCAGGGCCGGCCTCGACGTCGACGTGCCGACGTGTCCAGGTTGGCAGCTGCGCGACCTGGTGGCGCACCTCGGTGGGGTCTACGACTTCCACGGCCGGCACGTCATCCGGGGCACCGACGACCCGCCGACCGGCGACCGGACAGTGCCGGAGGGCGACGACGACGACCTGCTGCTGTGGTTCACCGACCGCCTGGACCGGCTGCTGCTGAACCTTGGTCAACTGCCGCCGGACGCCCCGGCCTGGAACTTCGCCCGCCACACGCCACAGGTGGTCGCGTTCTGGCCTCGCCGGATGGCCCTCGAGGCAGCGGTGCACCGCTGGGACGCGCAGCTGGCCCACCACGACGCGCACGGGTTCGACCTGGCCGTCGCGGTGGATGGGATCGATGAGGTGCTGACCGTCATGCGGCCGGCCCGCCTCCACCGCGCTCCGCTCGAGGTCGCCGGCGTCGTCGCGATCCGCCTGACCGACAGCGAGGCGACCTGGCGGCTGCGCCTCACCCCCACCGCGATCGCACCGTCGAGCGACCCGCCGGACGCTGTGCTCGAGGGGACGGCGACCGCGGTACTGCTCGGACTCTGGGGCCGGGTGCCCCTGACGTCGCTGTCGCTCGACGGGGACGAGTCGCTGGTCGCCGCCCTGTCGACCGGCTGAGCCGACGCTAGGCCGCCAGTAGGACGGCGAGCTCGGCGTCGAGGTCGACGACGTCGGCCTCCTGGCCGGTGGGGACGGCCTGATAGGTCTGCTGGAGGAACCGCACGAGCGCATCGCGGTCCAACTCGAACAGGGCCGCCCCGGAGGGCGACGCCATCGCCAGGTTGATCACCCGGTCGGCGCCGCGCAGAGCCGGCCAGACCCGGATGTCACCGTCGCCGACCGGACCGGCGATCCCATCGGTGAGCAGTTGCCGGGCGAACATCCACTCGACGATGCCGTCCCCGGCACCACCGGTGTGGAAGGCCACCCGGACGGCCCACGGGTCGGCGATGTCATAGCCGAGCCTGGCCGCGACCGGCAACGACGGTCCGCCAGGGACGACCAGGTGCAGCTCGAGCTCGGCGTTGACCGTGGTGACGTGCCTCATGAGTGCTCCCGGCGGATGGTGGTGTAGCGACAGTGCAATCAACGACGTGTACGCGCGCCGGTGACGGCCGGTTCGCGCCCTCGCGGCAAGTCGATTGGCAAACCATGACAAGACCGGGCGGAGGGAGTCGAGACCTCACCGTGGGGTAAGGACGAGCCATGGCTGAGGAGCTGGTGGTGCTGCGCGGCGGGAGCCGCGACGGGGAATCGATGATGGTCCAGGAGGGGGTGCGGCGGGTGCTCGCGGCCAGCGATGCACCCGGCCTGCTGGACGTCTACGAGGCCGACGGGTCGACCGCGCATGTCCACGGCAACGATGTGGATGGCCTCGTGTTCATCCACGTCGGCCAGGAGCCCTCGGTCCCTCACTGAGCAACCTGCCGATGATCCTGCCCAGCCGACCCGGCTCGTGGCTATCCCCACGGACCGCCGGGACGGATCTCGCGGACGGCTGGGCGGACGTCGACGAGGTAGACGATCGCGGCGACCAAGCCGATCAACCCGAACAGACCGGTGACGGCCGCCCTGCCGAGCACCACGGCGAGCGCGAGGATGACGATCCAGGCGACCTTGGTGAGTTTGCCGGCCACCGGGAACGCCGGTCCTGGCCTGGTGCACGCGTCGACGAGGGCCCAGATCTTGACGGCGAGAGCGGCCAGACCGACCACAAACAGCAGCAGGTTGGAGGGGTCGAAGAAGGTGTACACCCGGCCATCATCGTCCCTGCCGGGTCTGCGCGCACCGTGCCTGGACAGCGCGCGACCCCCGGGCCAGGGGCACCGGGGGTCGCGACGTCTGCGGGGCTGACTAGCCGAGCTTGCGGGCAGCGCCCGCCACGGCCTTCTCGCCGGCCTTGACCGACTTCTTCGCGGCGGTCGCGGCGGCCTCGGCCTTGCGGACAGCGTCCTTGCCCTCGGCGATGGCTGCCTCGGTCGCCGGCTGACGGCGGATCTGGGCGACGAGACGCTCGCCCCGCTTGGACAGCTTGGCGTAGAGGGCGGTCGCCTTCTTGTTACTCGCGTTGACCTTGGCCTCCACGGTGCCGCGGAGCTCCCTGACCTGGGCCGGCAGGGTCTTGACCTGGGCCGGCACGTCGGCAAGCAGCGCCTGGACCTTTTTGACCTCGGCGGTGACGTCGGCCGGCAGTTCCTTGGCCCTCTCGATTGCGAGGTCAGCGACACCGACGTAGGCGAACAACGGCTTCTTGGCCTCGGCCGCATCGAAGGTGGGGAGGTTCTTCAGGGTGAAACGGCCGGTGATCGTGTCGCCGGTCTTCTTGACGTTGGTGGTGACGGTCATGATGTTGCCTCCTGGGCATCGGGGGTGTCGGTGAGGTCGGGCTGGCCAGGCTTGGTCGGGCGGATCGCACGGCGACGAGCAACCTTCGCAGCGGTAACCGCTGCAGCGACGGTCGGCTGGGGGACCGCGAGGCCGGTGTTCTCCTTGCGGAAGCTGTCGTAGATCTCGAGCAGCACCTGCTTCTGTCGCTCGGTGAGGCCGTCATCGCTCGACACGGCGTCGGCGACGGCGCCGCCCCGCTCGCGTTGCTCGAGGATCCCGGCCTGGACGTAGAGCGCCTCGGCCGAGATGCGCAGCCCCTTGGCGATCTGCTGCAGGATCTCGGCGCTCGGCTTGCGCAGGCCCCGCTCGATCTGGCTGAGGTAGGGGTTGCTCACGCCGGCCAGCTTCGCGAGCTGCCGCAGGCTGATCTGCGACGAGGCCCGCTGCTCGCGGATGTAGTCGCCCAGATGGCGGACGTCGCTGATGCCCGGCACGGTGGCTCCTCTCCGCTGGTTCCTGCTGGCACCCCTGACGGTACGCGCGAGTGCTAGCTGTAGCAAGCAGTCTAGCTAGCACTTCGCCGTGACGTCGCCCACATCTGTCCGGGCGGTCGGACCCCAGAAGGCCTACGTCGGCGCCACATCCGACGCCAGGTCGGCGCCACCTGGCGTGATGGTCGTGCCGGCGATCCCGGCCAGGATGTCGCCTGCGTCGCGCAGCGCGCCGATCGCGGCCGGCTGCGCAGTCGCCAGGACGAACCGCCGGCAGGCGGTGATCTTCGGCCCCATCGACCCGGCCGGGAACTGCATCCGGTCGAGCTCGTCGAGGGCGATCCGGCGCAGCTGCGTCGCCTGGGGCGTACCGAAGTGCCGCATGACAGCGGAGACGTCTGTCAGCACGAGCAGCCGGTCGGCCCCCACCGCGACGGCCAACAGGGCCGCCGTCAGGTCCTTGTCCACCACGGCTTCCACGCCGCGAAGCCAGCCGCCGGCCTCCTGCGCCACCGGCACACCTCCACCACCTCCGCAGATGACCAGTGTGCCGGCCAGCAGCAGCGCGTCGATCGCGTCCTGCTCGACGATGCGCACCGGTTCGGGCGACGCCACGACCCGCCGCCAGGCATCGCCGTCCGCGGCAACGGTCCACCCGTGCTGCTCGGCGAGCTCCTCGGCGACCCGGCGGGGGTAGACCGCCCCGACGTACTTGCTGGGGGCAGCGAAGGCCGGATCGGCGGTGTCGACGACGGTCTGCGTGACGAGGCTGACGATCGGCCTGGACACACCGGCGTTGCGCAGCGACTGCGCCAGCCAGTAGCCGATCATCCCCTGGGTCTGCGCGCCGAGGACATCCAGCGGGTAGGGCCGGCTCAGCGACCGGTCGGCTTCGCTCTCCAGGGCCAGCAGACCGACCTGTGGTCCGTTGCCGTGACACAGCAGCAGCTCGTGCTCGGCGGCCAGCGGTGCGAGCGCCTCGGCGGCGGTGCGGACATGCTCGAGCTGGATGGCGGCATCGGGTGGGTCCCCCCGCTGGAGCAGCGCATTGCCGCCGAGCGCGACCATGATGCGCACCGTCAGATCCCGTCCCGCTGGATGGGACAGGTCATGCAGCGGGTCCCGCCCCGGCCGCGGCCGAGCTCGCTGCCGGGGATGCTGATGACCTCGATGCCGTGATCGCGCAGCATCGCATTCGTCACGGTGTTGCGCTCGTAGCCCAGCACGACTCCCGGAGCGACGGTCAGGAAGTTGTTGGCGTCGTCCCACTGTTCCCGCTCGGCGGCTCGCGCATCCTCCTCCGCGGACAGCACCCGCAGCCCGTCGAGTCCGAGGGCTCCCGCGATGGTCGCAAACAGGTCGTCGCGCCGCTCGACGTGCAAACCGCCGGTGTCATGCTCGACGACCTCCTCGGGGTCGCTTGGCGTGAGGACCCAGGTGCGGAGCGCATCGGGGTCCAGGCCGGGGTAGCGGACGAAGGTGTCCACATCGATCATGGTCAGGATCGTGTCGAGATGCATGAAGGCGTGCGACTGCGGGAGCTCGACGGCGATGACGGTGTCGGCCTGGCCGCTGCGGAACAGCGCCCGGGCCAGGATCTCCACCGCCATCGCGGTGCTGCGCTCACCCATCCCGATCAGCACGACGCCGCGGCCGAGGACGTGGATGTCGCCGCCTTCGAGCGTCGCCGGCTGGTGGGCCAGATCGTCATCGCCATACAGGATCGGGAACGTCGCGTCGGCGAACATCGGGTGGAACCGGTAGACCGCCCGGCTGTGCAGCGACTCACGTTGCCGGGCCGCCTTGGCCATCGGGTTGATGGTCACGCCGCCGTAGATCCAGGCCGAGTTGTCGCGCTGGAACAGTGTGTTCGGCAACGGCGGGAGGACGAAGTCGTCCAGGCCGAGCGTCTGCCAGCGCAGGCTGCGGACGTGCAGCGGCGACAGGTCGGCGCGGGTGACACCACCGATGAGGAGCTCGGCGAGGGTCGCGGCGTCGATGTCCTCGGCGAGCCGGCGCAGGGGGCCGGCCAGGGTCGGACCGACCAGCTCGGGGGTGCACATGCGATCGAGCACGAACGCCCGGGCCTCGGTCAGCTCGAGGGTCTGCGCGAGCAGGCTGTCGAAGTGGTGCACGGTGACGCCGTGGCCGCGTAACGCGTGCGTGAACACGTCGTGCTCCTCGCGGGCCCTGGCCGCCCACAGGACATCGTCGAACAGCAGCTCCTTGCAGTTGCCGGGCGTGAGTCGGCTCAGCTCCAGGCCGGGCCGGTGCACGACCGCCTGCTGCAGCTGACCGACTTCGGAGTGCACGCCGACGGTGCTCACGCGGGCACCGCCGAGCTGCGATCGCGACGGCGGAGCCAGCGCACCAGCTCGTCCGCCCCCCACACCGTCAACGGGAACGGCGCCAGGACCGCCAGCTGCGACAGCCCGAGCCCCGTGGTCCCGAAGACGTGCTGCAGCACCGGGACGTAGAGGACCGCGCCGGTGAAGACGAGCTCGAAGGCGATCCCCCAAAGCAGCAGCGGGTTGGACCAGACCCCGACCGTGAACAGCGACGCGCGGTCGGTCCGGGCCGCGAAGGCGGTGCCGATCTGGCAGGCGACGATCCCGGCGAAGGTCATCGTGGTGGCCTGCAGATAGGCGTGGTGCAGGGCGGTTCCCGGACCGGTCGGATCCCCCGGGTGCCAGCCCGCGCGCCACAGCGTGAAGAAGTACGCGCCCATCACGAGCACGGCCGAGACACCGCCGAGCAGCAGCCACGCCCTGGTCAGCAGGGCGCGATCGATCACGCCCGTGCCGCGTGGCCGGGGCGGATGGTTCATCGAGCCTGGTTCGGCGGGTTCCCGGCCCAGGGCCAGGGCCGGCAACGTCTCGGTCCCGAGGTCGATGGCGAGGATCTGCAGCACCGTCAGCGGCAGCGGTACGGCGCCCCCGGAGAGCGCGAAGATCAGGAACGGGATCACCTCCGGGACGGCGTGCGCGAAGATGTACAGCACGAATTTGCGGACGTTGTCGAAGACCTGACGGCCGGCGCCGACCGCCTCGACGATGGTCGCGAAGTCGTCGTCGGTGAGCACCATCGTCGCCGCCTCGCGGGCCACATCGGTGCCCGACCGGCCCATCGCCACACCGATGTCGGCGTGCCGCAGCGCCGGGGCGTCGTTGACCCCGTCGCCGGTCATCGCCACGACGTGCCCTTCGCTCTGCAGTGCCTCGCAGATGCGCAGCTTCGCCTCGGGGGAGATCCGTGCGAACACGATCTCGTCGTCGTGCGACAGCAGCGCATCGAGCTCGGCGTCGCTGAGCTGGTCGAGCTCCCCGCCGGTGACGATGCGGCTGCCCTGGTGGCCGATACCGACCTGCCTGGCGATGTTCGCAGCGGTCGGCCCGTAGTCGCCGGTGACGACGTGGATCCGGATGCCGGCCCCGTGCGCCCGGGCGACGGCATCCCGGACGGCCGCTCGCGGCGGGTCGACCATCGCGACCAGCCCGAGCAGCACCAGCCCGGCTTCGGCCACCTGCCGGCCGGGCAGCTCGATCTGGGCATCGTCGAGGGTCCGGCGCGCCACCGCGAGCACCCGCAGGCCCTGTACGGCGTACCGGTCGAGGGCCTGCTGCAAACTCAGGCGTGCTGCGCTGTCCAGTGGCCGGGGTCGGCCGTCGGCGTCGAGCAGCTGCGTGCAGCAGGGCAGGACGGTCTCCGGCGCACCCTTGGTGTGGATTGCGAGCCCGCCCGGCTCGGCGTCCACAGTCGACATCCGCTGCAGGTGGGGATCGAAGTGGAACACAGCGCGACGGGCCGCGTTTCGGGCGCCTGGGGCGACAGCGACCCCGAGCTCTGCGGCCAGGCGCAACAGGGCCAGCTCGGTCGGATCGCCGCTGCCGGCAGGTTGCGCCTGGCTCGGCGACTCCGCGGTCGTGCACGCCGCAGCGCTCGAGACGAGCAGCGGCACGCGGGCGTCCGCACCTGGGGTCGTTGCGTCGAGCTCGGCGTCCTGCAGCCACAGCCGGGTCGCCCGCATCCGGTTCTCGGTCAGCGTCCCGGTCTTGTCGGTGCAGATGACGGTGACCGACCCGAGGGTCTCCACCGCCGACAACCGCTTGACGACCGCGCCGCGTCGGGCGAGCTCGCGCACCCCGGCCGCCAGCGCGAGGGTGATGGTCGGGAGCAGGCCCTCGGGGACGTTCGCGACGATCAGCCCGATCGAGAAGGTGATCGCAGCCGACCAGCCGAGGCCGGCGGCGAGACCGGCCGGGACGAACGCGGCGCCGATGGCGACCGAGATCGCGGCGATGACCCAGGTGACCCGACGCACCTGCTGCTCGAGCGGGCTCGGTGCGGTCCGGCCGCGCTGCGACAGCGCAGCGATACGGCCGAGCTCGGTGTGCATCCCGGTCCGGGTCACGACGGTGGTCACCTCGCCGCGCGTGCAGGTGGTGCCACTGAAGACGAGGTCCTGCGCCTCGAGCAAGGACCCGGTCACGGTCGTCGGGTCAGCCGACCGGCTCGTGGGCACCGACTCCCCGCTCAGCGCCGACAGGTCCAGTTGCACGTTCCCCTCGATGATCCGCGCATCGGCGCAGACCCGGTCGCCCTCGGTGATGACGAGCACGTCGCCGGGCACCAGCTCAGCCGCCGTGACCTCCTGCCGAGAACCGTCGCGGACCACCCGCGCCGTCGGGGGCAGGAAGGCCGACAGCGCGTCGACAGCGCGTTCGGCCTGCCGCTCCTGCACGAAGGCGAAGCCGGCGTTCAGGACGATGACTGCGACGACCGCGGCCGACAGCGCCGGCGTCCCGCCGGCCCAGGCCAGGCCGGCCGCGACCGAGAGCAGCAATGCCAACGGTTGGGTGAACTGGTTCAGCAGCTCCCGCGGCCAGCGCCGACCGGTCCGGCGCAGCAGGGCATTCGGCCCGTAGACGAGCTGCCGCCTGGCTGCCTCCCTGGAGGCCAGGCCGGCCGGGGAGGTGCGCAGGTCGCGGAACAACTCGGCCAACGGCCGGCGCGGGTCGGCGTCCGCCTCCCCCGGCTCGGCTGCGACGAGCGTTGGGGTCACTGCCCGATCCGGGCGGGCTCGCTCCCGGTGTCGAGGCGCCCGACCGGGCTCTCGCCGTACTCCTTGCGTCCGACCTTGAGCCAGATGTACATGGGCACGCCGAGCAGCAGGAAAAAGACGCCGTAGTAGACGGCCTGGTACCCGCTACCTGCCATCGACCAGAAGGAGAACACCAGCGCCAGGCTCGAGACGCCACAGTCGCGCACCAGGTGCGGCCATTGCGTCGGGCGTCCGCGGGACAGCAGCCAGTACATCTGCGCGGCGGCGCTGAACAGGTACGGGACCACGGCGGTGAAGACCGACAGCAGGAGCAACGTGGTGAAGACCCGATCGAAGCTGGTGTAGCTGATGGCGGTCAGGACCGACGCCAACACGGTCGCGCTCACGATGCCGAAGGCAGGCACCCCCCGGTGCAAGGTGGCGAACTGCGCGGGGAACAGCCGGTCCCGTGCCGCGGCCAGGGGCATCTCGGCGGTGATGAGGGTCCAGCCGATCAGGGCGCCGAGGCCGGAGACGATCGCCGAGATTGCCACGACCCGGCCGGCCCACTGCCCACCGAAGATCGCGTTGGCGGCGTCGGTGAAGGGCGCGGTCGAGGTCCGGAGCGCGGCGTTCGAGACCGTGCCGAAGACGGTCACGGTGCCCAGGATGTAGACGACGGCGCAGCCGATCGTGCCGAGCACCGTCGCCCGGGCGACGTTTCGGCCCGGGTTGCGGACCCGGCCGGCCGCGACCGACGCCGTCTCGATCCCGAGGTAGGCAAACAACGCGATCGCGGCTGCTGCTGAGATGGCGCTCGCGGCTGAGGTGCCACTCGCGTTGAACACCCCGAAGTTGTCCGCCTTGATGAACAGCAACCCGACCGTGGCCATGAACAGCAGCGGGATGAACTTCAGCACCGTCGTGGCGATCTGGGTCACCGCCATGTTCCGCACGCCCGACAGGTTGATGACCGCAGGGATCCACAGGCCGAACATGGCGATCACGATCGACCAGGTGGTGGTGTGGCCGGTGTTCCAGAAGACCTCGACGTAGCCCACGAGAGCCACGACGATGGCGGCGTTCCCGGCCCAGGCCGTGATCCAGTAGGACCAGGCGTTGAGGAACCCACCGAAGTCCCCGAAGGCGTCGCGGGCGTAGACGTACGGGCCTCCGGAACCCGGGACCCGCTTGGACAACGCGCCGAACGTCAGGGCCAGCGCCAGGGCGCCGACGGTGACGAGGCCGAAGGCGATCAGGCTGATCGGGCCGTACGGCGCCAGCGCCGCCGGCAGCGCGAACACGCCGGTCCCGATGACCGACCCGACGACGAGCGCGGTCGCCGTCGGCAGGCCGAACGTGCCGGCACCTGACGGGCGGTGCCGGCCGGGGTGCGGCGGAGCGGGCGGGCGGGGTCGCGCGGTCGTGAGCTCGGTGGTCATGACATCTCATCCGTTCAGGTCCTCGGCACGCGCTCGGGTGCTCCATGGCCAGCCTGCTCGGGCCGGCGGGCACCGCCTATGGGCGCAGGTCCCTGGCTCGGGGGCCTTTCGTCCTCGCTCGTCGGCGGGACGGGCCGATCTATCAATCGCCGTGCATGAAAGGGTGTGGGTTCCACCTTCTCGAAGGAGCTTCCTTGCCCCCGTCCCGACGCACCTTCACCTTGTCTGCCGCTGTCCTGGGCACACTTGCGCTGGCGGCCTGCGGGTCGTCTACGTCACCGAAGCCGGGCGCCTTGGGCAGCACGGTCACCCCGGCCGCCTCCCAGCCGTCGGGGTCCGCGGCGACTGGCTTCGCGGCGACGTTGGCAGCAGCCAAAGGGCAGACCGTCAACTGGTACATGTACGGCGGGGACGACACGCTCAACACATTCGTGAACGGCTTTGTCAAAACCAAGCTGGCCACGCTCGGCGTGACGCTCAACCAGGTGAAGATCACCGATACCGTCACTGCCGTGAACAAGGTGCTGGCCGACAAACAGGCCGGCACGCCAAGCTCCGTGGACGCGATCTGGATCAACGGCGAGAACTTCGCAACCGGCAAGCAGGCGGATTTGTGGGAATGCGGCTACGCGGAGGGGCTCCCCAACGCGAAGGACGTCGACTTCAGCAAGCCTGCCGTGGCGAACGACTTCGGGCTGCCGGTCCAGGGGTGCGAGTCGGTGTGGCAGCAGGCCAACTCGGCGTTGGTCTACGACAGCAAGAAGCTCACAGCCAACGACGTCAAGAGTGTCTCCTCGCTGTTCGCCTGGGCACGGGCGCATCCCGGCCAGTTCACGTATCCCGCGCCGCCCGACTTCACCGGATCGATGGCTGTCCGAACCTTCTTCTACGACACCAACCATGGCCCGACGAGCTTCGCCGGCGCATTCGACAAGGCGAAGTACACACCCGCGGCCACCGCGTTGTGGAAACGCCTCAACGACCTCGCGCCGGCGCTGTACAAGAAGGGCAAGACCTACCCGGCGAGTCAGACCGACCTCGAGAAGCTTTACGCCAACGGGGAGATCAGCGCCTTTCTCACCTACGGCCCGGGTGCGGTCAGCGACGCAGTGAAGAAGGGAACCTACCCGGCCAGCACCCGGGAATCGGTCTTCGACGTCGGCAACATCAGCAACTACTCGTTCGTGTCGATCCCCAAGAGCAGCCCACACAAAGCAGCCGCCGAGGTGCTCGCCAACGTGCTGCTCGACCCGGAGTCGCAGCTGCAGCTGTACAGGGCAGAGGGCGTCTTCCCCGGCATCGACATCGCGAAGACCGACCCGACCACCCAGGCGGCGTTCGCGGCCGTGTCGACGAGCCCGTCGGTGCTTCCGCTCGCGGACCTGGTGAAGCACGCGCAGCCCGAGCTGGCCAGCACCTACGTCACCACGATCGAGAAGGACTGGAAGACCAACGTCCTCCAGAAGTAGGTGGGTGCCCGACCCACCACCGATGAGGTGGCCGCATCCCGGACCCGCACGCGGGTCCGGGATGGTCGGCTGCCCCGGGGGCTGCGGATCGCGGCGCTCCTCGCCCCGCCCTGCTCGTCATCGGCGTGCTGTTTCTCGGCGGGCTGGCCGAGGGCGTCGCCCAGAGCCTGGGTTATCTGCCGTTCCTGGCTGGGTGGCACTGGAGCACCGCGGCGTACACCGGGATGCTGCACGACAAGGCCGTCACCGCGTCGTTCGTCCTGACCTTCCGGACCGCGCTGCTGGCAACCGTGCTGTCCACCGTCCTGGGGGTCGGCGCGGCGCTGCTCATCCGGTCGACGCAGCGCGGGAAACGCCTGCTGTCGGCGATCTTCCAGAGCACCCTGCCGGTGCCGCACCTGGTCGGCGCCCTCGCGATGCTGCTCCTGCTCGCGCAGGGTGGCGCGCTGTCCCGGCTGACACACACCCTCGGGCTCACCGCGACGACCGATGCCTTCCCCGAGCTCACCAACGATCGCTTCGGCTGGGGCATGCTCGCCGAGTACTGCTGGAAGGAGGCCCCGTTCATCGGCGTCGTCGCCCTCTCGGCCCTGGGCCGCGGGGTCACCGAGCTCGAAGAGGCCGCCCGCACGTTGGGCGCCGGACGGTGGGCGCGGCTGCGCCACGTGGTCCTGCCGGTACTCGCCCCCGGCGTCCTGTCGACGTCCATCCTGGTCTTCGCCTTCAGCTTCGGGTCCTACGAGGTCCCCTACCTGCTGGGCCGGCCCTACCCGGCGACGCTGCCGGTCGTGGCCTATCAGTACTCCACCGACGTGGATCTGCAGAGCCGACCGGAGGCGATGGCGATCAGCGTCGTCATCGCGCTGCTCATCAGCGGCCTGGTCGCGGTGTACTTCGCCCTGTCACAGCGCTATCTGCGCAGGACCTCGTGAGGCGAACCGTCGGCACCACGCTGCTCGTCGTCGGGATCTTGCTGCCGCTGCTGCCGCTGCTGGTGTGGGCGGGCAGCGGGCAGTGGCGCTACCCCGCCGTCCTACCCCAGCGGGGGAGCCTGCGGGGGCTGGGTCTGATCGTGGACCCGGCGTCGGAGGTGCTCAGCGGACTGGCGACATCACTGTCGCTCGGGATCACCGTGTCGGTCCTGGCCTGCCTGGTCGGGTTGTGCGCCGGGCGGGCGATCGGGCTCTACAGCTTCCGCGGCAAGCGGCTCGTGCAGTTCCTGCTGCTCGCCCCGGCCATCGTGCCGGGGCTCGCCGTCACCCTCGGGATCCAGGTCTTCTTCCTGCGCTACCACCTGTCCGGCACGGTTCAGGGCGTGGTGCTCGTGCAGCTGGTCCCGACCATCCCGTACGTCACGCTGGTGCTGGGCAGTGCCTTCGCCAATTTCGAGCTCGGCTACGAGGAGCAGGCGCGAAGCCTCGGAGCCGGGCCGCTGCGTACCTTCTGGCACGTGACGTTGCCGGCAATCCGGGCGCCGCTCGTGGTCGCCGCGTTCTTCGCGTTCCTGATTTCCTGGAGCGAGTACATCCTCACCTTGCTCATCGGCGGTGGCACGGTGAAGACGCTGCCGCTGCTGCTGTTCGCCTACATCGGCTCATCGGATCTGAACGAAGCGGCTGCCCTCGCCGTGCTGTTCGTCCTGCCACCTTTCGTGCTGGTGGCCGTGTCGTCTCGGTTCCTGACCGGTTCGAGCAGTGCCGCCGTCGGGTTCGGCCGGTTGTGACGGGCCCGCCCACAAAGGTCGAGCTGGAGGACCTCGTCGCGTCGTACGACGGGGCGCCGGTCGTGGACCGGGTTTGTCTGGTGGTGGAACCAGGGACGCTGACCGCACTGCTCGGGCCGTCGGGCTGCGGCAAGACGACCA
>JBKJOO010000203.1:0-3283 GCA_046595615.1 Mycobacteriales bacterium | reverse complement strand
ACTTCCCCCACCGCCGTGGCCCTTTTTGTTGCGCCTTGTCGGTTTCCCGACGGTCACACCATGGGGGAAGTGGACGCATGGCCCGGCCGCCCCCCACCCAACCCCTCGCCGGGTGATCGCCGCCCAGGTCCTGCCATGTTCGGCCGATGCCTCGAGGACGACGACCGCAGCAACGCCGGCGAGCACCCGGACTGGGGCGACGACCGAACGGCGATCGTCCGGCAGGGCATGTCGCGGGCGAACCATCGGTGGGTCCGGTCGCGACCGGCGGCTTCCCACCGGAGCTCACCAGCTGATCCACCGCGTACGGCGTACCGAGGGCCGCGTCGTCGACCAGCGCTCAGGTCGGCGCCGGCGCCTCCACCGGCGCCCGGAACGCGCCGCCGGAGCGGCCGTTGCGGTCGGCGAGCAGCCCCGCCAGCGTCGACAGGGCGATCTCGGCCGGGGACTTCGAACCGATGTCCAGGCCGATCGGCCGGTGCACCCGGGCGATGTCGGCCTCGTCGACCCCGCGCTCGCGCAGCGCAGCGAGGTGCGGAGCCGTGTGCCGCAGGCTGCCCATGATCCCGACCCAGCGGGTGGGCTGGGCGAGCACGCCGGCGAGGACGTCGCCGAGCTCTGGCCGGTCGTGGTCGCAGACGACGACGTCGGTGCCCTCGTCGATGCCGGCCAGCTCGGCGGTCGTCACCTGCCGCACATAGGGGATGGGGTCGTCGTCCATCCGCCGCGACTCCGGCTCGACCACCACGACGGTCCAGCCGAGCCGCTGGGCCAGCTCGGCCAGCTCGTGGGCGACGGGTGAGACGAAGGCCAGCACGAGCCGGCGGTCGGTAGCCGGGACGGGCCGGTCCCCGTGCGCGATCTGGCAAGCCTCGTCGTGGATGTGGCCGTCGGAGCCGTGCTCGGGTGCCATCGGGTGAGTGTCTCAGGCCAGGGCGACAGTGATGGCGGGGGCGTGCGCGAAGGTGCTCGACACGTAGCAGGCCCGCTTGGCCGGCTCGAACAGCGCGCTGAGCGCCTCGGGATCCAGGCTGCTCTCCACACTGAGGTGCAGCTCGCTGAACTTCGTGCCCTGGTAGGTCCCGGTGGCTGTCACCTCCAGGTCGGGGAGCTCGAAACCCTGCTTGCGGGCCGCCCAGGCGAGCGCCAGGGCGTAGCAGGACGACAGCGAGGCGAGCAGCAGATCGGTGGGCATCGGACCGGTCCCGGTCCCTCCGACGTCGGCCGGCTCGTCGACGACCAGGGAGAAGCCGCCGGCTTCGACCTCGCACCGCCAGCCGCCGGTCCACAGCGCTCGAGCGAGCTTCGTGCCGTCCCGGGCGGCACCGGTGCCAGCCGCGACGTCAGTGGTCGTGGTCATGGCCGGGGTCATGGTCATGATCATGACCGGCCGGCCTGCGCGCGAAGGCCGCGGCGCGCTCCCCGACCTCGGCGCCGCTCAGCAGGCCGCCGTCGGCGAGCACCTGCTCCAGGGCCTGCAGCCAGCACCGGTAGTAGCTGTAGGGCTCCGCCCGTTGGCCCGTCTCCCACGCGGCGATCCTGGCGATGAGCGCCTCGCGGAAGACGTCGTACGACACGGCGCCGCTGTCGGTGAGCGCCATCGCCAGGCCGAAGGCACGGCCCTCCCACGGCTCGGCGAAGACGAGTTCGCCGTTGCTGCGCGGCGGCGCGGCCACCCCGTCGAGGTCGAGGACGGCCGTCACGGAGCGGCGACCTTCGTCACACCGACCATGTTGTCGCGGGTGACGATCCCGGCGAGCTGCTCCTGCGACATCGACTCGGTACCAGCCGGTCGCTCGGGCAGTACGAAGTAGCGCACCTCCGAACTCGAGTCGACCACCTTCACCTCGACGTCGGCGCCGAGCTCGGTGCCCCACTCGGCCAGCACCGCCCGCGGCTCCTTGACGACGCGCGAGCGGTAGGCCGAGTCCTTGTACCAGGACGGCGGCAGGCCCAGGACCGGCCAGGGATAGCACGAACAGAGGGTGCACACCACGACATGGTGCACGGCGGGGGTGTTCTCGAGCACGACCATGTGCTCGCCCTGCGGCCCCTTGAAGCCGAGTTCGGCGATCGACGCCGTGCCGTCGGCCAGCAGCCGGGCCTTGTAGTCCGGGTCGGTCCAGGCCTTGGCGACGACTTTCGCGCCGTTCATCGGGCCGACCTGGGTCTCGTAGATGCCGATGAACGTCTCGATCGTCTTGGTATCGGCCAGGCCGCGCTCGAGCATCAGTGACTCGAGGGCCTCGGTCCGCAGCGCCAGATCGATGCCCGGGTCCATCTCCACCTGCGTCACGTCGCGCGCTCCAGATAGCTCTCGTAGAGGTCCATGGTCAGGGTGAATGCCTCGCCGCCGTCGCCCCATAGGTCGTGGGCGTCGTAGGTCACGCTGTAGACGTGCTGGGGGTTCTCGGCGACGAAATGCGCTGTCGTATCGGGGAACACCTGCGCGGGACGCAGGGCCGTAACCGTTCCGGCGACGCCTCGGGCGTAGCCGGGCAGCCGGGTGTGGCCGGTGGCCGCGTCACTGCTGGTCGAGACGCGGTCGCCGACCGCAAAGGCGCGGGGGGCGTCGATCGTGCGCATGTTGCCACCCCCGCCGCTCTCCATCGTCGGCTTGTGCGGCTCGGGATCGGCTGGTTCGTCGACTTTCTCGCCACGC
Source organism: Mycobacteriales bacterium (assembly GCA_046595615.1). Classification (GTDB taxonomy): domain Bacteria; phylum Actinomycetota; class Actinomycetes; order Mycobacteriales; family SCTD01; genus JAYSQK01. The sequence goes on along the minus strand of JBKJOO010000203.1, from coordinate 621 downwards.
AGGGTCCGGGCGCGGGCCTCGACGGCGCCCGGTGCCAGCAGGCCGCTGTCGACGAGCAGGATCTCGGCGCTCCCCAGCCAGCGGCCGTAATAGTCGGCGAGGTACTCCTTCTCCGGCACCCGTTCGAGCGCGTGCCGGAAGGCATGCAGGTTGGACGACGTCGCCGCGCGGTTCGCGAGCAGGGTGACGGCGAAGGCACGCCCCTCCCAGGGCTCGTGGAACGCCGGCTCGCCCGGGTCGAGCGGCTTGAGCGGACCAAACAGTGCTGGTCTGCCGCCCATGTCGTGAACGCCGTCCATGACCGTCCTGTCGTCGAGGGTGGAGACCGCGTCGTACGACGGCCTGGGGTCAGGGCCGTCATACGACGCGGTCAGCTGGGCGGAGCCGGTCGGTCAGACGGTCCAGGTGTTGAGCTGGAACGCACCGGCCTGCCACGCCGTGAGCGCCGAGTCGAGCACATCGAGCGGGTTGAACGCCTTGATCCCCTCGATCAGGTCGTCCTCACGCATGCCGTACAGCGCGCCCATGGCGAAGCGGCAGGCGTAGATCGTCGCGCCCTCGTCCATGAGCACCTTGAGCTGCTTGTTCATGGACAGGTTGCCGGGGAAGCCCTCCTTGCCG
>JBKJOO010000178.1:0-5728 GCA_046595615.1 Mycobacteriales bacterium | reverse complement strand
CGGCGGGTCGCTGCCCAGCAGGAGCACCGCACCGGCGAGTGGGGTTCGGAGCTGGTGAGAGGCGTCGCGGACGAACTCGCGCTCGTGACGTAATAGCGCCTCCACTTGCCGGGCGCTGTCGCGGAGCGCATCGGCCGCGGCGTCGGCCTCGGACATCCCGAAGCGCGGCAGGTCGACGTCATAGCGGCCATGTTCGAGCTGCCGCGCGCCGAGGGTGAGCTGCTCGAAGGGCACCGAGATGCGCTGCGCGGACCGGCGGGCGAGTGCGATCGCCACGGTGAGCACGAGCAGCGCGAGCCCGGCGAGGAGCACCCAGGCACGGTAGATCCGATGGTGCAGTAGCGAAAGCGGCACCGCAGCGCGGACACTGCCGGCGACGGTTGTGTCGGACAGGACTGGGACCACGACGCTGAGGTCACCTGCGTCATGGCCGTCGTGCTCTCGGCCGTCCACGACCCCAGCGGCCTGACCGGAAGACCGCGGTCCCTTGCCCGCGACGAGATTGCCCTGCGCGTCGTACACGCCGATGAGGGTGTCGCCACGGCTCAGCGGGGCCTTTACCGCCGACGACTGCTGCAGCATGTTGTCCGGGACGTTCGCCACCCCGCGAGTGGCGTCGCGCTGCAACCCGGCCAGCGCCTGGCTCTCGATCAGCCTGCCGAGGACAAGGGCCAACGGGAGTCCGAACAGCAGCAGTGACGCGACAGCGATCAGGGTGATGGCGTTACGGACCCGAGCCCTCAGGCTGCGCGTCCGCATCCCAGGGGCAACCTTCGACATGGCTCCGACTGTAGGTCGGTGAAGGCAAACAGCCCGTTAACCTTCGGTTGGCCTGACGCTGGGCCACCGGTCTCTAGCGTCGTTGCCATGACACGACTCCCGATCCTGCTGACGGTTCCGCTCGTGTTGGCCGCCGGCTGCAGCGCCAGCAACCAGACCGCCGGCGGTAGCAACCCCCGTGCCACCGCCGCGGCGAGCAGCAGCGTCCCGACTACGGGGGGGACCACGCTTGCCGCGTCGCCCCCGTTGACACCCGGAGTCGTCGGGCAGACGGCCGTTCCGGCGGAGAACAACCCTCCTGGGGACATCCCCGACAACGTCGCCTACGTCCCCTACACGAACACGGCCGGCAGGTACTCCTTCACCCACCCTGAAGGCTGGGCCGAGACCACCAAGGGCAGTTCGGTGACGTTCACCGACAAGCTCAACGGCGTACAAGGCAGGCCGGGCACGCTGACTGCGGCCCCGACCGCGGACTCAGCCAAGCAGCAGGTGGTGCCTGCACTGACGCGCAGCCAGGCCGCGTTCGAGCTCCGCGGGGTCACCGCCGCCACCGAGCCTGCGGGCAGCGGTGTGCGGATCGTGTATCGGCGCAACTCCGCCCCTGACCCGGTTACCGGTCGGCAGTACCGCGATGAAGTCGAACGCTACGAGCTGGTGTCCCGGGGCCGGGAGGTCATCGTCGAGCTGTACGGCCCGGTCGGGTCTGACAACGTCGATGCCTACAAGACGATGATCACCAGTTTGAAGATCGCATGATGCCGTTGGAGGCCCGCGGGCTACACCGCTTCTACCGTCGCGGCGACAACGAGGTCGCAGCCCTACTGGACGTGTCCCTGACCTGCGCAGCCGGCGAGACCGTCGCCGTCACCGGGCCGTCCGGGTCCGGGAAGTCAACCCTGCTGGGCTTGCTCGCCGGGCTGGACGACCCCGATGGCGGCGCCGTGCATGTCAACGGCGAGCAGATCAGCCACCAGAGCCCGAGCGGCGCCGCCGGCATCCGGGCCCGGCAGGTCGGCGTCCTCACCCAAGGCAGCGGTCTACTCGGGCACCTGACCGTCCTGGAAAACGTCCGCTTCGCCGCCAGCCTCAGGCCGGCAGCCGGCCCCACGCCGGACGAGCTTGTCCACGGCTTGGGTCTACATGCGGTACGCCGGTCCGTGCCGCGGACCCTGTCCGGTGGGGAGACCGCCCGCGCCGGCCTCGCGGTTGCCCTGGCCGGCTCCCCTGCCGTCCTACTCGCCGACGAACCGACCGCCGAGGTCAGCAGCGATGAAGAGAACACCATCTTGGAGCTGCTGACCCAATGGCGCCCACGGGACCGCGCCACCGTCATCGTGACCCACTCCCCCGCTGTGGCCAGCCATGCCGACCGCATCGTGCGCCTGCTTGACGGGAGAGTCGCATGATCCTGCGCGCGCACGACCTGAACATCAGCTTCGCTGGCCGCGTCATCCTCCACGGATTCAACCTGCAGGTCGCCGAAGGTGACCAGTGCGCCCTCACGGGCCGGTCCGGCTCCGGGAAGACCACCCTGCTGCTGCTGCTCGCCGGGCTACTCCACCCCACCAGCGGAACGGTCGATCTGCAGCTCACCCCTCGGGACGTCATCTACGTCCCGCAGGCTCCTTCTCTTGTCCCTGAGCTCAGCGCCCTGCAGAACGCGTCCCTCGGGTTACGTATCCGCGGGATGGACCCGGCCGAGGCACAAGCCCGTGGCCGCGACCAACTCCGCGCACTCGGGCTCACCGACGCCGACGACGCGCTGCCCGCCGAGCTGTCCGGCGGCATGCAGCAACGCGTCGCGCTGGCCCGCGCCCTCGCCATGAGCCCACCAATGCTCCTCGTCGACGAACCGACCGGCGCGCTGGACCAGACCACCGGCAGCCGCGTCATCGACGTACTCAAGGAACATGCCGGCCGCACCCAAGCAACCGTCATCGTCGCCACCCACGACCCGGATGTCGCGGCCCGCTTCCCCCGCCAACTCGTGATCGACAAGGAACTCGTGCGATGACCCTCAGCTACGTCCTGCAGTCGCTGCGGCGCCGCCCCCAGGAGACCTTCGCCGCCGCGCTCGCCGTTGCGCTGACCGTCGCCTTCCTGGCCTCCCTCGGGTCCTTCGTGTCCCAAACCGGCTCCAAACTCACCCTGCGCGCAGCAGCCCGCGTCCCCGTCGACTGGCAGGTCCAAGTCACCCCAAGCAGCGACCCCAGCAGCGCCCAGAAGGCGCTGGCAGGCGTGCCAGGGCTCGTCGGCTTCCGACCGGTGGACTACGCCAAAGTACCCGGCCTGAAGTCCATCTCGGCCGCCGGGACCCGCACCACCGGCGCCGCCTACATCGTTTCTCTGCCCACCGACTACGCCACCTTCGCGCCCAGCCAGCTCCGGCCCCTGGTCGGCGCCTCGACGGGGATCGTGCTGCAGCAGCAGACCGCCTCCAGCCTCGCTGCCGCCCCCGGCGCCACCGTCACGATCCTCGGCTCCGGCCGCAGCGTGAAGGTCGACGGCGTGGTGGACCTACCCAACGCAGGCTCGTTCTTCCAGGTCGTCGGCGCACCCGCCGGCTCCGGAGCCAGCGCCCCGCCGGATAACGTCCTGCTGGTCCCGCCCGCGCAGTTCGCCGCGCTGGTCCCCAGCGGGAACGTCATCCACCAGTTTCACGTCCGGTTCCGGCACGACACCCTGCCGAGCGACCCTGCCAAGGCCGCAGACGCGATCACCCAACGCGCCAACCACTACGTCGCGGCCGTCCCCGGCGGCGCCCTGGTCGGTGACAACCTCAACGTCTCGCTCTCGGCCGCCCGCGAGGACGCCCTCTACGCCCGGTTGCTCGTCCTGCTCCTGGGCATCCCCGGCCTCGCCCTGTCCGCCGTCGTCACCGCCCTCGTGGTCTCGCTGCGCAACGATCGGCAACGCCGCGATCTCGCGTTGATGCGGCTCCGCGGCGTCACCCCACGCCGGGCCCTCACCCTGCTCGGCCTGACCGCCGTGCTCGACGGCGCACTGGGAGCTGTCGTCGGAGCCGGCGGCGCCCTCCTGGCAAACAAGCTCGCCCTCGGCTCCGGTGCGCACCTGTCCGCGACGTGGCTCGCCGTCGGAGCCCTTACCGGGATCGCCTTGGCGCTGCTCACCGAACTCGCCCCCGTCGCCCGGCTCCTACGCGGCGACGCCCCCACCGTGTCCGACGGCGCCACCCAGCTCGCCGGCACCCGCACTCCCCTCGCGCTCCGCCTCGGCCTTGACCTCGTGCTGCTGGCTGGATCCGGGATCGCTTTCTGGCTGACCTCCCAGGGCGGCTACCAGGTCGTCGTCGTCCCCGAAGGCGTGCCGGTCGCCGCCGTCAACTACGCCGCGTTGCTCGCCCCCGCGCTGGCGTGGCCCGGTATGGCGCTGCTGATCTGGCGCGTCACCGCTATGACCCTCAGCCGCCGCGGTCGACTGCCCGCCACGGACGCGAACGGCGCGATGCCCGACCTTCGCCGTGCTGTCGTACGACGTCGACGTCGCCTCGTCGCCCGTGGCGCCACCGGCCTCGCCGTCGCCGTCGCGGTCACCATTTCGGCGGCGGTCTTCACGACGACCTACGACCAGCAAGCCCGCGTCGACACCGCCCTCACCGTCGGTTCTGACGTCGCGGTCACGATCGCCCCCGACAGCACCCCCTCCCTGAACCCAAGCCTGGCCCATGTCGCCGGAGTGAAGGCCATCGAGCAGGTCTCCCACCGGCTCGCCTACGTCGGACCTGACCTGCAGGACCTTTACGGCATCGACCCCGCCACCATCGGCCGGGCCGCTCCGCTCCAGGACGCCTTCACCCCCGGCAGCTCCGTGCACGCCATCCTCGCCAAGCTAGCCCGAACGCCTGACGGCGCGCTGCTGTCCCAGGAGACCCTGCACGATTACCAGCTCCACACAGGAGACCTCGTCCGGCTCCGGCTCAAAGACTCCAGCGGCCAGTACAAAGCCGTGCCGTTCCACGTCGTCGGGGTCGTGACGGAGTTCGCGACCGCGCCCCGCGACAGCTTCGTGCTCGCGAACCGCAGCTACCTCACCACCACAACCGGACTCTCGGCGGTGCAGACGCTGCTCGTTCGGACCGACAGCCCCAAACAGGTCGCGGCCCAGATCCACGCCCCCGTCGGCGCTCTCGTCAACGACATCACCGCACCCCGCGTCGCAGTCCCGTCCGCTTCGGGCTTGGCCGCAGGCAGCCTCGCCGGGCTGGCCAGTCTCACCCTCGCGTTCGGGCTGCTACTCGCCGCGGCAAGTGCCGGGCTGGTCCTGATCGTCGGAGCCGCCCAACGCCGCCGATCCCTGGTCGCGTTGGCCGTCCTCGGCGCCAACGCCAAGCAACGAGCCGGTTTCCTGTGGACCGAAGCGCAAGCCATTGTGACCGCCGGCCTGGCAGGAGGACTCCTCACCGGAGCACTCATCTCCAGCCAGCTCATTAAGGTGCTCAACGGCATCTTCGACCCCGCACCACAACACCCCGCGATCCCCTGGACCTTCGTGACCACCGTTGTGGCCACGGTCGTCCTCGCCACCACGATCGCCACTACCGCCTCCGCACGCTGGGCCGGGCGAGTCGAAGCCACCCGACTGCGCGACCTGTGACCGTTCACTTTGGGCCGCACATCGCCTGCGTGACCATCCGGGACGCCTGGCGTGCAACCCGCTCTGGGCCCAGGTGGGTTGACCCATCGCGCCCGCAAGACATGGAGTTCACACCCTATGCTCGCCACCGCACCAATACGTCCGGGTCAAACGTTGAACCGTCCCGGTTTTCATGCCGTCTTCTTGTTGGCGGCGTAACCGGAGGGTGAGTCGGTGGGGAGAGCGTAGAAGCCTTGCTCGTACTCCTCGGGGCTGAGGTAGTCGAGCTCGCTGTGGAGGCGGTCGTTGTCGATGAGCTCGACGTTCTGGCGACACTCGTGCTGGGGGAAGG
>JBKJOO010000175.1:0-4654 GCA_046595615.1 Mycobacteriales bacterium | reverse complement strand
CACCGGTGACAGGCTGTCCTCGATGAGCCACGCCTTCGACTTCACCCTCCTGCGACGCTTTCCCGACCTCGAGGCCGACAACCTCGTGGCCGTCGACGCGACCGACCGGCTCGTCCTGGCCGAGGCCGGTGCTGCCATCGAGACAGCCGGCGCCGGCCGGGTCGTCGTGGTCGGAGACCGCTATGGCGCGATGACGCTCGGGGCGATCGCACTGCACGGTGCCGGCGACGTCCGAGTGCATCAGGACCCCATCACCGCCGAGCAAGCCTTGAGAGACAACGCCATTCGAGCGGAGCTCGGCGCGACTCGGGTCGGGCTGCCCGACGGGTTCCGGCATCTGCCCATGGCACCAGAGCTCTTCGCCGGGGCCTCGGTTGTCATCGGTCAGCTCCCCAAACATCTCGACGCACTGCGCGAGATCGCCCAGCTGGCAGCTGTCCATGCAGACGCCGAGATCACCATGTTCCTCGGCGGCCGCGTCAAGCACATGACGCGAACGATGAACGATGTGCTCAGCGAGTGCTTCACCGACGTACGGGCATCGCTAGCGCAGCAGAAGTCCCGCGTCCTGATGGCCAGCGGCCCTCGGCCGGCCGAGGCGCTCGGCGCGACGGCATACCCGATGCGACAGCACCATCTCGACCTCGACCTGTGGGTCTGTGCCCATGGCGGCGCCTTCGGGGGGACAAAAGTCGACATGGGAACTCGTTTCCTCCTGGGCTATCTCGACCGGATGCGCCCGACTGCTGCGACAGCCGTGGACCTCGGTTGTGGCAGCGGAGCCCTGGCCGCGGCGCTGGCCCGGGATCGCCCGACCCTGCACGTGCTCGCCACCGACCAGTCGTCGGCCGCAGTGTCATCGGCGGCTGCCACCGCGGCGGCCAACGGGTTGACCGAACGCGTGCGGGTCCTGCGTGACGCCGCGATGTCGACCCTGCCAGATGCCAGCGTCGACCTGATCGTGTGCAACCCGCCGTTTCACATCGGCACCTCGGTGCACGCCGGGGCGGCCCTGGGGCTGTTTGGCGCGGCCGGGCGCGTTCTCGCTCCTGGCGGCGAGCTGTGGACCGTGTTCAACTCGCATCTCGCCTATAACAAAGCGCTGACCCGTGCGGTCGGGCCGACCCGGGTCGTGGGCAGCAACGCGAAGTTCACGGTCACGGTGTCGACGCGACGCTGAGGCCTGGACGGTCAGTCGACGAGGAAGCCCAACAGGTCTGCCCGGGTGAGCACGCCAACGGGCTTGCCGTCGCTGATGACCAGGAACCCGTCCTCCATCTCGAGGATGTGGCGAGCCGTCGACACCGGCTCACCGGCACCGACCAGTGTCATCGTCGAGCTCATGTGTTTCGCCACCGGATCAGCAAGATGTGCCGTGCCCGCGAAGAGCGCAGCCAACAGGTCTCGTTCACTGACCGAACCGACGACCTCGCCGACCACGACCGGCGGCTCCGCGTTCACGACCGGCATCTGCGAGACGCCGTACTCACGCAGGATCTCGATCGCGTCGCGAACGGTCTCGGTGGGGTGCGTGTGCACCAGCGCAGGCAGGTCACCGGCCTTGGCCTTGAGGATCTCTCCGACCGTGCGCCCGCCGTTCTGGTGCAGGAATCCGTAGGACGCCATCCAGGTGTCGTCAAAGATCTTGGACAGGTAGCCGCGGCCGCTGTCCGGCAGGAGCACCACGACGACAGCGTCGGCCGGCAGGTCGCGGGCCGCACGCAGGGCCGCGATGACCGCCATACCGCAGGAACCGCCGACGAGCAGTCCTTCCTCACGCGCGAGCCGCCTTGTCATGTCGAAGGACTCGGCGTCGGACACCGCGATGACCTCGTCCACGACGGACGGGTCATAAGCGCGCGGCCACATGTCCTCGCCGACGCCCTCGACCAGGTAGGGACGGCCGGTGCCACCGGAGTAGACGGAGCCCTCAGGGTCGGCGCCGATAATCTGCACCCTGCCGCCGGGGCGGTCGGCTGAGACCTCAAGCAGGTAGCGGGCGGTGCCGGTGATCGTGCCGCCGGTGCCGATGCCGGCGACGAAGTGAGTGACCTTACCGTCGGTGTCCGCCCAGATCTCCGGACCGGTCGACAGGTAGTGGCTCATCGGGCCTTCGGGGTTGGAGTACTGGTCGGGCTTCCAACCGCCCTCGATCTCCTTGGCCAGCCGGTCGCTGACCGAGTAGTAGGAGTCGGGGTGCTCTGGCCTCAGCGCGGTGGGGGTCACGACGACCTCGGCACCGTACGCCTTGAGGACGTTGCGCTTGTCCTCGCTCACCTTGTCGGGGCAGACGAAGACGCACTTGTATCCGCGGCGCTGGGCGATCAGTGCCAGCCCCACGCCGGTGTTGCCCGAGGTGGGCTCCACGATGGTGCCACCAGGCTTGAGCTCGCCGGAGGCCTCTGCCGCGTCGATCATCCGGACGGCGATGCGGTCCTTGACTGACCCGCCAGGGTTCATGTACTCCACCTTGGCCAGAACGGTGCAGGCCACGACATCTCGGCCGTCGGCGTCCTTGACGACGCGGTTCAGCTTGACCAGTGGCGTGTTTCCGACGAGGTCGGCGATGTTCTCGGCATATTTCACGCCGCTATCGTCCCAGACTCCGGACGCGGCGCGTGACCGCGCTCCGCCCGGCCAGTTGCCGGAATCGGGACAAAGCCTTGTGCCCCCTCGTTACGGTGGTGGGAGAACATCAACGGCGAAGGGGAGACGGTATGGGCAGGGCACGACGCGCGCGCAAGATCGCGGCGGCGGCTGCCTACGGCGGCGCGATCGGGGCCGCAGGAATCGGCGCGATCGGCCTTGTGGGCTATGGCGTGCTCAAGGCCGAGACGATGCTGGCCAGACGTCTCGTCGGCCAACCGTTCGACGGTGCTCCCGACGACGATGCCGTGTATGGCGCTGGGACGGGTCAGCCCTTCCAGCTCCTTGTGCTTGGCGACAGCAGCGCTGCGGGCATGGGTGCCGACTCAGCGCATCAGACGGTCGGCGCCATCATCGCCCACGGCGTCTCGGCGCTGAGCGGGCGATCGGTCCGGCTCACCAACGTCGCGGTCGTCGGCGCCGAGTCGTCGGGCCTCGACGTCCAGCTCGCCTCCGCGCTCGACGAGGTCCCGAAGCCTGACGTCGCCGTCATCCTCATCGGTGCCAATGACGTCACCCACCGGATCGACAAGTCCGTTGCCGTGCGGCACCTCGAACAGACCGTCCGCAGCCTTGTCGCCATCAACTGTCAGGTCATCGTCGGGACCTGTCCCGACCTGGGCACCATCGAGCCGGTGGCCCAGCCGCTCCGGCTGCTGGCCCGTCGATGGAGCCGGGATCTGGCCGCTGCCCAGACCGTCGCCGTGGTCGAGGCCGGTGGCCGGACCGTCTCGCTGGGCGACCTTCTCGGCGGCGAGTTCGGAAGCTCACGCGAGATGTTCAGCCATGACCGGTTCCACCCGTCGCCTGCCGGGTACGCCCGGGTGGCAGCGGTCCTGTTGCCGAGTGTCTGCGACGCCCTGGAGCTCTGGCCGGACCAGGTCGACCGCCGGCCTGACATCAGACGGGGCGAACGCGTGGGCCCTGTTGCAGTCGCCGCCGTGCAGGCTGTCCGTGACGCCGGAAGCGAAGTGATCGCGACGGCGGTCGGGGGTCAGCCGCGCGGTCCGAGAGGACGTTGGGCCATGGTCCTGCGCCGACGTCAGCGTCCGATCCCGGACGAAAGTGGGCTGACCCCGATCCCGACCGAGGGGGTCGGCGTACCGGTTCCTGCAGGCGAGGCTGCGCCGACGTCACGAGACGAAGCCCACACCCCGAACGGACTGTCACCGCAATAACATCAACGGCGGGTCCGGCCGGCTCTGTTGTCCGCGGGCTCGATCTGTTTGAGTGAATCCCGAGAACGTTTGAGCTGTCCACGAAGGAACGAGGAATCATGTCCGAAGCCGTCATCGTCTCCACCGCCCGCAGCCCCATCGGCCGCGCGTTCAAAGGCTCGCTCAAAAACGTCCGCCCGGATGACCTGGCGGCGGCCGTGGTGACTGCGGTCCTGGCCAAGATCCCCGGCCTGGACCCCCGGCTCGTCGAGGACCTCTATCTCGGATGCGCCGAGCCGTCGGGTGAGCAGGGCTCCAACATGGCCCGGCGCACCCGAGGTAGAGGTCTTCGACCAGTCGCGGGTCCAGGCCCGGGATCTTGTCCAGCGCCGCGGTGATCACCGCAACCGCGAGGTCATCCGGGCGAACGTCCTTCAGCGAACCCTTGAACGCCCGCCCGATAGGACTGCGGGCGGTGGAGACGATGACGGCTTCGGACATGATTTCTCGTTCCTCTCGGGCAGCGCGGATGAGGGTCGGCCGAGCGTACCGTGGGCCTGGCCACTTTCGATCCTATTAACCAGACTGGTCCGGGCTTGTTCCTGCGCTGGCAGATTCCTCCTCCTGAACCGGTATGCCGGCCCCCTCGACGGCATCCCCGAGCTCGCTCCGGTCTGTGACCGGGTGCTGGTGTCGTCGCAGAAGCACGGCCCAGCGGCCTCGGGGCCCAGTGGGCTGGCCTCCGACCGCCGTTGCGCTCACTTCTGTTCCCGGGTCGCGTACAGCCTGCACGGCAGCGACGGCGACGGGCCCCACGCGCTCGCCGCGCAGTGGGTCAGGACCGCGGTTGG
>JBKJOO010000029.1:0-2587 GCA_046595615.1 Mycobacteriales bacterium | reverse complement strand
GCCGGCACCTCCTCGGAGGAGTCGCGCAGGGGGTCGTACGTCACGCCACTGCGCGGCTCACTTCTACGTCCTTGGAGGACATCCCAATGCTCGCTCGTATCCGCAAGGCGCAGGAGGAGAACGAGGGCGGCTTCACGCTCATCGAGCTCCTGGTTGTCATCATCATCATCGGCATTCTCGCTGCCATCGCCATCCCGGTGTTCCTGAACCAGCGGCAGAAGGGTTACGACGCGGCGGCCAAGAGCGACGCCCGTAACCTGGCGACGCTGGAGGAGACCTACCTGACCGACACGAACAGCTACCTGGCTGCGGGCTCGGCGGCTGACACGACCACGCTGGCGGCGGCGCTGAACACCTACAAGGCATCCAGCAACGTGACGGGAGCCATCGTGAAAAACTACTCCAACGCGTCGCCTCCCGCCCTGCTCGGCGCGGGCACCAGCGGCTCCGGTGGATACGAGATCTGCACGACCAGCGCGTCGACCAAGGTCTTCGTCTACGACAGCACCAAGGGTGGCCTGCAACCGGCCGGTACCGCTTGCGCGTAACACCCATCAGACGACAAGGGGGATCCGCACCGTAGGTGCGGATCCCCTCGTCTATGGCGCCGAGGCACTCCCTGCGTGCTGATCCGGTCTTCTCAGCGCTAGGAATCCTAAGCCTGGATCCGTGGACGAAGGGTCGCGTTGATCGGCGTGTGAAGTAGGAAAGTGCCTGTCTGGCAGGGAGAATCGGGATTGTCGAGGTCCTGATCAACCAAGTCCAGAGAGGCACTTTCGGTGCAACTATCTCATGAGTGGTCGCGGGCGACCGCGGTGTTCGACGATCTGAACTTGGTGTCGTGCGCGGGGCTGGCCCCGGTGCTGGCGTTGGCCGAGCAGGCCGGGCTGTCGGAGCTGATCGAGGACAAGGTGAGGCTTGCGTCGACGAAGGTCCGTTCGGCGGGGGTAAACCCGGCGGGGAAGTTGACCGCGTTGATCGCCGGGATGTGCGCCGGGGCGGACAGCATCGCTGATGTCGAGGTGATCAGGGCTGGCGGGATGGTCCAGATGTTCGGCGGGGTGTATGCCAGCGCGACGGTCGGGCAGTTGCTGCGGGAGTTCACGCACGGCCACACCATGCAGTTGGCGTCGGTAGCCCGGGAACACCTGATCGGCCTGGTCGGCCGGACCGGCTGTTTACCCGGGATCGGTGAGCAGGCGTTCGTGGACATCGACTCGCTGCTGCGCCCGGTATACGGCCACAGCAAGCAAGGCGCCAGCTTCGGCCACACCAAGATCGCCGGTAAGCAGGTACTGCGCCGGGGGCTGTCGCCGTTGGCGACCACGATCAGCACCCCAGCGGCCGCGCCGATGATCGCCGGGATCCGGTTGCGGGCCGGCCGGGCCGGATCGGGCAAGGGTGCGGCCAGCATGGTCACCCAGGCGATCCGCACCGCCCGGGCCGCCGGCGCAACCGGGAAGGTGCTGGTCCGCGGCGACTCCGCCTACGGCAGCGAGCCGGTGATCAGTGCCGTGCTGCGCGAGACCGCCGATTTCTCGCTGGTTCTGGCCAAGAACTCGGCGGTGCGCCGGGCGATCGACACGATCAGCGAGCAGGATTGGACCCCGGTGCACTACCCCGGTGCGGTCCTTGATCCCGACACCGGCGAGCTGATCTCCGACGCCGAGGTCGCCGAGGTCGCTTACACCGCCTTCGCTGGCACCCGCCGCGCCGTGACGGCCCGACTGATCGTGCGTCGGGTCCGCGACCAGACCAAGCTCGCCGAGCTGTTCCCGGTCTGGCGCCATCATCGGTTCTTCACCAACAGCACCGAACCGACCACCGAGGCGGACATCACCCACCGTCGGCACGCCATCGTCGAGACGGTCTTCTCTGACCTGATCGACGGGCCGTTGGCTCACCTGCCGTCAGGGTCGTTCTCGGCCAATTCGGCCTGGGCGATCTGCGCCGCGATCAGCCACAATCTGCTCCGCGCCGCCGGCACCCTGGCCAGCCCCGCCCACGCTGTCGCCCGCGGCGCGACAGTGCGCCGGCAGATCATCACCGTCCCGGGCCGCCTGGCCCGTCCGCAACGACGTCCGATGCTCCACCTGCCCGAGCACTGGCCCTGGGCAACCACCTGGACCCGGCTATGGGAGCAGGTATTCACCACCCAGCACGGCCCGCCCGCACCCGCCTAACCATCCCGGCCCCGCGGCCCCGACCGGAACAGCAGTGGAAAAGCTGGAGCGCCCAGCCGAAAAACCACGTCCCGAGAGCAGTTCCTGTTCCCCACCGTCAGCACGCGCGGAACGAAGATCAAACCGAAGCCTCGTCCACGGATCCAGGCTTAGTTCCGTCCCGTCACGACCCGCCCGACCGTCGGGAGCCCACGGTTGTCGCGCAGCTCCGCAGTAGCTCTCGTCCAGGTGTCCTCCGAGAGCCCGTACTGAGCGTGACGCCCTGTTTCGAGGTAGCGGGCCTTGCTTGCCCCACCTTGCAGTTCGAGGAGTACCAGCAGAAGCGCCAGCTCGGACCCGGACAGGTCCACGATCCACTCGCGCTCCCACAGCGACAGAGGCAAACGCACCCACCGTTGGGCCCG
>JBKJOO010000025.1:0-10025 GCA_046595615.1 Mycobacteriales bacterium | reverse complement strand
CGATGGTGGCGGCGGCGACTGGTAGCGCGGCCTGGGTCGCGAGTGCACCCTGCTGGTCTGGCCGGGCGATGGAACCAGGACCGAGGCCGCCAGGGCGTTGCCTACCGTCCCGGCTTCACAGCGGCGCAGTGAGCTCCAAGTGGACGCCGTCCGGGTCGTCAAAGGAAAGGATCGCGATGCCGAAGCCGGTGAGGTCGCGGACGTCACCGTGCGGCACACCCCGTTCCTGCAACCGGGCCGCGGCTTCGACCAGGTCGCTCCTGGCGGCGACCGAAAAACTGATGTGGTCCAGACCTGTCCGCATCGAGTCGAAACGGTCGGCGCCCGCTGCCACTGGGCGGAGTCCGAACAACATGCCGTTGGTCTGGAACACCACCCCGCCGTACAGCAGTTCGGGGTCGTCGCGGACGGCCGGATCATCGGGACTGCCGGGCGACTCGGCCGCCACCTCGAAGCCGAGTACGTCGGAGTAGAACGCGCGCGAGCGCTCCAGGTTCGTCACCGTCAGTCGCACGTGGTGCAGCCCCGTCGTCGTGATCAAACCCATCGCATGCTCCTTCGCTCGCCAGATGCGTGGCGGTCACGCCGGACGTTCGAGCAGATGCTAGAGGTTCGGGGTCGCTGAGTTCCAGGGCAGTCGATGGTGGATCGGACCGTCGTGGACGGGTACGGCCAGCCGCGGGCGCAAGGTGTGTCCACAAGGTCCGGCGCGGCACGGCGTACGCCGGGGCAGGATGACGCGGTGCAGCAGCTCGGGCTCGAAGGGATGCCGACCCGGCTGTTCGCGTGCACCCCGTCACGGCTGACGGGGTGGCTGGACTGCCCCCGGCGCTACCGGCTGACCTACCTGGACCGGCCGACGCCGCAGAAGGGGCCGCCGTGGGCCCACAACACCGTCGGCGCCGCCGTACACCTGGCGCTGGCCCGCTGGTGGGATCTGCCGCTGCCCCGGCGTACTCCTGCGGCTGCCCGCGGGTTGCTCGACCGCGGCTGGCAGCGGGACGGCTTCGCCGACGACGCGCAGGCCGAGCGCTGGCGCGGCCTGGCCGGGGACATGGTCGAGCGCTACGCGGGCGGGCTCGACCCGCGCGACGAGCCGGTCGGCGTGGAGCGCACCGTCGCGGTCAAGACCAGCGCGCTCGCGGTCAGCGGCCGGGTGGACCGCGTCGACCGGCGAGGTGAGGAGCTCGTCGTCGTCGACTACAAGACCGGCCGCTCGGTGCTCACCGACGACGACGCGCGCGGCTCGCTGGCGCTGGCGCTCTACGCGCTGGCGTGCGCGCGCACCCTGCGCGCGTCGTGCGCCACAGTCGAGCTGCACCACTTGCCGACGCAGCGGGTCCTGCGCTTCCGGCATACCGAGGACTCGCTGGCCCGGCACGTCCGCCGGGCCGAAGCCATCGCGGCCGAGGCGGTCGCCGCCAAGGCGGCGCTCGACGCCGGCGGTGACGCCGACGAACAGTTCCCGGCCCGGCCGTCCGGTGCCTGCGCGTGGTGCGATTTCGCGCGGGTCTGCCCGGCCGCCCAGGGCACCCCGAAGCGGCCGTGGGACGGCCTGGCGCAGGAGCTGGCCGAGCCGCCGAGGTGAATGAACCGGCAGACTGGCGGCATGAACGTCTACCAGGGGGACCGCAAGCGCCGCGCCGAGCGGCAGAAGGCGGCCCGGGCGGACCATCCACTGCCGAGCCGGGTGGTGCACCGGCTCGGTGAGCTGTCGTCCACCTCCGGTGCGACCGCCGCAGCCGCTGCGCTGAGCTTGGCGTTCCTGCTCGGGGCGGTCCTGAGCTCCCGCACCGCGGATGTGCTGGTGGTCTTCGAGGCGATCGCGGCCGCGGTGACGCTGGTCATGGTGTTTGCGCTCCAGCACGCCGCGTCGCGGCAGCAGGCCGCCGTCCAGCGCAAGCTCGACGAGATCCTCCACGCCTTGCCGCAGGCGGACTCGCGGCTGGTCCGGGTGGAGACGGCGTCGCCGGGCGAGCTCGACGAGCTGGAGGAACGCCACGACGACCTGCGGCGGGCCGCCGTCCGCGAGGGCGGCTGAGCTACCCGCCGAGTCGCTGCTGGGCGGCCTTGACGTGCGGCCCGTGCCGCAGCCGCTCCGGCACGGCGAGCAGGCCGCTGCGCAGGGCCAGGCCGACGGCGGTGGCCCCCAGGTCGGTCGTCGGAAGACCTGGCAGCCGGTAGATCCGCCGGGCCCAACGCGGCAGCATCGCGGCGGACGCCGCTGCGATCGCCACCCAGGCGGGCCGGGCCGGCGTGCCGAGCCCGATCTTGCCCGGCATCGGTGGCCACAGGACGAACAGCGCTGCCTCGCGGGCCTGCTCGGTGAGCCGCAGCTGGGGCCGCATGCCTTGGAAGTAGTCGGCCATCTCGGCCCGGTCGGCCGGCACCCGGGCCGGGTCCAGCCCGACCAGCGCGGCCTGCCGGGTCTGCTCGGCGTAGTAGCGGTCCTGCTCGTCGCCGGACAGCCGCAGCCCGCAGCGCACTGCCGTCGACAGGAAGGATTCGGCCTCGCAGCAGTGCACCCAGCGCAGCAGGTCCGGGTCGTTGACCCGGTAGGGCTGCCCGCTCTCGGGCTCGATGCCGGCGAGCTTGCCGTGGATCCCGCGCACCTTCGCCCCGGCCCGCCTCGCCTCGACCGTCGTGCCGTACGTCGTCACCCCGACGTACTCAGCGGTCCGGAACAACCGGCCCCACGGGTCGGTGCGGAAGTCGCTGTGCTGGGCGACGCCCGCCATCGCGAGCGGGTGCACCGCCTGCAGGAGCAACGCGCGCAACCCGGCGAGCGCCATCGAAGGGTCGCTGTGGACCCGCCAGGTGACGCTGTCGGGGCCGAACAGGCCCGGGTCCGGCGGCGTCAGGAGTTGCTCGCTCATCGGCCAAATCGTGCCACGGCAGGCCGATCCCGGCAGGATGGAGCCATGGCCTACGTCGCGATCAACGTCCTGACCGTCCCCGAGGGGGCAGCTGCCACGCTCGAGGAGCGCTTCGCCGCCCGCCAGGGCGCGGTCGAGACCGCACCGGGCTTCGAGCATTTCGAGTTGCTCCGGCCGGTGGAGGGCACCAGCGACTACCTCGTCTACACCCGCTGGGCCAGCAAGGCCGACTTCGTCACCTGGCGCGACGGCCAGCGCTTCGCCGACGGCCACGCCGCATCGACCAACCGGCCCGACGGGGCCCGGCCGGCCGCCACCGGCTCGAGTATCTGGGCGTTTGAGGTGGCCCAGAGCTCCTCAGCCGGCTGAGCGCTCCCAGAACCCCAGCAGCGCCGCCAGGGTGGCCTCGGGTTGCTCGACGGCGGGGGAGTGCAGGGCGCCGGCGATCACGTGGTGGTCGGCGCCCAGCCGGCGCGCCATCTGCGCTTGCAGCTGCGGCAGCCAGGCGTCGTCGTACTCCCCGTGCAGCACCAGCATCGGCAGCCCGAGGGCGGCGAGCTCGTCGACCCGGTCGGGTTCGCCGAGCAGGGCGTCACCCATGCCGAGCATGGCCGCGGCGCTGCCGGCGAGCATCCGGCGCCGCAGGAACTCCCGCAGGTCCTCGCTGACCAGCAGGTGGCGGGGATCGGTCGCGGCGATCGCGTCGACCGCCGCGACCACCGCCGGCAGGCCACCCTGCTCGAGGACCGGCCGGAGCATGCCCATCGCCGCGGTACGCGGGCCGGTCAGACCGGCCGGGCCCGAGCTCATCAGCACCAGGTCGAGCACCGCTCGGGGCTCCTGCAGCGCAGCGGCGCGCACCACCAGCCCGCCGAAGCTGTGCCCGAGCAGGTGCACGGGGCCGTCCCCGAGCGCCTCGACCAGGGCCAGCACGTCCGCGCCGAGCACGTCGACGGCGTACGCCGCCTCGTCCTGCGGTCCCGGCGACTCGTACTGCCCGCGCTGGTCGATCGCGACGACCCGCCAGCCCTGCGCGGCGAGCGGCGCGAGCAGGAACCGGAAGTCCTCCTTGCTGCCGGTGAAGCCCGGCACCATCAGCACCGTCCCCCGTGGGGACCCGTCGGGCCGGGCGTCGAGGATCGCGAGCGGCCCACCGCGTACGTCGAGCCGGTGGCGGACGACGCCGGCGGGCAGCGGCAGGAGCGAGGGCGCGGTCATGCCGCCGCAGGGTAGGTGGCTCGGTCAGTTCCGGGCCGGCAGGTGGTGCAGCACGACGTCGCGCAGGTCCCCGCCCGCCGCGACGGCCGTCAGGTAGGTGCAGGACGGCTGGCGTCTCCGGTCGGTCGGCGAGCCGGGATTGAGCAGCCGCAGGCCGCTGGGGCTCACGGTGTCCCACGGGATGTGCGAATGGCCGAAGACCAGCACGTCGACGCCGGGATGGGCCAGCTCGGCGCGCCGCTCGCGACCGACCGCGCCCCCTGTCTCATGCACGACCGCCAGCCGGACGCCGCCCACCTCGGCCCGGGCGACCTCGGGCAGCCGGGCGCGCAGGTCCGGCCCGTCGTTGTTGCCCCAGCAGGCCAGCAGGTTGCTCGCCCGGGCCGACAGCGCGTCGAGCAGGGCGACCTCGACCCAGTCACCGGCGTGCACGACGAGGTCGGACCGGTCGACCTCGTCCCAGACCCGGGCCGGCAGGTCGCGGCTGCGCGTGGGCACGTGGGTGTCGGCGAGCAGCAGCAGTCGCATGCCCGCAGCGTCCTCCTAGAGCGCGGCCAGCAGCTCGGCCAGCGGCACCTCGGGGACGATCAGATCGGTCAACCCGGCCAGCCGCCCGCAGGCGACGCACCGCGCGCCCACCACGAGCCAGCTGACGGGTTCGCCGTCGGGGACGTGCAGGCCCACCGCGACCTCGGCGATGGACTGCCCGCAACCCAGGCAGGCCCACATCGGCGGGTGGTTCCAGCGCGCGTCCGAGTCCAGCAGTCCGACCATGTCGGCGCACGACAGGCACCGCCGGCGGGCCAGTCCGAGGGCCGCGTCGGCCTCGACGTACATCCATCCCGGCCGATCATCGCCATGCCTCGCGCAGGCGAGCACCACCGTCTCGTGGACCTCCGGCGCGCCGGGCAGCGTCCGCAGCCAGGCCCGCAGGTCCTCGGTGTCCTCGCCCGTCATGACGCCCGCGATCGTCCGCATCACCATGGGAAGCTCATGCCCACTCTTCGGCCTGCGCCGGGGCCAACCTTGAGCCCCGTACCCCGCCGGCCTGGCCGGCTGCGGCAACAGCGTCAGCGCGGCCGCGCCGGTTTGGTTGAGGCTCCCAGCGCGGCCGCGGCTCACGGCGCGGCCGGCGGCCGGCGCAGCCCCCGCATTCGGTCGCCACCCCTTCCCCCTCCGCCGTGGCCCCTTTTGCCCCGTCTGGAGGCTTTCGTGCTCGTCGTACGGCGGGGGAAGTGGCGGCGGCGCGTCCAAATGGCCGAGCCGGCGCCCGGAAGGCGGCCCCGCCGGCAGTCGGCGTTACGCCTGGGCCGCCGGTGCAACCCGTCGGCAGTCGGCGCTACGCCTCGGCAGTCGGCCCGGCGCCCGAACCGCGGCCTCGACCGCCCCGACGCCGGCGGCGCTTGGCCGGGTCACCCTCGCCATCTCCCTCGCCGCCCGCCTGGACCGGAGCAGCCCCCGGTGCGGCGGCGACTGCTGCGCCGCCGCCACGGGTGCGCCGGCGGCTGTCACCGGTGCGCTTGGGCAGGGCCGGGGCGCCGTCGTCAGCCGCCGCGGGACCGGCGTCCCGGGCTCCGTCGCGGGAGCGGCCGGGCCGGTCCCGGCCGGCATCCCGGCCGGCTCGGACCGGCGCCTTGGTGCGTCGACCGGTTTCGCCGAGATCCTCGACGGCCTCGGAGTCCAGGCCCGACCGGGTCCGGCTGGCCCGCGGCAGCGTGCCTTTGGTGCCACTGGGGATAGCCAGGTCGGCGAACAGATGCTTGGAGGAGGAGTAGGTCTCGACCGGGTCCGGGAACGGTAGGTCCAGGGCCTTGTTGATCAAGCCCCACTTCGGCATGTCGTCCCAGTCGACGAACGTCACGGCCACGCCCTTGGCGCCGGCCCGGCCGGTGCGCCCGATCCGGTGCAGGAAGGTCCGCTCGTCGTCCGGGCACTGGTAGTTGATGACGTGCGTGACATCCTGCACGTCGATGCCCCGGGCGGCCACATCGGTCGCGACCAGGACATCGATCTTGCCGGTGCGGAACGCCCGCAATGCCTGCTCGCGGGCGCCCTGACCCAGGTCGCCGTGCACCGCCGCGGCCGCGAAGCCACGATCGAGCATGTCGGCAGCGACCTTGTCGCAGGTGCGCTTGGTCCGGCAGAAGACCATCGTCAGGCCCCGGTCCTGGGCCTGCAGGATCCGGGCCAGCACCTCGCCCTTGTCCATCGAGTGCGCCCGGTAGACGAAGATCTTGGTGTCGGGGACGGTGCGGTTCTCGTCCGGCTCCTCGGCCCGGATGTGCGTCGGCTGGCGCATGAACCGCCGCGCCAGCGCGACCACCGGGCCGGGCATGGTGGCCGAGAACAGCATGGTCTGCCGCTCGTTGGGGGTGAGGGCCAGGATGCGTTCGACGTCCGGTAGGAAGCCCAGGTCGAGCATCTCGTCGGCCTCGTCGAGCACCAGCACGTCGACCTGGCCGAGGTTCAACAGGTTCTGCCGGGCCAGGTCGAGCAGCCGCCCCGGCGTACCGACGACGACGTCGACCCCGCGCTTGAGCGCCTCGACCTGCGGCTCGAAGGCCCGGCCGCCGTAGATGCTCTGCACCCGGATGTCGCGGGTGCGGCCGGCGATCTCGAGGTCGCTCGCCACCTGCACGCAGAGCTCGCGGGTCGGCACGACGATGAGCGCCTGCGGCGTCCCGTTGCCGCCCTCGGCCCGGCTCTTCACGCGCTGCAGCAACGGGACCCCGAAGCCGAGCGTCTTGCCGGTGCCGGTGCGGGCCTGGCCGATCAGGTCATGGCCGGCAAGGGCGATCGGCAGGGTCATCGTCTGGATGGCGAACGGGGTGGTGATGCCGACCGCGGCGAGCGCGGCAACCGTCTCGGGGCGGGCGCCGATGGCGGCAAAACCATTCGGCTGGTCGGTGGGTTGGGCGTCGATCGGCCCGGCGTCGGTCTGGTCGGTGGTCAGGGGAGTGCCTCTCGCTCTTCGCGCTGACCACAGCAGGAGCGGGCTCGCAGCGGTCGCGGTCCCTGGCGGGAGGGCGTCCGGCGCGCCGCGGGAGGGGCGGTCCGCGCACACGTTCGGAGCGGCGTCTACCGCCCCGTCGTCGCCGAGCCTACCGGTCGGAGGCGCGCCTAGGCTGCCCGACATGACCGCCCGCCTTGACGTCGCGACCGTTGACCTGCTCGGTGTCCTTGCGTACGGCGAGTTGACGGCCTTCGAGCGGCTGGCGAGCGACGCCCAGTTGGCGCCCTCGGTGGCCGACAAGGTGGCCCTCGCGACGATGGCTGCAGCCGAGTTCGGGCACTTCAAGCAGCTCCGGGACCACCTCACCGGCGCCGGGGTCGACGCGGAGTCCGCGATGCGGCCGTTCATCGCGACGTTCGACGCCTTCCACGACTCGACCACCCCGAGCGACTGGCTCGAGGGACTGATCAAGGCGTACGTCGGGGACGGCCTGGCCACCGATTTCTACCGGGAGGTCGCGGCCTACATCACCGACGCCGACACCCGGGCGCTGGTGCTGGAGGTGCTCAGCGATGCCGGGCAAGCGTCGTTCGTCGTCGCGCGGGTCAACGAGGCGATCGCAGCTGAACCCTCGGTCGCCGGTCGGCTCGCGCTGTGGGCGCGGCGGCTGGTCGGCGAGGCGCTGATCCAGGCGCAGCAGGTCGCCGTCGAGCGCGACGCCCTGCTCGGCCTGCTTGTCGGAAGCGGTGACCTGGCCGGCATCACCCGGCTGCTCACCAAACTCACCGACAAACACACCGAGCGGATGGCCACGCTCGGCCTGAGCTCGTAGCCGGACGCTCTGCGCGGGACCCTGGCGCCCGGGGTCGTGCCGAAAGGGTTGCCGCCCGGGCCAACGGGCGCTCCCCAGTTACATCGCGCCGAAGCCGACCCGGCGCTGCTCGCTCTCGGCGATCTCGACGTAGGCGAGCTTGTCGGCCGGGACCAGCACCCGACGGCCCTTCTCATCGACCAGGGACAGGACCCCGAGGTCGGCCCGGAGCGCTTCGGCCACCGCCTTGACGATGTCGTCGGAGCTCTGCGCGCTCTCCAGGACGAGCTCTCGCGGGGCGTGCTGCACGCCGATCTTGACCTCCACCGAGGGCCTCCGAGTCGTATTGCTGAGCGGGTCCCCGAGGTTAGCCGCCGGGTCGGGGCGCCGGCCCGTCGTACGCCGAAGGCAGAACGCGCCGGCGTCAGGAGGTGAGCGGCAGCCCGGCGATGCCGCGCCAGGACAGGCCGATGAGCAGCTCGACGGCCCGCTCCTTCGGCACGCTGCCTTCGGCGGCGAGCCACCACCGTGCGCCGACCTCAGCCATGCCGGTGAGGCCGACCGCGAGCAGTTGCGCGTCCTTCGGCCCGAACCCGGTGTCGTGGGCGATCGCCTCGGCGATGGCCTCGACGCACTCCATCGTCATCTGCTCGACCCGCCGGCGTACGGCGGGGTCGTTGCGCAGGTCGCTCTCGAAGACCAGCCGGAAGGCCTCTCCGTCACCGTCGACGAAGTCGAAGTAGGCCGCGACGCTCGCCGCCACCCGCAGCCGGTTGTCCGTCGTCGAGGCGAGCGCTGCGCGGACCTTGTCGGTCAGGTCGTTGGCGTGCTCATCGAGCAGCGCCAGATAGAGCTCGAGCTTGCTCGGGAAGTGCTGGTATAGCACCGGTTTGCTCACTCCGGCCCGCTCAGCGATGTCGTCCATCGCGGCCGCGTGGTAGCCGTGTGCGACGAAGATCTCCTGCGCCGCACCGAGCAGTTGCTTGCGCCTGGCCGGCCGCGGCAGCCGGGTGCCCCGCGCGGGGGTCGGCACTGAGGTCACCCGCACGACTTTGCCACATCGCCGCCGGGATTCAGGCGTCCTGGCCGGACAGCTCCCGGGAGCCGTGACGGGTCCGCCGCGCGTCGGGCACGCGGTCGGGGTTGCGGCGCAGGTACTCCTGTTCGAGGGCCTGCATCCGCTCGGTGTGGAAGGCCAGTGCGTCCTCGCTGCCGTGCAGGAACGCGTCGTTGCGGGTCTCGTGCAGGTGCAGCAACTCGCGGTCGAGCGACTCGTCGCTGAGCTGGTGGGCGGGTACGCCGGTCATGGCAACTCCAGCTTCATGGTGCCTCCAGGTCGCGGGGGGCGGCTGCTCAGCCAACACCCGGGTGGCCAGTCCGTCGAGGGTTCAGGTTTCGAGCAGCGGCGCGAACAGGTCCCCGTCGGCCGCGACCCGGGCCAGCACATCGTCACTGCTGAAGACCAGATCGGCGGCGTCCCTGCACGTCTCGACCTCTGCCCAGGTGACGGGGGTCGACACGGTCGGCGACGACTTCGCCCGCAGCGAGTAGACGCTGATCGTCGTCTTGGCCGGGCTGTTCTGCGACCAGTCGACAAGGACCTTGCCCCGACGCAGATCCTTCGCCATCCGGTGCACCACCAGGTCGGGCTGCTCCTGCTCCAGCTGTTGCGCGAGGGTCTTTGCGTAGCTCGAGGTCGCGGCCTCCTGCGCGTGGGCGTAGACCTGCAGCCCCTTGCTGCCGCTGGTCTTGGCGAGCGGCGCCAGACCGGCTGCCTCGAGCAGGGGTCGCAGCAGCAGCGCCACCTGGCAGCATTCGACGATGCTCGTCCCCGGTCCCGGGTCGAGGTCGAACACCACGAGATCAGGTCCCTGGCGGCCGATCCGCCACATCGGCGTGTGCAACTCGAGGGTCGCGAGGTTGGCGACCCAGACCAGCGCGGCGAGGGAATCGACGACCGCGTAGTCGATCGTCTCGCGGGCCTTGGTGGAGCCGGGGCTCGCCAGGCGTTCGGTCCGCAGCCAGTCCGGCCGGTGCGACGGCGCGTTCTTTTCGAAGAACGAGTGCCCCTGCACCCCGTTCGGCCAGCGTTTGAGGGTCAGCGGCCGGTCGGCCAGGTGCGGCAGCAGCACCGGGGCGATCCGCGTGTAGTAGTCGAGCACCTGCC
>JBKJOO010000279.1:0-2748 GCA_046595615.1 Mycobacteriales bacterium | reverse complement strand
GTCATCACGTCCGCGGACGTGATGACCTGGCCCATCTTGACGTCCTGCGCCATAACCACCACGGTCTCGTGCCCGGTGTACCCCGGCAGCGCGTACAACACCGTCAGGCCGCCGACCAGGACCAGCAGCACGACCGCGATCAACCAGCGGGTCTGGAACTGACGCGGCGCAGCAGCCACCCTCACCGCTGGCGACGGCAGACCCGGCAGATCAGCGCCCGGCGCACCGTCCGCAGTGTCAGAACCCGGTCGCCGCCTCGGAGACGGCAGCATGCGGTCACGGTTGGTCATCATCAAGCTCCCATCGCCCGACCAAGGGGCATCCTCGCCGCCTGCGACCCACCGTGAAACAGTCGACCCTGATTCTTGAACAAGTCTTTACCCTTCGTCCCCGTGCCCACCCCTTCACTAGGGGTAAGCAGAGAAGGCGGCGCGAGGTGGACACTCCGCCCAGAGTTTGAGCATAGCGCACTAGTCCGTTTTGGTCGCTAGTCCGGAGACGAGTCGCTGGTGGTCGCCTCGAAGGCAGCCTCCAGCTGAGGCGAGGGAACTCCCAGGGCGCGGGCCAGGCTGCGGCGCACCGCCGGATCCTTGGGTGCTCCTTGACGACCGGACTCCCACCGCTGGTACGTCGCCGTCGACACGTGGAGCTGCTCAGCGACTTGGCTCGAGGTCTGGCCTGAGGCAAGACGCAGCGCTTTGAGGTCGACTCCGTTCGGCATCGCCAGGAACTCGAGCGGTGAAACCCCCAACGCGGCGGCCACGGCCGGAATCAACCGGACGGCCGGCCCCCGGACGCCACGTTCCCACTGCGAGACTCGCTCCCCGCCGGCAATGTCGACCATCCGGGCCAACTGACCCTGCGTCAGACCCCGCGCGGAACGTGCCCGGAACAAGGCGTCACCATCGATCCGAGTCGGCACGACGCAACCCTAGCCACCACCTGGGGGCCTCTGCGTAGCGCCGTCACGAGCCGAGGGCGATTGCACCGACGGCCCGGACGTCCCTGCTTCGGCCCACAGCGCCGCCTCAGCGACTCCGAGGATGGTCAGCTGCTCAACGGCGAGCCACTGGCAGCTCTGGAACGGGGCGGTCGCCGTCGCCGCAGACTCCATACGCATCCGCCCCCTCCCAGCGACGAGTTCTCAACCGCCCCGCCCGACACCGGGCGACGCTTCACCGGGCCGGGTGAGACCATCAGAGCCTGGTGCCACCGGTTCAGAGCGGGGTCTCTGGCGCCAGGACGGGCTGTGAATGATGGGGCAGGTGGGGCGGACGAGCCGACACGCCCCGGAAATCCCCCACTCGAATGCATATGGCTGGTTGGGTGGTGCCATGTCAGCGGTGCGAGGTCGGTCGAAGCGCAACAGTGCCCCTCCGGGAACTCCTACTGTCCTGATCCAGGGACGTGTGTCCGTCGAGGCGCGTGATGCGGCGCGGGCCGCTGCGGACGACGCGGGCATCTCCATCGCCGCGTACCTCGAGGCCCTGCTGTTGGCTGATGCCGAGCACCATCTGGTGCGGCCGCAGGTGGTCTTCCGGCAGGAGTCGATGACGGCCTAACCGGGTCGGGTCGAGGACCCGAAAACGACTGAGCCGCCGTTTGGCGACGGCGGCTCTGAGTCGGATGTAGAGCGAAGCCTGTTGGCGCAGGTCTCGCGGAATTCACCTTCAAGGGCAAAGGACCGAGCGGAACTTTGACTAACCGAGAGGAGCTTTGTGCTGCCCACTGTAGCAAGCAATGGTGAAGTCTGGACCGAACCTGCCTCGGCGGGTCCTGGTCGGCGTGTCCCACGGGTCCCTAATGTTCTGGTTGACCTCGATGAGCTGATGTTTGAGAGCGGGGGCTGGTTCGCGCTCGGTGGTGCCAACCAGCGGGTTGCGGGCGTGGTGGTGTTGTCGTTGCGGGACGGGCTGCGCCTGGTGGGGCATGACCCGGTCCGGGCCGTGGTGGGTCGGCTGAACCCGCAGGTGCGGGTCGTCGATGTCGACGCGGCCGGTGCGGTGGGTGACGCGGCGGTGGAGATGCTCGCGGCCTGGTGCCAGACGCGAGGGCTGTGGCATCTGGTGCGGCCCTCGGGTGGCGGGCCAGGCCGTGCCCATGTGTTCGTCGCTCCGCTGGGCGAGCTGGACGGCCTACACGCGCAGGTGGAACACCTGAGGGTCCGGCTGCGGACCGGCCGGCGCGGCCTCGAGGTACGTGACACGGTGCGACCGCTGTCGTCGCCCCACCGCTCCGGGGTGAGCACTAGACCTCTGGGGAACCTGTCGCAAGCGCTGGCCGGGCTCACCGAGCTGCTGGGACCCGCGGACGCGATCAAGAAGCCGGTGGGACGCCCACGGGCTGCTCGTTCTCGTGCCGGCCGAGTGACGGCTCGGGCTGCGGTGCCGTTGCGGCGCAGGGGACATAAGGACCTTCCTGCGCCGTGGGCGGCGTACGTCGGGCGGGGGGTGCTGCCGCCGGTGCAGGTCGATACGCCTGGAACGCAGTCCAACTACGAGGCGGTGGCGGCCGCGGTGCTGCTGCGGTGTGGCCACGACGCCACGTCGGCGTGGCAGGTGATCGACGAGGCCCATGAGGCGGCCTTCACCAAGGCCCGCCGCCAAGGCCGCGCGTGGTGGGTCAAGTACGTCTGGAACCCGGCAGTGGCTGCGGACGACGCATTCGTCCCGGCCGAGCAGGCCGTCGACGACGCCCTGGGCCGCGCCCTCGCCGCGGCCCAGCCCGCGCTGGACGAACTGGCGTTGC
>JBKJOO010000270.1:0-3687 GCA_046595615.1 Mycobacteriales bacterium | reverse complement strand
GTGCGGAGGAGTCGGTGGAGACCTTCACGCGGTGCCGCCTGTGCTGCCGCCGGCAAGGAACCGGGTGTCGGCCTCGTCGTCCCACTGCAGGCGGGCGATCGTGTCCAGGATCCGTTCGACGCCGGGCAGGTGGAGGTGCTCGAGCTTGGGCGGAGGGTACGGGATGTCCAGGCCGGTAACCCGCAGCACCGGGGCGTGCAGCGAGTGAAACGCCCTCTCCTGCACGCGGGCAGCGATCTCCGCGCCGACGCCGCCGAAGCCCTGGGCCTCGTGGATCACCACGCACCGTCCGGTCTTGCGGACCGAGACGACCACCGTCTCGTCGTCGAAGGGGACCAGGGTGCGCAGGTCGATAACCTCTGCCGACCAGCCGGACTCGGTCGCCGCCGTGGCCGCGGCCATGGCCACGTCGACACTCGAGCCGTAGGCCACCAGGGTGACGTCGGTTCCCTCGCGGCGATCCGCGGCGTGGCCGAACGAGCTGAACGTCGTAGCGGCGGCTGCGGCCTCGACGGATCCCTTGGACCAGTACAGGCGCTTAGGCTCCAGGAAGATGACCGGGTCGGGGTCGTTGATGGCCTCGCGCAGCAGCGAGTAGGCATCCTCGACGGTGGCAGGGGTGACGACCTTGAGGCCGGGCGTGTGGGCGTAGTAGGCCTCGCTGGAGTCGCAGTGATGCTCGACCCCGCCGATGCCGCCGGCGACCGGGATGCGGATCACGATCGGCAGGTTCACCCGGCCCTGGGTCCGGTTGCGCATCTTGGCCACGTGGGAGGCGATCTGCTCGAACGCCGGGTAGGCGAACGCGTCGAACTGCATCTCGATGACGGGACGGAAGCCGGCCATCGCCATACCCACCGCGTAGCCGACGATGCCGGCCTCGGCAAGCGGGGTGTCGAAGCAGCGGTCCTGGCCGAAGTCACGGGCGATCCCGTCGGTGACCCGGAAGACTCCGCCGAGGGTGCCGACGTCCTCGCCGAAGACCACGACATCGGCATCGGCGGTCATCGCGTCGCGAAGGGCCCGGTTGATGGCCCCCGACATGGTCACCTGCCGGGGCGCGGGGGTGGGCATTCCTGCTGACTGCGGGGCTGCGTCGCTGGTCATCGGCTGGCCTCCTCGGCCTCGAGCTCGGCCTGCACCATCGCGCGCTGTTCGAGCAGCTGCGACGTCGGCGTGGCAAAGACGTTGTCGAACAAGGACATCGGGTCGACTGCCAGGTCGACGCTGAGCCGTGCCCTCAGGTCGGCGGCGAACGCCTCGGCCTTGCCTGCCACGGCTGCGACGAACGCGTCGTCGATGAGGCCCTCATGGCGCAGCCACGCCTCCAGCCGCGCGATAGGGTCCCGGCGAAGCCAGTCGCCGACCTCGGCGGGGTCGCGGTAGCGGGTGGGGTCGTCGGCGTTGGTGTGGCCATCGAGGCGGTAGGTATGTGCCTCGACCAGCACCGGCCCCTGACCTGCGCGGGCGTGCGCGACTGCCTTGTTGAGCACCGCGAGCATGGCCATCGCGTCATTGCCGTCGACCTGCTCGGAGGCGATGCCGTAGCCGATTCCCTTGTATCCCAGGGACGGGGCGGCGCTCTGCCTGGACAGCGGGGTACTGATCGCGTACGTGTTGTTCTGGACGAGGAACACCACCGGCGCCTTGAACACGCCCGCAAAGTTGAGCGCCTCGTGGAAGTCGCCCTCGCTGGTGGCCCCGTCGCCGACGAACGCCATCGCCACGGTCGGCCGGCCCTTGCGCTGCTCGCCCGAGGCGAAGCCGACGGCATGGATCAGCTGAGTTGCCAGCGGTGTTGCCTGCGGCGCGGTCCGGCTCGCCCGGGGGTCGTAGCCGCAGTGCGCGGAGCCGTGCGGCGAGGTCAGCACCTCCACCGGGTCGATGCCCCGGGTCACCAGGGCCATCGAGTCGCGGTAGGTCGGGAACACCCAGTCGTCCGCTGACAGCGCCAGCATCGCGCCGATCTGGCAGGCCTCCTGCCCGCGCGCGGCCGGGAAGACGGCGAGGCGGCCCTGCTTGGCCAGCGCGGTGGCCTGGATGTCGAACCGGCGCCCGACGACCATCGCGGTGTAGGCGGCGACCAGCTGCTCCGCTGACGGCTCGGGGTAGTCGTCGTTGAACACCTGGACCCGGCGGCCCTGGTCGTCGAGGAACTGCACCGGCATCGGCGCGGGCATCAGGCCCCGGGCGAACGGCCGGTCGGCGGGCGTGGATGGCGCGGTCTGCGGAAGGGGGGTGCTCGTATCCGTGGTCACAGCGTCGGCCTCCAGGGTGTGTGCGCCACCGGTCCGGGGGTGTGCCCGGGCCTGCGCGACGACGCAGGCGCGGTGAACGCCTGTGCCGGAAAAACGATCTGACGCCCAATCGTCACCCCGACGAGATTCCTGTCCCAAATCCCGGGTAGAATTCGAGACAAGTGGCGTGAAAGGACGACGTTGGCTGACCAAGTGTCCGCAGGAGAGTCACCGAAGGAGCCAGCGGCAGGACGCTCGGTCAGGCCCCTGGACGGCCCGGACCGGCTGATCCTCAGAGAGCTCATCAAGGACGCCCGTACGTCGATCCGTTCGCTGGCTGACCGGGTCCACATCTCCCGTGCCAACGCCTACCAGCGCGTCGACCGGCTGGTCGCCGACGGCGTGATCACCGGGTTCTCAGCACAGATTGCTCACGAGCGCGCCGGGCTGGGCACCTCGGCGTACGTCTCGCTCTCCATCGAGCAGAACTCCTGGCGCGAGGTGTCCGCCGGCCTGGGGCGCCTGCCCTACGTCGAGCACGTCTCGATGCTCGGCGCTGACTTCGATGTGCTGGTCCTGGTCCGGGCACCCGACAACGCGGCCCTTCGCGATCTGGTCCTCGACCGGATCCAGGCCATCCCGGGGGTCCAGACGACGCGGACCTGGCTTGTCTTCGACGAATTGCCGGGTCCTGGCGCGGATTGGACATAGCCTGAAGTCATGAGCCAGGACAGACCGTGGGATGAGAGTGTCGACAACCCTCCTGATCCGCAGCTAGTCACGATCGCGCACGCTTGCTTCGACTTGGCTAGGGCCGGTAACACTGAGAGGCTCCGGGCGTATGTCGAGAACGGAGTTCCCGCGAACCTGACCGATGGAGCGGGCAACACGCTGTTGATGCTGGCCGCCTACCACGGGCACCCGGAGACGGTCCGGATGCTGGCGGGTCTGGGGGCCGACCCGGACCGCACCAACGACCGTGGGCAGAGTCCGCTGGCCGAGGCGATCTTCAAAGGGGAGGACACCGTGGTCGCGGCCCTGCTGGACGCCAATGCCGACCCGGATGTGGGCACGCCGAGCGGCCGGGCGACCGCGCAGCTGTTCGACCGGGGCGAGCTGATTCCTGCCGCTCTCTAGGTTTGCGGCCGTTGAGGCCGCACGCTGCCTAGGTTTGCGGTCATTCAACCTGCACGCTGCCTAGGTTTGTTGCTGCATATCCTCCGTGTCAGCACGCCCACGAGACCTCTGCTGGCCCCGCTCGGCGGGTCCCGGCCGGCGGGTCCCGCCCGGCATCGACTCATCTGACTCCGTAGACGAGACTGCCACGTCGACGGGTGTAACGTCATCGGGGTAACAACAGGGGAGCGCCCCATAGCGCTGAGAGTGCGGTTCGCCGCAGACCCTCGAACCTGCTCCGGTTAGCACCGGCGAAGGGAGTTGAGATCTCAGG
>JBKJOO010000340.1:0-10954 GCA_046595615.1 Mycobacteriales bacterium | reverse complement strand
GCCCAGGCGCTACCTGCAAATTGTTCGTCGCCGGCCCCCCGCCGGACAGCAGCGACCCGGCCAGCAGCGCCCCGGCCACCACGGCGGCCGCCGCCGAGGCCTGCACCCACCGGCGGCGATGGACCGGCCGCGCCGGCGGCGCGTCCTCGACCTCCTCGCGGATGAGGGACGGGCCGAGCTCCGGTACGGCGTACGTCTCGGCGGTCTCGGTGAGCAGCCGCACCAGGTCGTCGTCGGTCAGCATCGCGTTCATCGGGCGACCTCCAGATCGGGGTCGACCCAGGCGGTCAGCCTCGGGTCGAGGGCGAGCCGCTGCCGGGCGTCGTACAGGCGGCTCTTGACGGTGCCGGGGCGGCGGTTGATCGCGACGGCGATCTCCTTCTCCGACAGGCCGGCGTAGAAGCGCAGGACGAGCGGGACCCGCAAGATCTCCGGCAGGTCCGCGAGTGCAGCGAGGACATCGCCTGCCCGCTCGGCGGTCTCGGCCGCGTCCGACGGCTGCGGCGCCGGGTCGACGGCGGTCTGCAACCCGAGGTCGCCGTCGTCCTTGCCGGTGCGGGACGCCTCGCTGCGGATCCGGGAGATGCAGGCGTTGACCACGACGCGGTAGAGCCACGCCTTGCGGGCATCGCCCTGCGGGACGGCGTCGCGGAATCGCCAGACCCGCAGGAACGCCTCCTGGACGGCGTCCTCGGCGTCGTGCGGGTTGCGCAGCACCAGGCAGGCGGTGCGATACGCCGTGGCGTAGTCGCGCTGCAGCCACTGTTCGAGCTCGTCCATGCCAGTAGGACGCAGCCCGAGCCGATTCGGTTCGCCCCCGACCCGACAACCCTTGCGGGTCGGAACGTGGTCACTGCTGCCCCGGCGTACCGGGCCCGCTCACGGGGTGTCACACGCCCCGAACCGGCCGATCTTGACGATGTTGTCGGCGACACGCCGGACGGAGCGACCATGTCGTCAAGATCGGCGGGAAGGAGGAAGAGGGGGGCGCGGGGGCGGCGCTACTGGGGGAGCAGGCGCTGGACGAAATCCTCGAGCTGCACGGCGTTGCGCACCTCGACCATCTCGATGAGGTCCTCGTAGGCGCCGGTCGCACTGTCGCCACTGCCCCAGTACGCCGACGGCTCGGGGTTGAGCCAGTAGGCGTGCCGGGCCTTGGCGACCAGGTGCCGCAGGGTCGCCGCACCGGTCGCCCGGTAGTTGTTGCGGGCGTCACCGAGGATGAGCAGCGAGGTGCGCGGGCCGACCGCGTCGGGATAGTGCTCGGCGAAGGTCTCGATCGAGTGGCCGTAGTCGCTGTGTCCGTCGAACCACACCAGGCTCGCCTCGGCCGACATCCGGGCCAGCGCGTCGGTGACGTCGCCGCCGGGGGTGAAGTACTGCGTGACCTCGTCGCAGGTGTCGATGAAGGCGAACGCCCGCACCTTGGTGAACTGCTCGCGCAGCGCGTAGGTCAGCATCAGGGTGAAGTGCGCGAACCCGGCGACCGAGCCGGACACGTCGCAGAGGACCACGAGCTCGGGTTTGTGCGGCTTGTGCGGCCGGTGGTGGGTGACCAGGGGGACGCCACCGGTGCCGAGCGAGGCCCGGACGGTACGCCGGAAGTCCAGCTTGCCGCTGCGGCCGAGCCGCCGCCGGGCAGTGAGCCTGGTCGCCAGGCGGCGCGCGAGTGGGAACACCTGACGCCTCAGCTCGGCCATGTCGTTGCGGGACGTCCGCAGGAAGTCGACCTGCTCAGCCAGCGGCTGCACCGCCGTCTTGGAGATCTGCTCGGCGCCGCGGTCCTCGGCGAGCCGGCGGCGCACCTCGGCTTCGACCATCTCCTGGAACTGCCGGATCCGCTCGGTGATGGTCTGCCTGGCAACCCGTTCGGCGAGCCCACCGCGGTCCTGGCCGGCGAGCAGCGCCTCGAGCAGCCAGGCCATCAACGTCTCCGGGGAGAGCTGGCGCAGCACCCGGTAGGAGAACCAGGACTGCCGGCCGGGCTGGGCGTCGGAGCGCCCGAGATCCTGCACGACCTGCCGGGCGAAGCGGCGCATCAGGTCCTCGTCGCCTTCGAGCAGCAGGTCGCGCAGCGCCTCGCGGTAGGCCTCGGGATCGACCGGGCCCTCACCCTCGGCGGGCGGAACGGCTGTCCCGTCGCGCGCGGGGGTGGGGTCGCCGGTGACGGCCGGGAACCACAGGTCGAACAACGTGTCGAAGGTGGTTCGGTGGGCCGGGCGCTTCAGCACGCAGGCGGCGAAGGCAGCCCGCAGCGCCTCCCGATCGAGCAGGTCGATGGCGCCCATCGCGCGGGTGGCGTCGAGGACCTCGGCGAGCGAGACGCTGAGCCCGGCGGTGCGCAGCGCGTCGAGGAAGGCGATCTCCCGCCCGAGCAGGCCCCCCTCGACGGCCACTAGTTGAGCTTGAGCTGGATTGAGGCCCGCTCGTGGTCGCTGGCGTGCTTGAGCACGACGCCGAGAGTGGTCTTGACCGCTTCCTCGTCGAGGGTGTCCAAGCCGAGCGCCACCAGGGTGCGGGCCCAGTCGATCGATTCGGCGATGCTCGGCGACTTCTTCAGCTCGAGCGAGCGCAGGGCGCGGACGGTGCGGACGAGTTGTTCGGCGAGCTGCTCGGCGACCTCGGGGACCCGGGACAGCACGATCGCCTTCTCGCGAGCGGCGTCGGGATAGTCCAGGTGCAGGTAGAGGCAGCGTCGCTTCAGCGCCTCCGACAGCTCGCGGGTCGCGTTGGAGGTGAGCACGACGATGGGCCGGCGGGCCGCGGTGATGGTGCCGAGCTCCGGAATCGTGATCTGGAAATCCGACAGCACCTCGAGCAGCAGGCCCTCGACCTCGACGTCGGCCTTGTCCATCTCGTCGATGAGCAGCACGGTCGCGTCAGGGTTGCGGATCGCGGTGAGCAGCGGCCGGCTGAGCAGGAACTCCTCGGCGAAGACGTCGTCGTGGATGGCGTCCCAGCTGTCGTCGTCCTTGCTGGCCTGAATCCTCAGCAGCTGCTTTTTGTAGTTCCACTCGTACAGCGCGCGGGACTCATCTAGGCCCTCGTAGCACTGCAACCGGATCAGTTCGCTGCTCGTGGCGGTGGCGATCGCCTTGGCTAGCTCGGTCTTGCCGACCCCGGCGGGGCCCTCGACGAGCAGCGGCTTGCCGAGCCGGTCGGCGAGAAACACCGTGGTCGCAATCGCCCGGTCGGTGAGATAGCCGGCCGCGCCGAGACGCTCCTGGACGTCGTCGACGGACGCGAACTGGGGCTGCAGCACAGGCGCTCCTTAGCGGTGGGAAACCGAGCGCCATTCTGCCGTACGTGGCTCGCGACCTGTCAGCGGGCCTACCGCCCCGGGACCATCCAGGACAGCACCGGTGTGCTCTGCAGCACCACCAGGACGCACATGAACAGCAAGAACCCAAGGCTCCAACCGAGGACCTTGCGGAACAGGTCGCCCTCGCGTCCCTCGAGCCCCACCGCGCCGGCCGCGATGGCGAGGTTCTGCGGGCTGATCATCTTGCCGAGCACCCCGCCGGAGGAGTTCGAGGCCGCCATCAGCACCGGGGACAGGCCGGCCTTGTTGGCGGCGGTGACCTGCAATGCGCCGAACAGCGAGTTCGACGAGGTGTCCGACCCGGTCACGGCCACCCCGAGCCAGCCCAAGATCGGCGAGAGGAAGGCGAAGAAACCGCCGGCGCCGGCCATCCACAGCCCCAGCGTCTTGGTCTCGCCCGACTGGTTCATGACGAAGGCGAGGCCGAGGACGAGCAGCACGGTCAGGATGGCGAACTTCAGCTGCGACAGGGTCCGGCCGTAGGCCCGCAGCGCCCTGGCCGGGCTGACCCGCAGCGCGAGCATCGTGACGAGACCGGCCAACAGCAGCAGCGTGCCCGCCGCGGACAGGTAGTTGAGCTTGAAGGTGGTCGCCACGACCTTGCCCTTGCTGTTGAAGATGTGCAGGCCTGGCCAGTCCACCAGGCGGGTCACGGACTCGATCCCGGTGCCCGAGACACCGACCTTCTTCGGCGCGACGCCGGTGATCGTCGACACCCGGGTGGCGAGCACAAAGATCACGATGATGATCAGGTACGGCGCGTAGGCGCGCAGCACGCTGCTCCGGCTGTCCTTGGTGGCGGCGCCGCCGGCATCGGCCCGGGCGCGGGCCACGGCGACCGGATCGGCGTCCTCGCTGCCGCCGGCGATGACCGGCGGCATCGGCCGGCCGGCCCGGCGTACCGGCTCGGGCTCGTCCCGCTCGACGTAGCCCTCCTTGGCGTGCCAAACCCGGGTGAACGCGAGCAGCGCGAGGGCGCTGGCGAGCGCCGCGATGATGTCGGTGAGCGGGACCGACCAGTAGTTGCTGGCCAGGAACTGGAAGATTGCGAACACCACCCCGCACAGCAGCGCCGGCGGCCAGCACTGGCGCAGGCCGCGCCGGCCGTCGACGAGGTAGACGAGCGCGAGCGGGACGAAGACGGCCAGCAGCGGGGTCTGTCGCCCGACCATCGAGCCGAGGGTCTGGACCGGCAGGTTGGCGATCGCCGGGCCGGCCAGGGTGGTGATCGGGACCGCGAGGGCGCCGAACGCGACCGGCGCGGTGTTGGCGACCAGCGCGATCGTCGCCGCCTTCATCGGCCGGAACCCGAGCGCCAGCAGCATCACCGAGCTGATCGCGACCGGGGTACCGAAGCCGGCGAGCGCCTCCATCAGCGCCCCGAAGCAGAACGCGATGATGATCGCCTGGATCCGCTGGTCGTCACTGATCGAGGCGAACGATCGGCGCAGCACGTCGAAGTCGCCCGTCTCGACCGTGAGGTTGTAGACCCAGATCGCGTTGATGACGATCCACATGATCGGGAAGAAACCGAAGGCCGCACCCCAGACGCCGGCGTTCAGCGCGTCGCCGGCCGGCATGCCGTAGACCGCGACGGCCACCACCAGCGCCACGCCGAGCGCGATCAACGAGGCCAGCCAGGCACGGACCCGGACCACGCCGAGCAGGACGAACAACGTCAGGAGTGGCAGCACCGCGACCAGGCTCGACAGGGCGAGCGAGTTGGAGATCGGGTCGTAGGTCTGCCGGTAGTCGGCGAGGATCACGTTAAACCTCCAGTACGACGGGGCGGTTCGTCCGCTCTGTCCAGGTGAGGACAGACTGCGCCTGCTGTGCCGTGGCAGCAACAACCCTGGCCGGCGTGTTGACCAGTGCGGGACACCGGCAGCGGGGCCTTTAAGCTGGCCGACATGCGTATCGCCTTCCTCGGCCTGGGCCGGATGGGCGTCCGGATGGCCGCCCACCTGCCCCCGGCCGGTCACCAGCTCGTCGTCTGGAACCGCACCCCCGGCCGGGCCGGTGAGCTGCTCGCCGCCGGCGCCACGGAGGCCGGATCGGTCCGCGCAGCGGTCGACGGGGCCGCCGCGGTGGTGCTGATGCTCTTCGGTCCGGATAGCGTGCGCGAGGTCTTCGACGACGTGTTGACGGCCGGTGCGGGCACCCTCGTGGTCAACGCGACCACCGTCGGGCCCGGCGACGCCCGGGCGTTCGGCGCGGCCTGTCGGGATGCTGGCCTGCGCTACGTCGACGCGCCCGTCGCCGGCACCCTGGCCCCCGCCGCGGAGGGCACCCTCGGCGTCTTCGCCGGCGCCAGCCAGGACGACTACGCCGCGGCCGAGCCGCTGCTGCACCTGTGGGGCACTCCCGAGAAGGTCCGCCTGGTCGGCGATGTCGGTGCCGGCAGCGCGCTGAAGCTGTGCGTCAACCAGGGCATCGGCGTGATGGCAGCCGGGCTCGGCGAGTCGCTGCGGCTCGGCCGCGACCTCGGGCTCGACCGGACCCTGCTGCTCGACGTGCTGGGCATGGCGTCGTACGGCTGGCTGCTCGGCCAGAAGCGCCCGATGCTCGAAGGCGACGACTACAGCGACACGACCTTCTCGATCGATCTGATGGTCAAGGACCTCGACCTCGCGGTCCTCGCGGCCGGCGACGACCTTGCCGTCACCCGCGCCTCGCTCGCGCAGGCCCGGCGGGCGGTCGCCGCTGGGCACAGCGGCGAGGACTATGCCGCGATCACCGGGCACGTCGCCGACGAGGGCGAGGCGAGCTCGCACTGATGGAGGCGTTCACCGCCCGCGACCGGCGGCTCTACGCGGTCATCAACACCTGCACGGCGCCACTGTGGCTCGCGATGATCCTGCTCCCGCGGTCGCCCGTGACGGCCGGCCTGGTCCGCCTCGCCACCCCGCTCTACGCCGCCCTCGGTACGACGTACGTCGGGCTGCTGGCGAGCGGTTGGGGCGGTGAGCGGGTCGACTTCCGTGACCCCGCGACGGTCCGGGCCGGGCTGTCCCGGCCGAAGGGCTTCCTGGCCGGCTGGACGCACTACATCGCCTTCGACCTGTTCGTGGGTCGCTGGGTGTGGGAGCAGGGCCTGGCCGAGCGGCGCTCCACCCGGGTGGCCCTGCTGCTGACCTGGCTGGCCGGCCCGGCCGGGCTCGCGATGTTCCTGGGCCAGCGTGCGGCCGCCCGGAACTAACGTGTCCACGTGACGCAGACGACCGAGGTCCAGGCCACGCGCATCGGCCTGCTGCTGCCATTCGTGCTCGTGGCATTTGCCGCCAACTCGCTCATCACGCGCTACGTCGCCGCCGAGCACCTGCTCGACGCCGGGCTGCTGTCGGCTGTGCGCTTCCTGGCCGGCGCGGTCGCGCTGGTCGCCGTGGCCCTGGCCCGGCGCGAACGGCTGGTCGTGGGCCGACCGAACCTGCGGCCCGCCCTGTGGCTCGGTATCTACGCCATCTGCATCTCCTACGGCTACCGCCACATCGGCGCAGCAGCAGGCACGTTCGTCTTCTACGCCTCGGTGCTGCTCACCCTGGTCGCCAACGACCTGGCGCGGCGGCTGCCGGTGCCGCGACGGCGTGGGCTCGGCGCGGCCGTCTCGCTGGCCGGCATCGGCGTGCTGGCCAGCGGCTCGGTCGGCACGGTGACGCTGCCGGGCATCGTGCTGCTCGTCGCAACCGGGGTGGCCTGGGGGCTCTACACCGCCGCCGGCCGCACCTCGGCGGACCCACGGGTCGCCACGACCGGCCACTTCGTCGTGCTGGCCGCCGTCCTCGTCCTACCCGCGGCCGCCGGGGTCGCGGCGGGACTGCACACGACCGCGTTGGGCATCACCCTGGCCACGGTCATGGGCGTCGGCACGACGGCCTTCGCCTACGTCGCCTGGTACGCATGCCAACGCTCCCTGTCCGGCACGACCGCCGGCTCGGTGCAACTCATCATCCCGGTGCTCACCACCGTCGGAGCGGTGCTTTTGCTCGGCGAGCCGCTCACCGCGGGGCTGCTGGTTGCCGCGGTGTTGGTCGGCTCCGGCATGTGGCTCGGCCGGCCGGCCCGCAGCCGCTCCTGAAGGTCAGCCCCGGACGTGCCCGTCACCCGTCACGACGTACGTCGTGCTGGTCAACTCGGTCAGGCCCATCGGGCCGCGGGCGTGCAACTTCTGGGTGGAGATGCCGATCTCGGCGCCGAACCCGAACTCTGCGCCGTCGGTGAACCGGGTCGAGGCGTTGACCATCACCGCCGCGCTGTCGAGCCGGCTGACGAACGACCTCGCCGCCGACTGCGACCGGGTGACGATCGCCTCGGTGTGCCCACTGCCCCAGCGGCGGATGTGATCGGTCGCCGCCTCGAGCGAGGGCACAACCCCGACGGCAAGGTCGAGCGAGAGGTATTCGGCCGCCCAGTCCTCGTCGGTCGCCGGCAGTACGTCGGACGAGATCGCCTGCACAGCTGGGTCTCCGTGCACCGTGACGCACTTCGCCGCGAGTGCGGCGAGCAGCCGCGGCAGCAGCTCGGCGGCAGCCGCCTCGTGCACCAGAACGGTCTCGGTGGCGTTGCAGACGCTCGGTCGGGTGGTCTTCCCGTCGAGCACGATCGCCACCGCCATGTCGAGATCGGCCCCGGCGTCGACGTACACCGTGCAGTTGCCGACGCCGGTCTCGATCACCGGCACCTGCGACTCCGCCACGACGGCCTGGATGAGGCTCGCGCCGCCCCGCGGGATCAGGACGTCGACCAATCCGCGGGCCTGCATCAGCTCCTTGACCGAGCTGCGGTCGATGCCCGGGACCAGTTGCACGGCGTGCTCCGGCAACATGCTGGCGGCACCCGACAGCACCTCCACCAGCACCGTGTTGGACCGGTACGCCGAGGCACTCCCTCGCAACAGCACGGCATTGCCGCTCTTGATGCACAGCCCGGTGGCGTCGGCGGTGACGTTGGGACGGGCCTCGTAGACGATGCCGACCACGCCGAGCGGCACCCGGACCTGGCGCAGCTCCAGGCCGTTCGGCAGGGTCGAGCCACGCACGACCTCGCCAACCGGGTCGGGCAGCGTCGCGACATGCCGGAGCCCGTCGGCCATTGCCGTGACCCGTTGCTCGGTGAGGGCCAGCCGGTCGAGCAGCGCCTCGGTGGTGCCGGCCGCGCGGCCGGCGGCGAGGTCCTCGGCGTTGGCCTGAATGATCATTGCGGAGTTGGCGACCAGCGCGTCGGCCATAGCCAGCAGCGCCGCATCCTTGGTACGCCGGGGCAGTGGCGCGAGGAGCGCGGCCGCGACCTTGGCCCGGCGTGCGGCATCGACGACGTCACTCATCACACGAGCGTACGGCGCGGCTCGCCGCCGGATGCGACGCTGGGCGGATGACGGAGCCGAGCACCGAGGTCACGGTCCACACCCGCAGCGAACGGCACGTCTGGGCCGAGGTGCGACAGGCCCAGGACCGGCTCACCGACGGCGTGACGGCCTTTGCCGGCTCGTTGGTCTTCGTCTACCTGCACGTCGCGTGGTTCGTGATCTGGGTGCTGCTCAACCTCGGCGGGTCGGCGTTCGATGCGTTCCCGTTCGGGCTGCTGACCCTCATCGTGAGCCTCGAGGCAATCTTCCTGTCGACGTTCGTGATGATCAGCCAGAACCGTCAGGCGGCGCGGGCCGACGTCCGGTCCGAACTCGACTTCGAAACCAACCTGCGCTCGGAGGTCTGGTCGGTGCACATCGGGCGCACCCTCGGCCTCGATCCGGCCGCGGTCGAGGCGCACGTGCAGACGCTCGTCACCGGCGTCCGGACCGGCTT
Source organism: Mycobacteriales bacterium (assembly GCA_046595615.1). Lineage (GTDB taxonomy): Bacteria > Actinomycetota > Actinomycetes > Mycobacteriales > SCTD01 > JAYSQK01. The sequence goes on along the minus strand of JBKJOO010000340.1, from coordinate 1,834 downwards.
GCTCGAGGGGAACGCCCGGGACGTCGCCCCGGCGGCGGTCTGAGCCGCGCGGACGTGCGACGGCCCGGCAGAACTCCTGCCGGGCCGTCGTACGCAGCTGGTGTCTAGGCGACCATGCCGTGCGGGTCGATGACGTACTTCTTGGCGGCGCCCTTGTCGAAGTCGGCGTAGCCCTGCGGGGCCTGGTCCAGCGTGATCGTGGTGGCGTTGACAGCCTTGGCGATCTGGACCTTGTCGTGCAGGATCGCCTGCATCAGGCCGTGGTTGTACTTCATCACCGGGGTCTGCCCGGTGGTGAACGAGATCGACTTGGCCCAGCCGGTGCCCAGACTCAGCGAGAGCGAGCCGACCTTGGCGGCCTCGTCGATCCCGCCCGGGTCGCCGGTGACGTACAGCCCCGGGATGCCGATCGAGCCACCTGCCGCGGTGACCTCCATCAGGGAGTTCAGCACCGTGGCCGGTGCCTCCTTGCCGGCACCCTCGCCGTGACCGCGGGCCTCGAACCCGACGGCGTCGACGGCAGCGTCGACCTCACGGACGCCGAGGATTTGCTCGATCTGGTCCTGCGGCGAACCCTTGGAGATATCGACCGTCTCGCAGCCGAAGCTGCGGGCCTGCGCGAGCCGCTCCTCGTTGAGGTCGGCGACGATGACGACCGCAGCACCCAACAGTTGGGCGCTGACGGCAGCTGCCAGCCCGACCGGGCCGGCGCCGGCGACGTAGACGGTTGATCCCGGCTTGGTGCCAGCCATGAAGGCGCCGTGGAAGCCGGTCGGGAAGATGTCCGAGAGCATGGTCAGGTCGAGGATCTTCTCCATCGCCTGGTCCCGGTCGGGGAACTTCAGCAGGTTCCAGTCGGCGTAGGGGACGGTGACGTACTCCGCCTGCCCGCCGACCCAACCACCCATGTCGACATAGCCGTACGCCGCGCCGGGGCGGGCCGGGTTGACGTTGAGACAGATGCCGGTCTTGCCCTCCTTGCAGTTGCGGCAGCGGCCGCAGGCGATGTTGAACGGCACCGAGCAGATGTCGCCGACCTTGATGAACTCGACGTCGGAACCGACTTCGGCAACCTCACCGAGGATCTCGTGGCCGAGCACCAGGTTCGGCGGGGCGGTGGTGCGGCCGCGGACCATGTGCTGGTCGCTCCCGCAGATGTTGGTCGTGACGATCTTCAGGATGACGCCGTGGTTGAGCTTGCGGCCGATGTTGGCCGGGTTGACACCTGGACCGTCCTGCAGTTCGAGCTTGGGATAGTCGATGTCCTGGACCTCGACCTTGCCCGGCGAGATATACGCGACGCCTCTGTTGCCTGCCATGAGCTGCTGCCTCCGTCTGCTGGAAGTGATCTGTGCTGCGGGCGGGCGCCCGTCAGTCCTGCTGCCGACCGCACTGCATTGGCCGGCTCGTCATCGACGTGACCCCCCAACGTCGCCCTGTGTCCCCTGCGGGGCCTCGTCGAGGTCGTCGGCTTTCCGCGGCCGGGCGACGAGGTCGTAGCTCAGTACCGCTGCGAGCGCGCCGAGCAACGAGCCGATCACGTAGGCGGGATATTGGCTCCAGGCGACAGAACCGCCGACCAGGCTCGCCGCAGCGTTGGGGCCGAGGGCGCGGGCCGGGTTCACCGCTGCCCCGGTCAGCGGACCGAAGACCATGACCGTCGTCGACGGTCAGCGCAGCCACCACCGAACCCGGCCCGAGGACGATGAGCGGGGCGGTTCCGACGAACTCGGCCGCGCACCGTCGGCCCAACGTGTCGGGTTTCACATATGTTTCCTGCGCCGCACCGCGTGACGCTAAACACACCAAACCAGACGACTATCTACCCGCCGGT
>JBKJOO010000304.1:0-9995 GCA_046595615.1 Mycobacteriales bacterium | reverse complement strand
CGTCGTGCGACAGCGACAGGTGCCAGCAGGCGATCCCCTGCGCGGCGGCCTCGGCAGCCACCCCACCGTGCACGACGATCGTCGGCCGACCGGAGGCCTCAGGCACGACCTCGGCGTCCCGCCACCGCAGCCCGCCCGGCGCCCCGAGCGCCTTGGCGACGGCCTCCTTGGCGGCGAACCTCGCAGCCAGCGACTCCATCCGCGCCTGGGTGCGCTCGGCGTCGGTGAACAGCCGTCGCCCCAGTCCCGGCGTACGCGTCAGGGCGCGGGCGAACCGCGCCACGTCGACGACGTCGACGCCGACCCCCACGATCACCCGCTACTCGACCGTGACGCTCTTGGCGAGGTTGCGCGGCTGGTCGACGTCCAGGCCACGCACCCGGGCGACCTCCGCCGACAGCACCTGCATGGGCACGATCGTCAGCAACGGCGCGAGCAGCGACTTGGTGTCGGGCAACCGGACGAGGTGGTCGGCGTAGGGCACGCAGCTGTCGTCGCCGTCGGTGGCGATGACGATGGTCTTCGCGCCGCGCGCGCGGACCTCCTGCACGTTGTTGATGAGCTTGGGCTGCAGGACGTGCCGGGTGGCCAGCACCACCACCGGCGTGCCCTGCTCGATCAGCGCGATCGGGCCGTGCTTGATCTCTCCGGCCGAGAAGCCCTCCGCCGAGACGTAGGCCAGCTCCTTGAGTTTCAAGGCGCCCTCGAGCGCGATCGGGTAGCCGACGTGCCGGCCGAGGAACAGCACCCGCTCTTCATGCGCGATCTCCCGGGCGATCTCCCGGACCCCCTCCATCCGCGCCAGCACCTCGACCAGCAGGTCGGGGATCTGCTCGAGGTCCACCAGGTGAGCCCGGACCTCATCGGTGTCGCGCGTCCCGCGGACCTGCGCGAGGTAGAGCCCCACGAGGTACATCGCGGTGATCTGGGTGATGACGGCCTTGGTCGAGGCGACCGCGACCTCCGGCCCGCCGCGCGTGTAGAGGGTCGCGTCGGCCTCGCGGGCGATCGAGGAGCCGACCGTGTTGGTGACGGCCAGGACCCAGGCCTTCTGCGACCGGGCGTGCCGCACAGCTTCCAACGTGTCGGCGGTCTCGCCGGACTGCGACACCGCGACGACGAGGGTGTTGCGGCCGATGACCGGGTCCCGGTAGCGGAACTCGCTCGCCAGCTCGACGTGCACCGGCAACCGGCACCATCGCTCGATCGCATACTTTCCGATCATCCCGGAGTGGTACGACGAGCCGCAGGCAATGATGACGACCTGCTCGACCGCCCGCAGGTCCTCGTCCGACAGGGCGATCTCGTCGAGGTGCAGCAGACCCTCGGGCGACAGCCGGCCGCCGAGGGTCGCCCGGACCGCTTCGGGCTGTTCTTCGATCTCTTTGAGCATGAAGAACTCATAGCCGCCTTTCTCGGCGGCGGCGGTGTCCCAGTCGACGTGCATCGCCTCCGGGACGACCACGACGCCGTCGAGGTCGGTGACGGTGATGCCGGTGCGCCGCAACTCGACGACCTGGTCCTGGTCGATGACGAGCGCGTCGCGGGTGTGTGCGATGAAGGCTGTGACGTCGCTGCCGAGGAAGTTCTCGCCGGCGCCGACCCCGGCGACGAGCGGCAGGTTGCGCCGCGCCCCGACGACCAGCTCAGGGGTGTCGGCGTGGGTGACGACCAGGACGAACGAGCCTTCCAGGTCCCGGCAGACACTGCGGACGGCGGCAGCCAGGTCGCCCGCGCAGGCGGGCAGCCGCTCCTCGAGCAGGTGCGCGACGACCTCGGTGTCGGTGTCGGACGCGCGCCGGTGCCCGCGGGCCGCCAAGCCCTCGACGAGCGCCTCGAAGTTCTCGATCGTCCCGTTGTGCACGACGGCGACCCGGCCGGCGCAGTCCACCTGCGGGTGGGCGTTGCGATCGGTGGGCGGACCATGCGTCGCCCAGCGGGTGTGACCGATGCCCAACGTGCCTGGCAACGGCCGCTCGGCCAGCACCTTGTCGAGGTTCGCCAGCTTGCCGGCCTTGCGCTCGACGGCCAGCGCACCGTCGGCCGACAGCACCGCGACCCCGGCCGAGTCGTAACCGCGGTACTCCAGCCGCCGCAGGCCGTCGACCACGACCTCGAGTGCGTCCTGGTGACCGATGTAGCCCACGATGCCGCACATGGAGAAAGGTTAGCCCGCTCCGGCCGGCGCAGCTGTCCGCGCGCGCAGCGCCCGGGCCAGGTCGTCGCGTTGCTCGAGCACCACCCGGCGTGCCCCGTCGGCCAGCACCGGCGAGCCCAGCAACGCATCGGTGCGGTCCAGCACGTCCTGCCGGACGAGCGTCGCGGGATAGAGCAGCATCGTGGCGAACCGAGCGGTCTGCGGCGTCTCCCCGGACCACAGACCCGGCACCACCGCGAGATAGCGGTCGACATACGGCTCCAACAACGCGTCCTGGCCGTGTTGCCAGAACCCGCCACCGAACGCGCGGAGCTGCGCGGTGCTGCACGCTCCACCCGTGACGGCCTGCCAGACGTCGGCCTTACTGGTCGGATCGGGCCGGGCCGCCCGGGCCCATTCGGCGTGCCGCTCGCCGGTCGCGCTCGGGTCGCGGGTGAGCTCGTCGGCGAGCCGCGCCTGGTCGACCTGGCCGAGGACCGACAGCCGGCGCAGCACCCACCAGCGCAGCGCGGTGTCGACGGCGACACCCGGCGGGGCCGCGCCGTCGAGCAACCCCTCGAGCCGCCCGACGTCGGCGGTTGCCTCGATGGACGCCCGCAGCCGGGTCAGCTGCAGATCGCTGCCCGGGGGCAGGGCGTTGGCCGCTGCCCAGCAGGCCAGCTCGATCTGGCTGAGCAGGCCGCGCCCGTCCACGGCGAACGACCGCGCGGCGCGGGTCGCCTGCTGCAGCAGCGTCTCGACCAGCGCGGGGTCGGTCTCGGCGGGCGCTCCACGCAGCACCGCGCCGATGTGGTCGGCGGCCGGCAACTCGGCGTCGCGGGTCGCGTCCCACAGCGCTCCCCAGCACAGCGCCCGGGCGAGCGGGTCGGCCAGCTCACCCAGGTGCGCGAGGACCGTGGCGAGCGAGCGAGGGTCGAACCGCAGCTTGGCGAAGCTCAGGTCACCGTCGTTGGGCAGCACCAGATCCGCCGGCTCGCCGGTGATCCGGGTCGACCCGCCGGCCACGTCGATCTCGTCGCGGGAGCGCAGCACGAGCGCGCCATCGATCCGGTCGTAGCGACCGATCCCGATCCGGTGCTCGCGCAACACGGTCGACGCCTGCAGCACCGTCGTCTGCGGCCCGGCTGGACCGTCGGCCACCCGCAGCGTGCTCACGCCGCAGGTGCGCAGCCAGCGCTCGGACCAGCCGGCCAGCTCGCGCCCGCTCGCGGTCTCGAGCGCCGCCAGCAGGTCGGCGAGGGTCGTGTTGCCCCACGCATGCGCATCGAGGTAGGCACGCACCCCGTCGAAGAAGGCCGGCCGACCGACCGCAGCCATCAACTGCCGCAGCGCCGAGGCGCCTTTGGCGTAGGAGATCCCGTCGAAGTTGAGCAGGCCTGACCGGTTGTCGGGGACCTCCCCGGTCACCGGGTGCGTCGTCGGCAGCTGGTCCGCCCGGTAGCCCCAGGCCTTGCGACCGAGGCAGAAGTCAGCCCATGCCCCGTCGTACGCGGTGGCCTCGTCGACGGTCAGGAACGCCATCAGCTCGGCGAAGGACTCGTTGAGCCAGATGTCGTCCCACCACTGCATGGTGACCAGATTGCCGAACCACATGTGCGACATCTCGTGCGCGATGACCTGCGCGCGCAGCCGCCGGGCCCCCTCGGTGACCCGCGACGGGAACAGGAACTGCTCGTCGCTGTAGGTGACCATCCCCGGGTTCTCCATCGCCCCGGCGTTGAATTCAGGGCAGAAGACCTGGTCGTAGGTGTCGCCGAACATGTACGCCGAGCCGAACAGCTCCTGCTGGAAGGCCAGCGACCGGCGGGTGATGTCGAACAGCTCCTCGGCCTCCAGGTGCGGGAGCAGCGAACGCCGGCACCAGGCGCCGAGCTGCACACCCTCGTGCCACACCTGCTCGCCGACCCACGCACCCGCGGCGAGGGTGAGGTGATAGGTCGACAGGGGCGGCGTCTCGGCGAACGTCCAGCGCGGCCCGTCGTTGACGCCACGCAGGTTGCTCAGCACCTGCCAGCCCTCGGGGGCGAGCACCGTCAGGCGCATCACCGCTTTGAGGTCGGGCTGGTCGAAGCAGGCGAAGCAGCGCTGGGCGTCGTCCATGAACGCCTGCAGGTAGAGGTAGGTCTCGCCGTCCGCCGGGTCGACGAACCGGTGCAGCCCCTCGCCGGTGTTGGTGTAGGCGCAGCTGGCGACCACCCGCACCTCGTTGTCGGCCTGCAGGCCGGGCAGCGCGATGCGGTTGCCGGCGATGGTGACCGGCGCGCCGTTGAGCGTCGCCTCGAGCAGCTCCGGCGCGTCCAGCTCGAGAAACGTCGTTGCCCCCGGCGCCGCGCAGGTGAAGCGGACCACCGTCATGCTGCCGAACCGCTCGTCGCCGCGGGTCAGGTCCAGCTCCACGTCGTACGACGTGACACGCAGCAGCCCGCCCCGGGTGCGGGCCTCGTCGCGGGTCAGGTTCCTCATGCGAGCGAACCTACGGGCCGAGTCCGACAGAGCTGGCCGGTCCCGGTCAACCGGCGACGACGGCCGCGAGCCGGGCAGCAACCTGGTGTGCCAGCGCCGAGGTCGGTGCCTCGACCATCACCCGGACCAGCGCCTCGGTGCCCGAGGGGCGGAGCAGCACCCGTCCCCCGCCGGCGAGGGCAGCCTGCTCGACTTCGACCGCGGCCAGGACGTCGTCGTCGGCCGCCCGGCTGCGGTCGGCCGCGACGTTGACGAGGACCTGCGGGAGCAGCGTCACGGCTGCGGCGAGCTCGGCGAGCGGCCGGCCGCTGCGGACGACCTGATCCATCACCTGCAGGGCCGTGAGCAGCCCGTCGCCGGTCGTGGCGTAGTCGCGGAACACGACGTGGCCACTTTGCTCCCCGCCCAGCCGGTGCCCGCCGGCCAACATCGCGCCCAGCACATAACGGTCACCGACCGCGGTCTGCAGCACCTCGATGCCGGCGGCCCGCATCGCCTGGAGCAGCCCCAGGTTGCTCATGACGGTGGCGACCAGGACGTCGCTGCCGGGCAGGCCGGCCTGCTTGCGGGCCAGGGCCAGCAGCCCGAGCACCTGGTCGCCGGACAGGACGGTCCCGGTCGCGTCGACGACGATGCAGCGGTCGGCGTCGCCGTCGTGCGCGATCCCGAGGTCAGCCCCGTGCGCGACGACGGCCGCGGCCAGCGAACCCGGCTGGGTAGCGCCACAGCCGTCGTTGATGTGCCGGCCGGCACCGTCGCAGTGCAGCGCCACGACCTTGGCCCCGGCCCGCCGATAGACCTCCGGGGCGACCGTCGACGCCGCACCCTGCGCGCCGTCCACGACCACCCGCAGGCCGGCGAGGTTGCCGACCGTCGCGAGCAGATGCTCGGCGTAGCCGGGGTGGTTCGAGTCCAGCCGTACGTCGTCCCCGACGGCATCCCCGCTCACCCGCGGCAGGTCGCCGGCCAGCCGCGCCTCGATCGCGTCCTCGTCGGCGTCGGCGAGCTTGCTGCCGCCGACGCCGAACAGCTTCAGACCGTTGTCGGGCGCCGGGTTGTGCGACGCGCTCACCATCAGCCCCAGCGCCGCTGCGTGCTCGACCTCGTACGCCACCGCGGGCGTCGGGACGACCCCCAGTCGCGCCACGTCGCAGCCCACCGAGGTGAACCCGGCGAACGCCGCCGCCTCCAGCATCGGACCGGATGGCCGGGTGTCCCGCCCGATCACCACGACCGGCCGCTCGCCGCGAGCCAATGGCTCGGCGAGCAGGACCAGGGCGGACGCAGCAGCCAACCGCAGGGTCAGCTCGGCGGTGAGGACTTCACCGCCGGCGAGCCCACGGACCCCGTCGGTGCCGAACAGCCGGCCCATGCCACTCCCTGCGCGGTGCGACGGCCCCGGCGTACGGAGACCTTGGACATGCCGCGAGGCGGCCCCGGCGCGGGGACCGCCTCGACGGTTGGCGCGCTCAGCGCTTGGAGTACTGGGGTGCCTTGCGGGCCTTCTTCAGGCCGTACTTCTTGCGCTCCTTGATCCGCGAGTCGCGGGTCAGGAAGCCTTCCTTTTTCAGGGCCGGCCGGTCATCGGGCTCGATCTCGATCAGCGCGCGGGCGATGCCGAGGCGCAGCGCACCGGCCTGGCCACTGATCCCGCCGCCGTGCAGGCGCGCAATCACGTCGTACTGCTCGGCCTTCTCGAGCGTGACGAACGGCTCGTTGATGGCCTGCTGGTGCACCTTGTTCGGAAAGTAGTTCTCAAGGGTGCGGCCATTGAGCTTGTACTGGCCGGTGCCGGGGATCAGGCGCACCCGGACGATGGCCTCCTTGCGGCGGCCGACGGTCTGGATCAGTTCTGCAGTCACTGGGCAACCTGGGTGAGCTCGTAGGGGACCGGGCTCTGCGCCTGGTGCGGGTGGGTGGGGCCGGCGTAGATCTTCAGCTTGGACAGCATCTGCCGGCCGAGGGTGTTGTGCGGGATCATGCCCTTGATCGCCTTCTCGACGATCCGCTCCGGCCGGGTCGCCAGCACCTCGGCGTAGGACATCTTGCGCAGCCCGCCCGGGTAGCCGGAGTGGTGATAGACGGTCGACTGGGCGGCCTTGTTGCCCGTCATGACCACCTTCGCCGCGTTGATGATGACGACGAAGTCACCGGTGTCGAGGTGCGGCGCGTAATAGGGCTTGTGCTTGCCGCGCAGCAACTTCGCCGACTGGCTGGCGAGCCGGCCGAGTACGACATCGTTGGCGTCGATCACGTGCCACTGGCGCGTGATGTCGGCGGGCTTGGGGTTGTACGTGCGCACGGAACCGCTCTTCCCTTGGCTTGTCAGGTGGCGCAGGGCGCACGTCAAGGTTCCGCGCCGCGCAACAGCCCGTCACGATAGCCGACGCGCACCGCAGCCAGCAAAGCCGCCCCCGCCCCCGCCCCCACCGGGGGGTACGACGCGGCTCAGCCCCTCGCGCCGGGCGTCACCCCCGCGCGCGCAGCACGCGACCCTCCTCCCACACCGGTTCGGCCGACTCGTAGACCCGTCCATCGGCGCCGAAGACGAGATACCGGTCGAAGCCGCGGGCGAACCACCGGTCGTGGGTGACCGCGAGGACCGTGCCGTCGAAGGCCTCGAGCCCCTCCTCGAGCGCCTCGGCCGAGGCCAGGTCGAGGTTGTCGGTGGGCTCGTCCAGCAGCAGCATGGTCGCGCCACCGAGCTCGAGCAGCAGCACCTGGAAGCGCGCCTGCTGGCCGCCGGACAGCGCGTCGAACCGCTGGTCGGCCGCCTCCTGCAGCTCATACCTGCGCAGCGCGCCGATGGCCTGCCCACGCTCCAGCCCCCTGCGGTCGTCGTCGTCACCGCCGCGGTGCAGCACCTCAACGAGGGTCCGGCCGACCAGCGAGGGCTGGTCGTGGGTCTGCGCGAACCAGCCGGCGACCACGCGGGCGCCGAGCCGGACCGCCCCGGTGTGCCGGACGTCCTGACCGGCGACCAGGCGCAGGAAATGCGACTTGCCGCTGCCGTTGCTGCCGAGCACAGCCACCCGCTCGCCGTAGAAGACCTCCAGGTCGAACGGTTGCATCAAACCGGTCAGCTCGAGCGCTGCGCAGGTCAGCGCGCGTACGCCGGTCCGGCCGCCACGCAGCCGCATGGCGACCTTCTGGTCGAGGACCTGCTCCGGCGGTGGGCCGTCGGCTTCGAACTTGGCGAACCTGGTCTGCATCGCGTGGTAGCGGTTGGCCATGTCCGGACTGATCTTGGCCTGCTCCCGCATGGTGATCACCAGTCGGCGCAGTCGCTCGCGTTCCTCATCCCAGCGTTTGTGCAGCTCGGCGAGCCGCTCCCGGCGGGCCTGCCGTGCCTCGGCGTACGCCTCGAAACCGCCGCCGTGCACCCAGGCGCCGTGCGCCTCGATCGTTACGACCCGGGTCGCGGTGCGCCGCAGCAGCTCCCGGTCGTGGCTGACGAACAGCACCGTCTTGGGTGACTCGGTCAGCGCCGCCTCGAGCCAGCGCTTGCCCGGGACGTCGAGGTAGTTGTCGGGCTCGTCCAGCAGCAGCACCTCGGCCGGCCCGCGCAGCAGCGCCTCGAGCGCCAGGCGCTTCTGCTCGCCGCCGGACAGCGTCGACAGCAGGCGGTACTGGCAGGCGTCGTAGGCCAGCCCGAGGGCCGCGGTCGTGCAGACGTCCCACAGCACCTCCGCGTCGTATCCACCCGCATCGCCCCAGTCGACCAAGGCATGCGCGTAGCGCAGCTGGGTCTGCTCGTCATCACGCTCCATCATCGCCAGTTCGGCGGCCTCGAGCGCCGTACCCGCACCGCGCAGCGCAGGAGCGGACAGGTCCAGCAGTAGCTGGCGGACCTCGCTGTCGTCGCGGATCGAGCCGATGAACTGCCGCATGACGCCGAGCCCACCGCTCTGCGCCACCCCACCACTGCTCGGCACGGCGTCCCCGGCGATCACCCGCAGCAGGGTCGTCTTGCCGGTGCCGTTGGCGCCGACCAGCGCCGTTTTCGTCCCGTCACCGACCCGGAAGCTCACGTCGTCGAACAACACCCGTCCGTCCGGCAGGACGTAGCCCAGACGCTGCACGTCGACGTATCCCATCCGCCCATCCTCCCCGTCCGCCCTGGGGAGCCGCGACCGGTTTGCCGGCACCGGTCGGGCCCGGCTCGCAACGACCACAACAGCAGCAAAGCCGCGCCATCCGGCCCGCGTCTGCCGCCCGCCGAGCGTGGAGCACCACCGGCAGGGATCCACTTCCCTGCTGTTGTGGTCGGTGCGCCCGGCAGCAGCCACTCGCGGGGGCGCCGGCCCTGCGTGCGCGAGCGGCCTACTCGCGGGTGGCCCGGGTGGTCAGCTGACGCGCGGCAAGTTGATCGGTTGCGGGGTAGGTGATGTGCTCCAGCACCAGGCCGCGCGCCGGAGCGACGTCGAGGTGCTCGGCCCGGCTGCGCAACGCCAGCAGCGAGGCGGGCCACTCAACCGGCCGCCGGCCGTCACCGACGGCGAACAGCGCCCCGATCACGGAGCGCACCATCGACCGACAGAACGCATCGGCCTGCACGGTCGCCACCAGGACGCCGTCGCCGTGGCGCTCCCAATCGAGGCGCTGCAGCTCGCGCCGGGTGGTCGCGCCGTCCCGACGTCGGCAGAACGCCGCGAAGTCGTGCAGCCCCAGCAGGCCCGCGGAGGCGGACCGCATCGCGCCGACGTCCAGCGGCCGCGGCCAGACGTAGGTGTCGAAGCGCCGCAGCGGGTCCACCGCTTCGGCGGCGTCCACGACCCGGTAGGCGTAGGTCCGGGAGAGCGCCGAGTAGCGGGCGTCGAAACCCGCCGGGGCCAGGGAGGTACGCCGGATCCGTACGTCGAGCGGCAAGAGCCCGTTAAGCCGGCGGAGCAGCAACCGGTCCTGCGCCCGGTCCGCCGGCAGGTCGACGTGGGCGACCTGGCCCCCGGCATGGACCCCCGCGTCGGTACGTCCCGCCACCGTCACCCGCGGGCCCACCTCGGCCCGGGCGAGGGTGCGCAGGGCGTCCTCCAGGACGGCCTGGACGGTGCGCTGGCCCGGTTGCCTGGCCCAGCCGGCGAACGCTGTCCCGTCGTACGCCAGGTCAAGGCGCACGCGTCGCTGCAACGACGCGAGCCCGCCCTCCCGAGCGGGGGGGACGGGCTCGACGGCTGGGTCGTGGGCTACTCGACGTCCTTGGTTGCACCCGGCGTCTCGTCGGCGGGCGGCGTCTCAACCGGCGCCTCGTCGGCGGCCGGCGTCGCAGCCGGCGTCTCGGAAGCGGCCTGCGCTGTCTCCGGCTCGGCCCCGGCGGACTCATCCGCCAGCTCGTCCACCGTCGACTCCGGCTCCGAGCCGGCTGCTTCGTCGACCG
>JBKJOO010000274.1:0-6413 GCA_046595615.1 Mycobacteriales bacterium | reverse complement strand
GGCGTTCCAGGCCCTGCTTCTCGCCGTCGATGATCCGGCGCTGCAGCCGCTCGTCGAGCGGAAGCTCCATCATGATCTCGTGCCGGCTCTTGCCGCCGGTGTCGGCCTCGACGCCCTCGAACAGGTCCAGGAACGCCGTCAGCGGGTCGTAGCCCTCGCGCCTACGGTCGTAGACGAGGTCGAGGGCGACCGCCCGCTGGTCGTCGGGGATCCGGTTCATCGGCAGGATCTTGCTGGCGTGCACGATCGCGCTGGACAGCCCGGCCTTCTGGCACTCGTGCAGGAACACCGAGTTGAGCACGATCCGGGCGGCCGGCTTCAGGCCGAACGAGATGTTGGATAGGCCGAGCGTCGTGCCCACGGCCGGGTGGCTCGCCTTGAGCTGCCGGATCGCCTCGATGGTGGCGAGGCCGTCCTGCCGCGACTCCTCCTGCCCGGTGCCGAGGGTGAAGGTCAGCAGGTCGATCAGGATGTCCCCCTCGCGCATCCCCCACCGACCGGTCAGGGTGGAGATCAGCCGCTCGGCGACGGCGAGCTTCCACTGCGTCGTACGCGCCTGACCCTCTTCGTCGATGGTCAGGGCGACGACGGCCGCGCCGTGCTCCCGGACGATCGGCATGATCCGGGCGAAGCGGCTGTCCGGGCCCTCGCCGTCCTCGAAGTTGACCGAGTTGATGACCGCCCGGCCGCCCAGGCACTCCAGGCCCGCCTCGACCACCGGCGGCTCGGTCGAGTCGAGCATGATCGGCAGGGTGGAGGCGGTCGCCAGCCGGGACGCGGCGTCGTGCATGTCGATGGCGCCGTCACGGCCGACGTAGTCGACGCACAGGTCGATCATGCCGGCGCCCTCGCGGACCGCCTCGCGGCCGATGTCGACGACCTTCTCCCAGTCACCGGCGAGCATGGCCTCACGAAAGGCCTTGCTGCCGTTGGTGTTGGTGCGCTCACCCACCATCAGCACACCGGCGTCCTGCGCAAAGGTCACCGCCGAGTAGAGCGAGGCCGCGGCCGGCTCGACGACCGGCGTGCGCGCCGGGACCGCCCGGCCGCGGACCGCCTCGACCACGTGCCGAAGGTGCTCGGGCGTCGTGCCGCAGCAGCCACCGATCAGGCCCACGCCGTATTCGTCGACGAAGCCGCCGAGCGCGGTCGCCAGCTCGGCCGGGGTGAGCGGATAGACGGCGCCGTGCTTGCCGAGCTGGGGCAGCCCGGCGTTGGGCATCACCGACAGGGCGACCGAGGCGTGCCGCGACAGGTGCCGCAGGTGCTCGCCCATCTCGGCCGGACCGGTGGCGCAGTTCATCCCGATGACGTCGATGCCGAGCGGTTCGAGGGCGGTCAGGGCCGCGCCGATCTCCGAGCCGAGCAGCATCGCGCCGGTCAACTCGACGGTGACCTGGGCGATCAGCACGGCCCGCCGGCCGGTCGCCGCCATCGCCCGGTTCGCGCCGACGATCGCGGCCTTGGTCTGCAGCAGGTCCTGGCTCGTCTCGACCAGGACGGCGTCGACGCCGCCCTCGAGCATCGCCTCGCACTGCTCCTGGTAGGCGTCCCGGAGCAGGGCGTACGGCGCGTGGCCGAGCGTCGGCAGCTTGGTGCCTGGCCCGACCGAGCCCAGGACCCAGCGCGGGTGGTCGGGGGTGGACCAGGCGTCGGCTGCCTCGCGGGCGATCCGCGCCCCGGCCAGGGCGGTCTCCCGGATCCGCTCGGTGCTGTCGTACTCGGCCAGGTTGGCCCAGTTGCTGCCGAAGGTGTTGGTCTCGACCGCGTCGCAGCCGACCGAGAAGTAGGCGTCGTGTACGTCGCGGACGATGTCCGGCCGGGTGGTGTTGAGCACCTCGTTGCAGCCCTCGAGGCCCTGGAAGTCCTCGAGCGTGAGGTCGGCGGCCTGGAGCATCGTCCCCATCGCGCCGTCCGCGACGACGACCCGCTCACGCAGCGCGTCGAGCAGGTCTAGGCGGGCGGTCTCAGCTCTGTCGAGCACGCCGTGAGCCTACCGGCGGCAGGACCCGAAGGCCCGCGCGCGCGGGGTAGGTTGCCCCGACCGCACCTGTGGAGGGACCTTTCGTGAGCAGCTACGCGACCGTGCTCGTCGGCACCGACGGCTCGGCGTCGTCCTGCCGCGCCGTGGACCGGGCGGCCGATGTCGCCCGCGACGCCGGCGCGACGCTGCTGCTCGTGACGGCCTACCACCCGATGGACGCCCGGGCCGCCCGCGACGCGAGCGACGCGCTCGGCGACGAGGCCTACAAGGTGTCCGGCTCGACCCCGGCCGAGGACGTCCTGCGCGACGCCGCCGAGCGGGCCCGTGGCCTCGGCGCGAGCGTGGTGGAGACCCTCGCGGTCGAGGGCGACCCGGTCGATGCGTTGCTCAACACCGCGAACGCGCGCGCCGTTGACCTGCTCGTGGTCGGCAACCGCGGGCTCAACAGCCTCGCCGGCCGGCTGCTCGGCTCGGTGCCCGCCAGCCTCACCCACAAGGCGAACTGTGACGTGCTGGTCGTGCACACGACCGGGCGTGGCGCCACGCCGTGACGCCGCTCGTCGTCAACCCACCGGTCGCCGGCGGCCTCGACCTCGACCTGCCCGGCGACGACGTCCGGCTGCGGGCCACCCGCTGGCGCGGCGCCGGGACCCCGGTCCTGCTGCTGCACGGCCTCGCCTCGACCCGGCGCTTCTGGGACCTCGTCGTCCCGGGCCTGGCCGGCCTGGCCGTCGTCGCGCTCGACCAGCGCGGCCACGGCGACTCCGAGCGCCCCACCGGGCCGTACGACGGGGCGACGGTCGCCCGTGACGCGCTGACCGCGCTGGACGCCCTCGGCATCTCCCGGGCGGTCGTCGTCGGGCACTCCTGGGGCGCCTCGACCGCCCTGCGGCTGGCCGCGACCGCCCCGGAGCGGGTGCTGTCGGTGGTCTGCGTCGACGGCGGCCTCGGCTCGCCGCGCGAGGCCGGGACAACCCGCGCGCAGGCCCGCGAGCGGCTCACCCCACCCCGCTTCGCGGCAACCCCGGCCGAGTTGCTGGAGCGCGTCTCGGCCGGCCCGCTCGGTCCCTGGTGGTCCGACGGGGTGGCGGCCGCGCTGCTGCCGCTGTTCGGGGTGGACGACGACGGGCTGGCCCGGGCCCGGCTGCCGTTCGAGGCGCACATGGCGATCGTCGACGACCTGCTCGACGACGAGCCGGCCTCGCGGCTGGGCGACATCCGCTGCCCGGCCTGGCTGGTCTCCTGCGAGCCGGCGGGCACCCCCGACGCCTGGTCGGTCCGCAAAGCCGCCGCCCTGGACGAGGCAGCCCTCGCCCTCGCCTCGCCGCGGCTGCTGCGCTGGGCCGGCGCCGTCCACGACGTACCCCTGCAGTGGCCGGCGCTGGTCTCCGGACTCATCCGGGCCGCCGTGGACGAGGTCGCATGACGACCCCGCCGCCCCTGCCGACCCGACCGACCGGGGTCCGCGCGCTGCGCCGGCCGGCCCTCGTCTGCGCCTTCGAGGGCTGGAACGACGCCGGCGACGCCGCCACCTCGGCCGTCGAGCACCTCGAGACGGTCTGGGCGGCCGAGCCGGTCTGCGCGATCGACCCCGACGACTACTACGACTTCCAGGTCAACCGGCCGACCGTGTCGCTGGTCGACGGCCAGGCCCGCCGGGTGACCTGGCCGACCACCCGCTGCTCGATCGCGGCCCTGCCAGGGGTCGACCGCGACCTGGTGCTGATGCGGGGCCTCGAGCCCAACATGCGCTGGCGCGGGTTCTGCGAGGAGCTGCTGGCGATCGCCGGCGAGCTCGGCGTCGAGACGATCGTGACCCTCGGCGCGCTGCTCGCCGACAGCCCGCACACCCGACCGGTGCCGGTCAGCGGCACCTCGTCCAACGCGGCGCTGTCGACCCGGCTCAGCCTCGAACCCAGCCGCTACGAGGGCCCGACGGGCATCGTCGGGGTGTTCCAGGACACCTGCGAGCGGTCCGGGTTGCCGGCCGTGTCGTTCTGGGCGGCGGTCCCCCACTACGTCGCGCAGCCGCCGTGCCCGAAGGCGACGCTCGCCCTGCTCCGGCGGGTCGAGGACCTGCTCGACGTGACGATCCCGTTGGCCGACCTGCCCGAGCGGTCCAGGGCCTGGGAGCGCCAGGTCGACGAGCTCGCCGCCGAGGACAGCGATGTCGCGGAGTACATCGCCGCGCTCGAGCAGCGCGAGCCCGAGGAGGACCTGCCGGAGTCCTCCGGCGAGGCGATCGCCAAGGAGTTCGAGCGCTACCTGCGCCGGCGCGATGACGGCCCGGCCCGCTAGCAGCCGCGTTCGAAGACCAGCGCCTTGACCATGGCGGCGTTCTGGTAGAGGAAGCGATGCCAGCGGAAGGCGAAGCTCGACCGCGCCAGGGCCAGCCGCACCGGCCCGTCGAAGCACCGGCGGAAGCGCACGCCGCCCCGGATCAGCTGGTCGCCGGTCGTGACCATCGTCATCGAGCGATAGCCGTGCAGGCGCGCGAAGTCGGCCGCGGCCCGCGCCTCGCCGCGGGTCGTGAACGGATCCGGCACGAAGCACTGGGCGTCGGCCCGGTCGGTCATCCGTCGCAGCAGCGGGCACTCCCGCACGTCGTACGCCGAGAGGTAGAGCGCGCTGCTGGGATAGCGGTGCGCCAGGGCGGTGCCCTCGAGCAGCCGGCCGCGCTCCTGCCAAGGGCCCAGCACGACGATCAGGTCGGTGCGGCGGGGGGCGTCGGACGGTGGGAACAGGAAGACGCACACGTCCAGGGCAACCAGCGACAACGCGAGGCCGACCCAGAAGCGCCACCACCTGCCCCGGCGTAGGCGCTCGTGGGACCGCTGCAGCACAGCCGGACCCTACGGGCTACAGGACCACCCCGAGCAGGGCATCGACGACGTCGCGGACCAGTGCTGGCGCGGCGGTGTCGTCCCCGGCCCCGGCGCACCAGTGGTCGACCGCGGTCAGCGCGGCGGGGGTGTCGAGGTCGTCGGACAGGGCAGCCCGCAGCTGGGCCAGCAGCACCTGGCCGGCCGGGCCGCCGGACCGCGCGACGCCGGCGCGCCAGGCGGCCAGCCGGTCCTGCCCGTGCACGAGGGAGGCGTCGGTCCACTCCCGGTCGGCGCGATAGTGCCTGCCGAGCAAGGCGATGCGCAGCGCAGCCGGCTCGACCCCGCCGGCGAGCAGCTTGGACACGAACACCAGGTTGCCCAGCGACTTGCTCATCTTCTCGCCGTGGAGCCCGACCATGCCGGCGTGCAGGTAGGCCCGCGAGAACGGCCAGACCCCGGTCGCGACCTCCGCCTGGGCCGCGGACAGCTCGTGGTGCGGGAAGGCGAGGTCCGAGCCACCACCCTGCACGTCGAGGGTGTCGCCGAGCCGGTTGAGGGCGATCGCGGTGCACTCGATGTGCCAGCCCGGCCGGCCGGTGCCGAGCACCGATGGCCAGCCCGGCTCGCCGGGGCGCTGCTGCATCCAGAGCAGGCAATCGAGCGGGTCCTTCTTGCCGGGGCGGTCGGGGTCCCCGCCGCGGTCGGCCGACAGCCGGGTCATCGTCGCGACGTCGAGACCGGCCACCTGGCCGAAGTGCTCGGCCGCGGCGACCGAGAAGTAGATGTCGCCGTCCACGGCGTAGGCCGCACCGGCCTGCTCGAGACGCACCACGAGCTCGGCGATCTCGGCCATGGCCTCCACTGCCCCGACGTACCAGGTCGGCGGGATGACCCGCAGGGCGGTCATGTCGTCGCGGAACAGCTGGGTGTCGCGCTCGGCGATGGTGGTCCAGTCGACGCCGTCCCGCATCGCCCGGATGAGCAGCGGGTCGTCGATGTCGGTGACGTTCTGCACGTAGCGCACCTCGTGGCCCTGGTCGAGCCACACCCGCACGAGGGTGTCGAAGGCGAGATAGGTCGCTGCGTGGCCCAGGTGCGTCGCGTCGTACGGCGTGATGCCGCAGACGTAGAGGCGGGCGATGCCGCCGGCCGGCTCGAGGGTCACCAGGGCGTCGGTGGCCGTGTCGTGCACCTGCAGCGGGGGGGGCGTCCCGGGCAGGGCGGGGAGCGCGGGCGAGAGCCAGGACTGCATGGCCGCAGCCTAGCGAGGCCTCTTGAGACACAAATGGGTGACACAGCGTGACCGAGTTGCCCCGAGAACCGGACTATGACCCAACGCCGCACCCCCGTCCTCGCCGCCGTCGCGCTCGCCCTCGGCCTGACCGGGGCGGTCGCACCAGCGGTCGCCCCGACCCCTCTTGCCGGACGCTCGGCCGCGGACGCGGTCATGCTGGGCAACTCGGCGCCGGTGGGCAACGCGTCGTACCGCTTCTCGGCGAAGCTCGACGGCCAACCCGTGCGCTGGGACCCGTGTACGCCGATCCATTGGCAGTTCACGCCGGGCGGCGGGCCCCGCGGCGGGTCACCACGCCGAACCCGCCGCG
>JBKJOO010000220.1:0-4419 GCA_046595615.1 Mycobacteriales bacterium | reverse complement strand
CCGACGGGCTCGTCGAGCGACGGGGCCAAGGCCTCGACGATGGGCTCGCGCTGCTGCGCAGCACCCTGGCCGAGCTGGCCGGGTTGCCCCTGGACGAGCTGTGTGACGCCCTGCTCGCCCGGATGCTGCCCGACCACGCCGAGGACGATGTCGCGCTGGTCGCGGTGCGGCTGCACCGGCAGGATCGGCCCCGGCCGGCCGAGGCCGGTCCGACCCGGATACCTCCGGAGGTCCCTGAGGACCCGGCGTAGGTCAGCCTTCGCTCCGGCCGTCCACCGGCCACACCGACGTCCACGACCGGGTCGAATCGCACAGGGCCAGCACCTGGGGCGGCAATCGCCCCTCGACGACCTGCTCCAGCGTGGTCGTCTCGAGGACCGCCCGCAGCGCCGCCCGGACGGCCACCCACACGTCCTGCAGCCGCGCCGCCGGTGCGGCGTACGTCAGGCGCTCGGGCCGGTGACCGTGTACGAGCGCCAGCGGCCCGTCGATGACGCGTACGACGTCGGCGAGGGTGATGGCGTAGGACGGGCGGGCCAGTCGGTGACCACCGTCCGGGCCGCGCCGGCTCGCGATCAGACCGGCCCGTCGCAGGTCGACCAGGATGCCTTCGAGAAACGCCTGGGGGATCTCCTGCGCGGTGGCGATGTCGGCCGCCTTCACCGCCGAACCGTCCTCGGCGGAGGCCAGCACACACAAGGCCCGCAGGGCGTAGTCGGTCTTGGCCGAGATCTGCACGCCCCCAGCATGGCGGACGACGGATGTTGACAACTTCGATCGACAATTGCAGACTGGTCGCATGCATCGGACGCACAGCGGCATACCGACCAGCACCGCGCTGGTCCGGCGGCTGCACGTCGATCTGATGCGGATGCCCTCTGCCTGTCCCGCGCGCGGTCACTGACCCCGTCGGACCCCGTCGGCCATCTGGCCGGCCCTTGCAGAGCAGGCCAACTATGCACCTCGATCTGACCCTTTCGTTGACCGGCGCCCTCGTCGGGCTGCTTGTCGGACTCACCGGCATGGGCGGCGGCGCCCTGCTGACGCCGCTGCTCGTGCTCGTCTTCCACGTCCCGCCGCTGGCTGCCATCTCCAGCGACCTCGTCACCAGCCTGGTGATGAAGCCGGTGGGCGCCGCCGTGCACCTGCGGCGGCGGACCGTCCAGACCGGGCTGCTGCGCTGGCTCGCCCTCGGCTCGGTGCCGTCGGCCTTCGCCGGCGCCGTGCTGATCGGCCGGATCGGCAAGGACCCGCGCGTCCAGCACGACCTCAAGGTGGCGATCGGGCTGATGCTGCTGGCCTCGCTGACCTCGACCGTGGTCCGCCAGGTCGTCGACCGCCGGGCCGGGCAGCGCGGCCTTACCGGGCCGCTGGTCGTCAAGCCGGTGCGCACCGTGGCGATCGGGGTGGTCGGGGGCGTGGCGGTCGGGATGACATCCGTGGGCGCCGGCTCGCTCGTGATCGCGCTGCTGCTGCTGGCCTACCCGCGCCTTCGCCCCTCGCAGCTCGTCGGCACCGACATCGTCCAGGCCATCCCGCTGGTCGCCTCGGCCGCGCTCGGCCACCTGTTGTTCGGCGATGTGCAGCTGGCCATCACCGGCTCACTGCTGCTGGGCGCGCTGCCGGCGATCTACCTCGGCGCCCGGCTGTCGGCCACCGCGCCGGCCGGTCTGACCCGGCCAGTCGTGTCCGGGGTGTTGCTCGCCTCCGCGCTGGCGCTGCTCCAGGCCCCCGGTTGGGCGTTGCTGCTGGCCGCCCCGGCTGCCGCCGCGGCGATGGCGTGGCTCGGCCGGACCAGGACGACGCCGGACCCGGTGCACCCGGCCGAAGCGCTCGAGCGGGACGCGCTCGTCGACTGACCGGCCGCGGGGGAGCACGGGGCGTGCAGCGGCGCCCGCCGGCTCGGCGTACCGTAGGCGCTCGATCGACCCGAGCCAACGAGGAGCGCCCACGGTGACGGTGACCGCTGCCGCCCCGACGCTGACCGTCGCGGTCCGGATCGAAGGGCTGCGGCGCAGCCACCCGGGCCGGCGCGGCGAGCCGGACGTGTTGGCCAACGACGACATCAGCTTCGAGGTCGCCCGCGGTGAGGTGTTCGGCCTGCTCGGGCCCAACGGTGCCGGCAAGACCACCCTGGTGCGTCAGCTCGTCGGGGTGCTTGCCCCGGACCGCGGGAGCGTGACGCTGCTGGGCCACGACGTGCGGCACGCCGCCCGGCTGGTGGCCTGGCTCGCGCAGGAGGAGCCGGCGCTGGTCGAGTTGCCGGTGGGACTGGCCGTCGAGACGACCGGACGGCTGCGTGGACTGCCCCGTCGCGAGGCCCGGGCCGCGACCGCGTCACTCCTCGCGGAATTGGGGCTGACCGAGCTCGCCGGCCGGCCGATGACGACCCTGTCCGGCGGCCAACGCCGGCTCGCGCAGGTCGCGACCGTACTGGTTGCCGACCGGCCGCTGCTGGTGCTCGACGAGCCGACCACCGGGCTCGACCCGGTGGCCAGGCGGGCCGTCTGGGCGGCCCTACGCCGGCGGCGCGAGACGTTCGGGACGACCGTCGTGCTCGTCACGCACAACGTGCTCGAGGCCGAGGCGGTCCTGGACCGGGTCGCGGTGCTCGACCGGGGGCGGCTGATCGCCTGCGACACCCCCGGCCGGCTCAAGGCCCTGGTCAGCGACGAGGTCCGGCTCGAGCTGGTCTGGCGTACCGATCCGCCGTACGACGAGCCGGTGGTCGCTGCGCTCCTCGCCCGGGCGCAGGTCACCGGTCAGCGGTGGAGCGCCCGCCTGCCGGCTGCCGAGGCCCGCGACGCGCTCGCCCGGCTGATGACCGGCCCGGCGCTTGCCGCGCTCGACGACTTCACCCTCGCGACGCCGACCCTGGAAGATGTCTACCTCGCCCTCGGTGGCCGCGACGACGACCTGGAGCGGGCGTGACGGAGGTGGTTGCGCTCGGCCCCCGGCCCTCGGTCGGCGCCGCGCTCAGCGCCGTCTACGCCGGCCAGGTGAGCCGGGCCAGGGCCGCCCGCGGGCCGCTGCTGTTCGTCGCCACCCTGCAGTCGGTCGGCATCCTGCTCCTGCTGCGCGGCGTCGTCGACGAGGGCAGCCGGACCACCAGCCGGCAGGTCGTCGCCGGTGCAACGGTGCTCGTCGTCGCGTTCGTGGCGCTCAACCTGCTGGCCCAGCGCTTCGGCATGCTGCGCGGGACGGGGGCCCTCGATCACTACGCCGCACTCCCGGTGCCGGCCGCTGCCGTCGTCCTCGGTACGGCCGCGTCGTACGCGACCTTCACGATCCCCGGCGCCGTCGTCACGGCGGTGTTCGGGTCGCTGCTCTACGGGTTGCCGCTCGGCCACCTGTGGGTGCTCGCGCTGGTGCTGCCACTGGCCGGGGCGTCGCTGGCCGGGCTCGGCGCGTCCCTGGGGCTCCTCGCCCCGAGGCCGGAGCTGGCGACGGTCGCCGGCCAGCTCGGCATGTCGGCGATCCTGTTCCTCGGGATCATCCCGCGGGACCGGCTGCCGGGGGTCGTCCAGGTCGTCCGGGCAGCGGTCCCGAGCACCTATGCCACGGACGCCCTGGCCGCGTCGTTCGGCCGGATCGAGGCCGGCCGGCTCGCGGTCGACCGACGCGGCCAGGGCACCTATGCCACGGACGCCCTAGCCGCGTCGTTCGGCCGGAGCGAGGCCGGCCGGCTCGCGGTCGACCTGGCCGTCTGCGCCGTCGTGGCGGTGCTGTCGCTCGGACTGGCCTCCTACGCGCTGCGCCGGGCAGTTCGCCGGTGAGCGACGGGGGAGCCGCGCCGTCGCGGACCAGCGCCGACGGCTGGGCCTTCGCGCGCATCGTGGCCGGGCTCGTGCTGCTCGGTGCCCCGGTCGGCTTGCTGTGGTCGGCCCTCTCGCCACGGCTGACCGTGCAGCTCACCGCGGCCGGGCCCTCGACCGGCAACGTGGAGGGCAAGGCGTTCGTCGGCGCCGACGGGTCGTTCCTCGTCGTCGTGCTGCTCGTCGGGGTGCTCTGTGGCCTGCTGGCCTGGCGGTACGCCCGACGCGGCGGCCCGGCCACCGTGTTGGCGCTGCTGGTCGGCGGCCTGCTGGCAGCCAAGATCGCCGCGGTCGTCGGGGTGCGCCCAGGCGCGACCGATGTCCGGCAACTGCTGAGCGACCCGATGGCCCGCGGCAACGTCGAGCTGTTCCTCAAGCTCCGCTCGCCGTGGGCGATCGTCTTCTGGCCGGTGGGCGCATTTGCTGGATTCCTGCTGCCGGCCTTCGTCCGCCCGGAGCTGCTGGACTAATTCGGGCTGATCGGCGTGCGGGTGAGTTCGGGCGCCGGAGCGGCGGCAAGGACCCGCAGGAAGGCCGCCTCCCGGCGGAGCAGGGACAGCTCGCGGCGCAGCCGGGCGCGGCCGTCGGGTTCGGCAAGCAGGCC
>JBKJOO010000179.1:0-7908 GCA_046595615.1 Mycobacteriales bacterium | reverse complement strand
CCACCTGCTGCTGGTGGCCAGCGACCGGCTGTCGGCGTACGACGTGGTGCTGCCGACTGCGGTGCCGGACAAGGGCGCCGTGTTGACCGGGCTGTCGCTGTGGTGGTTCGAGCAGCTCGCCGACCTCGTGCCCAACCATCTGGTCACGGCGCGGGTCAGCGAGATGCCCGCCGTGCTGCAGCCGTTCACCGACGAGCTGCGCGGTCGGTCGATGCTCTGCCGACGCCTCGCAATGGTGCCGGTCGAGTGCGTGGCCCGCGGCTATCTCACCGGATCGGGCCTGTCGGACTACGCCGTGACCGGCGCCGTCTGCGGGGTGCCGTTGCCGGCCGGGCTGGTCGACGGCTCGGAGCTGCCGGCGCCGATCTTCACCCCCGCCAGCAAGGCTGCCGTCGGCGACCACGACGAGAATGTCAGCTACGCCGCGGTCGAGGCCACCGTCGGCGCGCAGGTGGCCGCGGCGCTGCGCTCGCTCACCCTCGCCGTCTACCGCCGTGGCGCTGCCGTAGCCCGCGACCGGGGCATCCTGCTCGCCGACACCAAGCTTGAGTTCGGCCACCTGGCAGGCGATCTCGTGCTCGGCGACGAGGTCCTGACACCCGACTCGTCGCGCTTCTGGCCGGCTGGGTCCTGGCGGCCGGGGCGTGCCCAGCCGTCGTACGACAAGCAGTATGTCCGCGACTGGCTGCTCGCGACCGGCTGGGACAAGACGGCCCCCGGCCCGGAGTTGCCCGCCTCGGTGGTGGCGCAGACCCGCGACCGCTACGTCGAGGCCTACGAGCGGCTGACCGGCTCGTCGTTCGACAGCTATCTCCGCAGCAGCTGACCGCCGGAACGAGTCGGCGATCTTGACGACATTGTCGCCCGGTACGGCGTGTCGCCGACCAGATCGTCAAGATCGCCGCAGAAGGGGGGGCCGGTAGGGTCGGCGGCGTGGCCGTGTACCGGATCGTCGTCGACGTCATGCTCAAGCCGGAGATCCTCGATCCGCAGGGGCAGGCCGTCGCGAACGCCCTGCCGACCCTTGGATTCGCGCCACCGGTCGGACTGCGGATCGGCCGGCACGTGGAGCTCGAGCTCGAGGCGCCGGACCCGCAGGACGCGCTCGCCCAGGCCGATCGGATGGCCGGCACGCTGCTGTCCAACCCGGTCATCGAGGATGTCAGCGTCAGGCTCGCCTGACGGGGTATCCCAACCGGGGTGGAGATCAAACTGACCCTGGCCCTGCCCAGTGACGAGCTGTCCGTGCCGGTCGTCCGGCGGGTGCTCAGGGGCGCCATGCAGGTGCTCGGCGTCCGGGCCGACCTGATCAGCGACATCGAGCTCGCCCTCACCGAGGCGGTGACCAACGTGCTCGAGCACGCCGACGGGCACGAGGAGTACGAGGTGAGCGCCGGTATCGACGACCAGCGCTGCGTCATCGAGGTGACCGACCGTGGCCGCGGCTTCCAGGGCGAGCACCACGGGCTCGCCGAGGCCGAGCACTCGGCTGAGAGCGGCCGCGGAATCCAGCTGATGCGGGCCCTGGTGGACAAGGTGCAGTTCGCTCCCAAATCCGCCGACGGCACGGTCGTACGGCTGGAGAAGGCGCTGTCCTTCGACGATCAGTCGGCGGTCCGGCGGTTCGCCGGGCAGGTCGGGGGAGACGTGCCGCGCCGGTAGGCTGCGGTCGTGAAGATCGGTGTCGTCACCTTCCCTGGCAGCCTGGACGACCGTGACGCGCAGCGCGCCGCCCGGCTGGCGGGCGCCGAGCCGGTCGCGCTGTGGCACGCCGATGCCGAGTTGCACGGCGTCGACGCGGTGGTGCTGCCCGGTGGTTTCTCCTACGGCGACTATCTGCGATGTGGGGCGATCGCCCGGTTCGCGCCGGTGATGGAAACGATCATTGCGGGGGCGGCGCAGGGTCTGCCGGTGCTCGGGATCTGCAACGGTTTCCAGGTGCTGTGCGAGTCGCATCTGCTGCCCGGCGCGCTGACCCGCAACCAGGGCCTGCACTTCGTGCACCGCGACCAGGTGCTGCGCATCGAGAGCAATGACAGCGCCTGGACCTCGGCCTACGACAGGGGCGCCCGCATCACCATTCCCATCAAGAACGGCGAGGGCTGCTACGTCGCGGCTCCCGAGGTGCTCGACGAGCTCGAGGCGCAGGGGCAGGTGATCGCCTACTACGAGGGCGGCAACCCCAACGGCAGCGCCCGCGACATCGCCGGCATCCGTAATGCGCGCGGCAACGTCGTCGGCCTGATGCCGCACCTCGAACATGGCGTCGAGGACCTCACCGGTCCGGGCACCGACGGGCTCGGCTTCTTCGTCAGCGTCCTGAAGACGCTGGTCTGATGACCGACACCGTCAAGAACGCCGAAGTCACACCGGATCTCGAGCAGCCGTACGCCGAGCTGGGGCTCGCCCCGGACGAATACGCAAAAATCATCCAGGTGCTCGGCCGGCGGCCCACCGAGTGCGAGCTGGCGATGTACTCGATCATGTGGAGTGAGCACTGCTCCTACAAGAGCAGCAAGGTGCATCTCAAGCAGTTCGCCGACCTGCCCACGGGCGACCGGATGCTCGTCGGCATGGGCGAGAACGCCGGTGTCGTCGACGTCGGCGAGGGCCTCGCGGTCACCTTCAAGGTCGAGAGCCACAACCACCCGAGTTATGTCGAGCCCTACCAGGGCGCCGCCACCGGGATCGGCGGCATCGTGCGCGACATCCTCACGATGGGCGCCCGCCCGGTGCTGGTGATGGACCCGCTGCGGTTCGGTGACGCCGACCATCCCGACACCGCCCGGGTGCTGCCGGGGATCGTCGCGGGCATCGGCGGGTACGGGAACTGCCTCGGACTGCCCAACGTCGGCGGCGAGGTCGTCTTCGACCCGTCGTACCAGGGCAATCCGCTCGTCAATGCGCTCTGCCTGGGGGTGATGCCGGTCGAGCGGATCCAGCTGTCCGCCGCTCGCGGGGTCGGCAATGTCGTGGTGCTGCTCGGGGCCAAGACCGGCCGCGACGGCATCGGCGGGGTCAGTGTGCTGGCCTCGGCGACCTTTGAGGAAGACGGCCCAGCCAACCGGCCGGCCGTGCAGGTCGGCGACCCGTTCACCGAGAAGCTCCTGATAGAGGCGTGTCTCGAGCTGTACGACGCGCAGCTGATCGAGGGCATTCAGGACCTCGGCGGCGCCGGGCTGACCTGCGCGCTGACCGAGACCTCAGCCGCCGGGAAGTCCGGCATGGTCGCGCAGCTGGACCGGGTGCCCCTGCGTGAGGCGAGCATGCAGCCGCACGAGGTGCTGGCGAGTGAGTCCCAGGAGCGGATGCTCGCGATCGTCGAGCCGGCCAAGCTCGAGCAGGTGCTGACCATCGCCGCCAAGTGGGGCGTGCTGGCCACCGCGATCGGCGAGGTCGTCGAGGGCGACCGGCTGACGATCCTGTGGCACGGCGAGCCGGTGGTCGACGTGCCGCCAGGATCGCTCGCCGACGACGGGCCGGTCTACCACCGGCCGATGGCCCGCCCGGCCGACCTCGACGCGCTGCAGGCCCGGCCGCTGCCGGCCTACCCGGAGGCGACCGCCGAGCTGCTGCTCGCCATGATCAGCAGCCCCAACCTGTGCAGCAAGCGCTGGGTCGTCGAGCAGTACGACCGGATCGTGCTCGGCAATTCCGTCCTCGCCTGGCCCGAGGACGCCGGGGTCGTGCGGCTGTCCGAACAGACCGGCCTCGGCATCGCGCTGGCCACCGACGGCAACGGCCGATACACCCGCCTCGACCCGTACGCCGGGGCCCAGCTGGCCCTTGCGGAGGCCTACCGCAACGTGTGCGCGACCGGAGCCGTGCCAATCGCGGTGACCAACTGCCTCAACTTCGGTAGCCCGGAGGAGCCCGAGGTGATGTGGCAGTTCGCCGAAGCCACAAGGGGTCTCGCCGAGGCCTGCCGGGAGCTGGCCACGCCCGTCACCGGTGGGAACGTCAGCTTCTACAACTCGACGGCCGGGGTCGCGATCAACCCCACGCCGGTGGTCGGGGTGCTGGGTCTGCTCGACGACGTCGCCCGCCGCACGCCGATGGGCTTCCAGGCCGAGGGTGAGTCCTTGCTGCTGCTCGGCGACACCAGGGACGAGCTGGGCGGCAGCGAATGGGCCTGGTCGCAGCACCGGCACCTCGGTGGCCGGCCGCCGCAGGTCGACCTGGCCCGCGAGCGGCTGCTCGGCGAGGTGCTCGTCAGCGGCTCGCGCGACGGGATGCTGTCGAGCGCCCACGACCTGTCCGACGGCGGGCTCGGCCAGGTGCTCGTCGAGTCGGCGCTCGCCAACGGGATCGGCGCGAGAGTGGTCCTGCCGCGGGGGCTCTCGCCGTTCGTGCAGCTGTTCAGCGAGTCGGCGGGTCGGGCGCTCGTGAGTGTTCCGCGGTCCGAGGAGCTCCGGTTCACCGAGATGTGCGCCGCTCGAGGGCTGCCCTGCATCCGGATCGGGGTGACCGACGGCGACGCGCTCGACGTCCAGGACGTGCTCCGGATCTCCCTCGATCAGCTCCGGGCCGCTCACGAGGCAACGCTGCCGGCGCTGTTCGGCCCGCTGGCCGGGGCCACCCGCGAGGACCCGGCTGGTCCCGCGCTGGTCCGGCGTACGACGGCCGGGCAATCTCAGCCCGACCTCGGCTGAATCGCAGCCCTGGCCAAGATCAACAGGCGTTCGCTGCTCGACTCGCCGGCGTGTCGTGGCAGCGATGTCCTGTTGATCTCCGGGCCGGGCCAGGGTGGCGCTGGACTCAACGGAAGCTGATGACGACCCGCCGGTTCTTCGCCCGACCGTCCGGGTCGTCCTTGCCACCGGTCATGTTGGGGGCGACCGGGGCGAGCTCGCCACGACCGCTGGCGACGACCTGGACGGGTCGTCCGGTCAGACCGTTCAGCAGCGCCGTCCGGACTGTCTGCGCCCGCGCCAGTGACAGCGCCAGGTTGGCGGCCGGCGTGCCGATGCTGTCGGTGTACCCGACGACCGTCACGGCGCCACGCGCCTGCCTGAGCCGGGTGGCGAGTTGGGTGACCTTGCGGGCGGCCACAGGCGTCAGCGTGGACCTGCCGAACTCGAACAGCACGTCCGCCGACAACGTGATCGACGTGACACCACCGGTTGTCGTCTCGGTCTGCAGGGGCTCCACCGACAGCGTCAACGGGGTGACCGAGCTGTCCACGTTGATGGGTACGACGGCCGTCTCAAGGTTGGATTGCGGCACGTCGGCCCGAGCGGTCCCGGCCATCAGCACGAGCCCGGCCGTCAGCGCGACCGCGACCCTCACCGGCTGACCGGAACGTCGTGGAACGGCGGGAAGTCCCCGAAGGCGAACTCCATCGACGTCACGTCCGCAGGCGGGGCCGCAAAGGTGTACGACGCGGTGCCGGTGCCGCCGTTCACCGCGCGGGCCAGATCGTCGCTTCCCAACACACGTCCGTCGCTGTCCTTGACGACGGCGTAGCGCTTGAGGTTGACCGTGTCGATTAGGTACGGGCGGAGACCGTTTTGACCGTTCATGCTGAACAACGAGATCGACTCGTCCGAGGACTTGTCCGGGTAGGTGGGCGCGAAACTCAGGTCGACGACTGCCAGCTTGCCGCGCACCTGCACGGCGCTGACCCCCAGCACGACCCGGCCCGTCTTGGAGTCGTGCACCGGCAGGGTCTGCGACCGCACCACGGTCACCCCGGCGCCCGGACTCGAGGTGGTCGACGGCGTCGGCTCCCCGGACGTCGTTGGCAATGACGAGGAAGATGCCGGCGAAGCGGGGGCGGCCGCCTTGGTCTTGCTCGCGCTGCTGCAGCCCGCCAGGGCCAGCGCGCCGGTGAGGACGACAACACAGAACGGACGCACAAACGCCTCCTTGGGCTTCGGGTCAGAACGGATTGCGTGGGAGCCTGCCGCATCGCAGCCGAGGTGCAAACCGGACGCGCACCGACAAGCCGCCGATACGCTCCCGGCGTGCGCCCCGTGCCGTACGACCCGATGCCGACCGCGGCTGTCCTTGCCGCTCTTGACAATGATCGCCAGCCCGTCCGCGACGACCTCAAGGGCGCGACCCGACACCTTGCCCGGTTGCTCGCCGAGCGGCACCCCGGTCGCAGTGTCGAGGTGCGTGTCCCGCCGTACGCCGCGGTGCAGTGCCTGACGGGAGTCCGGCACACCCGAGGCACGCCACCGGCGACGGTGGAGGTCGAGCCGCTCGCATTCGTCCAGCTGTGCACCGGCCGGCTCGCCTGGGCGGAGGCGGTGCGAGACGGTCGGGTCCGGGCCAGCGGAGAGCGGTCCGACCTGTCGGCGCTGCTGCCCCTGGTCCGGTAGGCGCACTGGCCCGGCGCAACCCGCCGGTACACTCGGGCTGGTCGGCTTCCCCCCATCCCACTCGCGAGGAGCCCCCGCGTGCCTGTCGCACAGGACCTGCCAGAGGACCGGTTCGCACCGGAACGACCCGTCGGCGAGGAGTGCGGCGTTTTCGGGGTCTGGGCGCCGGGCGAGGACGTCGCCAAGCTCACCTACTACGGCCTCTACGCGCTGCAGCACCGCGGCCAGGAGGCCTGTGGGATGGCGGTGAGCGACGGTAGCTCGGTGCTCGTCTACAAAGAGCTCGGCCTGGTCGCGCAGGTCTTCGACGAGGCGCTGCTGCAGAGCCTGAAGGGTCACCTCGGCATCGGCCACTGCCGCTACTCGACCACCGGCTCGTGCACCTGGGAGAACGCCCAGCCGAGCTTCCGCACCCAGCCCGGCGGCGGCAGCCTGGCGCTCGGCCACAACGGCAACCTCACCAACACCAGCGAGCTCGCCAGCCGGGTCGCCGGCCTCGCGGTGGAGCGCGGACCGATGGCGTCCACCACCGACTCCGACCTCATCACGACGCTGCTTGCGGCGCGGCCGGACCTGTCGCCGGACGCCGCCGCGATGGAGGTGCTGCCGACGCTGCGTGGCGCGTTCTGCCTGGTGTTCATGGACGAGCACACGCTGTACGCCGCCCGCGACCCGCACGGCGTGCGCCCGCTCGTGCTCGGCCGGCTCGAGCGGGGCTGGGTCGTCGCCAGTGAGTCGGCGGCGCTCGACATCGTCGGCGCGAGCTTCGTGCGCGAGGTCGAGCCCGGTGAGCTGCTGGCCATCGACGAGCACGGGGTGCGCTCGCAGCGCTTCGCCGAGAAGACCCCCAAGGGCTGCCTGTTCGAATACGTCTATCTGGCCCGCCCGGACACCACGATCGCTGGCCAGGGCGTGTACACGACCCGGGTCCAGGTCGGCCGGACGCTCGCCTTCGAGGCGCCGGTCGACGCCGACCTCGTCATTCCGGTGCCCGAGTCCGGCACCCCGGCCGCGATCGGCTACGCCGAGCAGAGCGGCATCCCGTACGGCATGGGCCTGGTCAAGAATGCCTACGTCGGGCGCACCTTCATCCAGCCGTCGCAGACCATCCGCCAGCTCGGCATCCGGCTCAAGCTCAACCCGCTGCGTGAGGTGATCAAAGGCAAGCGGCTCGTCGTCGTCGACGACTCGATCGTGCGCGGCAACACCCAGCGGGCGCTGGTCCGGATGCTGCGCGAGGCGGGCGCTGCCGAGGTGCACGTGCGGATCTCGAGCCCGCCGGTGATGTGGCCCTGCTTCTACGGCATCGACTTCGCCAGCAAGGCCGAGCTGATCGCCTCGGGTATGGGGGTGGAAGAGATCCGCAACTCCATCGGCGCCGACAGCTTGGCCTTCGTCAGCCTCGAGGGACTGACTGCCGCGAGCAACCAGCGGGCCGACGACCTGTGTCGCGCCTGCTTCACCGGCGACTACCCGATCGCGATCCCGCAGCCGGACCTGATCGGCAAACACGTGCTGGAGGGGATCGCCCGCACCGCCGTCACCGAGCACGAGTCCGAGAGCGGCGAGCACCTCGACCGGG
>JBKJOO010000124.1:0-17463 GCA_046595615.1 Mycobacteriales bacterium | reverse complement strand
CTTCATCTGGAAGTGGATGTCGGCGATCACGGGCAGTTGCGACTTGCGCACGATGGTCGCCAGCGCCTCGGCGTCCACCGGGTCGGGTACGGCGACCCGCACGATCTGGCAGCCGGTCGCGGTCAGCGCCGCGATCTGCTGCAGCGTGGCGTCGATGTCGGCCGTCACCGTCGTGGTCATCGACTGCACGCTGATCGGCGCCCCGCCGCCGACGAGCACGCCGCCGACGTCGATCTGCCGGGTCTTCCGGCGCTCGCCGAGGCGGGCCGGGATCTCGGGCATGCCGAGTGAGATCGCCTGTGTCATAGGGAGCTAGCCGCCCAGCTTGATGGGGTTAACGATGTCCGCGCCGAGCACGAAGAAGGTGAAGCCGATGAACAACGCCACCACCGCGAGGGTGACGGGGGTCAGTTTGTTGAGGTCGACCCGCTGCAGCTCGCCGACGTAGCCGCGGGCCCGGCGGAGCTTGTCACGGGCCTGCTCGAAGGCCAGCACGGCGATGTGGCCGCCGTCCAGGGGCAGCAGCGGCAGCAGGTTGAACACGCCGACGAACAGGTTGAGCCCGGCCATCAGCAGCAGGAAGTCGGCCACCCGCACCGCGAACGGCACCGGTGCGTTGATGATCTCCCCGCTCACCCGGGCCGCCCCGACGACCCCGACGACCCCCGTCGGGTCGCGGTGCTTGCCGTAGATGCCACCGATCGTGCCGAGCTTCTTGGTCAGCGTGTCGTAGGTGCCGGTGACGATCAGCCCGAGGGTCGCGCCGGTCTGCTTGACCGCCGCGACCGGGCCGAGACGCTTGAGGACGAACGGGTCCTGGCCGATCCCGATCGCGCCGACCTGGACGGTCGTGGTCGGCTTGGCCAGGTCGGGTCGGGTGACCAGGGCCGGGGTCAGCCGGACGGTGCGCTCGCGACCGTCCCGGCGTACGACGAGGCCGATCGTTTTGCCGGCCGAAGCGCGGACGATCTGGGTGAACTGGCGGTACGTCGTGACGGTGCGACCGTCGGCCCGCAGGACCCGGTCGCCGACCTTGAGGCCGGCCGCTGCGGCGATGCCCGGGATCGTGCCGGTCGGGCACCGACCGGCGGCCTTGTCGGTCGCGCCAGCGGCCTGGTCGGCGCTCGTGATGCTCGTCTGCACGCAGGCGAGCGGCGCGGTCAGCACCGGCGCCTTGGCGTCGACGGTGCCGATCGCGAACGACACCCCGGCGACCAGCACGACCGCGATGAGGAAGTGAACGGTCGAGCCGGCGGCCAGCACGACGGTGCGGCGACCGGCCGGCTGGCGGAAGAAGGCGCGGCGCTCGTCGCCGGGCTCGATCTCCTCCAGCGGCGTCATGCCGACGATCTTGACGAAGCCCCCGGCGGGGATGGCCTTGATGCCGTACTCGGTCTCGCCGCGCCGACGCGAGAACAGGGTCGGGCCGAAGCCGACGAAGAACTGGGTGGCCTTCATGCCGTAGTGCCGGGCGGTCAGGAAGTGCCCGGCCTCGTGCAGCATGACCGAGATGAGCAGGGCGACGACGAATGCGACAACGCCAACGGCGGTCACGGGCTGGCCTCTCCGGTGAGCTCGGTGGCGCGGGCGCGCGCCCACGTCTCTGACTCCAACACCTCGACCAGTGTCGGGCGTTCCCTGAGCCCGTGCTCGTCGACAACCTGCGCGACGGTGTCGACGATCGCGGCGAAGTCCAGCCGGCCGGCCAGGAAGGCCGCGACGCAGACCTCGTTGGCCGCGTTGAGCGTCGCCGGTGCGGTGCCGCCCTGCGCGCCGGCCCGGCGGGCCAGCGCGACGGCGGTGAAGACCTGCTCGTCCAGGGGCAGGAACTCCATCGAGGTCGGGACCCGCCAGTCCATCGCCGGGCTCGCCGCGGGCACCCGGTCCGGCCAGGACAGCCCGAGCGCGATCGGCAGCCGCATGTCGGGTGGGCTGAGCTGGGCGATCGTCGAACCGTCGACAAAGCTCACCATCGAGTGCACCACTGACTGCGGGTGGACGACGACGTCGATCGCGTCGTAGGCCACGCCGAACAGCAGGTGCGCCTCGATCAGCTCCAGCCCCTTGTTGATGAGGGTCGCGCTGTTGATCGTGACCACCGGGCCCATGTCCCAGGTGGGGTGGGCGAGCGCCTGTTCGGCCGTGATGCCCGCGAGGTCGGTGCGGCCACGGAACGGCCCGCCACTGGCGGTGAGCACGAGCCGGGCCACCTCGTGCATTGCGCCGCCCCGCAGGCACTGGGCCAGGGCGCTGTGCTCGCTGTCGACCGGCACGATCTGGTCGATGTACGGCGTGACGAGCGGCCCGCCGGCGACCAGGCTCTCCTTGTTGGCCAGCGCGAGGATGCGGCCGGCCTGCAGGGCGGCGAGGGTCGGCGCGAGCCCGACCGAGCCGGTCATCGCGTTGAGCACCGTGTGGCACGGCCAGGCCGCAACCTCGGTCGCGGCGTCCGGGCCGGCCAGGATCTTGGGCAGCGCGAACCCGCCGGCACTGAAGCCGCGGGCTTGCGCCTCGGCGTAGAAGGCAAGCTGCAGGTCCTGGGCGGTCGTCGCCTTGGCGACGGCCACCACCTCGACGCCGAACTCGAGCGCCTGGCGGGCCAGCACCTCGACCCGGCCGCCGCCGGCGGCGAGCCCGACCACCCGGAACCGGTCGGGGTTGCGACGCACCACGTCGAGGGCCTGGGTGCCGACCGAACCGGTCGATCCCAGCAGCACGATGTCGCGGGTCACGCCCGCCAGTGTAGGAAGTGCTCCCGACATCCTCGACCCTGGGAGCGCCCCGTGCTCGTCGTCATCGCCACTGTCCCCGGCAAGCCCGGCTCGCGCGCGCAGCTGCAGGCCGCGCTGGCCACCTGCGCCGCCGCCAGCCGCACCGACCCCGGCTGCCAGAGCTACGCCTTCTGGACCGACGTCGAGGACCCGGACAGCTACGCCTCGATCGAAACCTGGGACAGCCAGGCCGACCTCGACGCCCACATGAAGACCCCGCACGTCGCGGCCCTGTTCGCCGCCATCGGCGACCACGTGGCCGGCGCGCCCGTCGTCACGACGTACGACGTCGCCGAGGTCCGCTAGCCGGCCTGGCCCGGCGTGGCTAGCCCGACGTTGCTAGCCCAGGGCGGCGAGCTGGCCGCAGGCGCCGGCGATCTCGCGCCCGCGGGTGTCCCGCACGGTGGTGTTGACGCCGGCGGCCCGGAGCCGGCGGACGAACTCCTGCTCGACCGGCTTGGGGCTCGCGTCCCACGCCGAGCCGGGGGTGGGGTTGAGCGGGATCAGGTTGACGTGCACGAGCTTGCCGGCGAGCCGCTTGGCGAGCAGGTCGGCGCGCCACGGCTGGTCGTTGACATCCCGGATCAGGGCGTACTCGATCGACAGCCGGCGGCCGGTGCGGCGTACATAGCCGAAGGCCGCCTCGAGGACCTCGCGGACGGGCCAGCGGGTGTTGACCGGGACGAGGGTGTTGCGGAGCTCGTCGTCCGGGGCGTGCAGTGACAGCGCGAGGGTCACTTGCAGGCCCTCCTCGGTGAACTTCCTGATCGCCGGCACGAGGCCGACCGTGCTGACCACCACGTTGCGTTGGCTCAGGCCGAGGCCGCCCGGAGCGGGGTCGACGATGCGGCGGACCGCGGCCACCACCCGGTGGTAGTTCGCCAGCGGCTCACCCATGCCCATGAACACGACGTTGCTGACCCGGCCGCCGGCGGCTGCCTCGGACCGCTGGGCGGACACGACCTGGTCGACGATCTCGGCGATCGACAGGTTGCGGGTCAGTCCGGCCTGGCCGGTCGCGCAGAACGGGCAGGCCATCCCGCAGCCGGCCTGGCTGCTGACGCAGACGGTCGTGCGCGCGGTGTAGCGCATCACCACCGACTCGACCAGCGTGCCGTCGTGCGCCCGCCACAGGGTCTTCCTGGTCGCGCCGTCGTCGCAGTCGACCTCGCGCACCGTGGTGAACAGGGTCGGCAGCAACTCGGGCAGCTTGGCCCGCAGGGCGGCCGACAGGTCGGTCATCTGCTCCGGCGCGTGGCCGGCGAAGTAGTGCCGGGCGAGCTGCTCGGCCCGGAAGCCCTGCTCGCCGGCGGCCACCAGAGCGGCCCGGCGGCCGGCCGCGTCGAGGTCGGCGAGGTGTTGCGGCGGCATGCCCCGTTTGGGTGCGTCGAAGACGAGCGGGAGCGGGAGCACAGTGGATCCAGGGTACGTCGGGCCGCGGTGCGCGCGTGGTCGGCCGGGTGACGGGGTCGGCCGGGTGACGGGCCGGCCGGGTGACGGGCCGCCTGCCGGCCCGGGGCCGGGATGAATCGCGCCCGGCCAGCACCCTTGTTGATCTTTGCGCACCGCAGAGCGGCCAGCAGCGCGCCCCGCGCACAACGATCACGAACCGCGCGGCTGGATGATCGTTGCGCAGCTGCGCAGCGCGCGGCCGCGGAGCGGATCAGGGCAGCGGTACGAAGGCGGACAGCAGCAGCCAGGCGATCGGGGCAGTCGGCAGCAACGAGTCGAGCCGGTCCATCAGGCCGCCGTGGCCGGGCAGCAGCTTGCCCATGTCCTTGATGCCGATGTCCCGCTTGATCATCGACTCGCCGAGGTCGCCGAGGGTGGCGGTCACCACGATCGCCAGACCGTAGAGCGCGCCGAGCAGCGCCGAGGTGTGGAACAGCGTGGCGAAGAAGATGGCCCCGGCCGCGGCGCACGCGGCCAGCGAGCCACCGAAGCCCTCCCAGGACTTCTTCGGCGAGACCGACGGCGCCATCGGGTGTTTGCCGAACAGCACGCCAGCGGCGTAGCCCCCGACGTCGCTGCAGACGACCGTCGCAATGTAGGCCGTGACCCGTCGCGGACCATCCGGCGGCACGGTCAGCAGGGCCACGAAGCCGAGCAGGAACGGCACGTAGGCCGCGGTGAACGTCGCCGACGACACGTCGCGCAGGTAGCCCTGGACGGGCTCGGTGAGCCGCCACGCCAGGCACGCCAGCACCGTGAGCGCGAGCGCGATGAACAGCTCTTCGGAGCCCTCGCGGTAGGCCAGCACGATCATCGTGGCCCCACCGACGACCAGCGGCACCAGCGGCGGCGCGACCCCGAGGGTGCGCAGCGCATGCACGACCTCGCGGGTGCCGGCGACCATGGCGCCGACCAGCACGACGACGAACAGCCAGCGGTACGGGGAGAACAGTGGCGCCGTGATGAGCGCGCCAAGCCCGAGGCCGACGGCGATCGCGACCGGCAGGTTGCGGCCGGCGCGGCTCGTCGTGGGCGTCGCGGGAACGGGGTTGTCGGGTGAGTCCAGGACGGTCATCAGACCTCCAGCAGCTCGGCTTCCTTGTGCCGGAGCAGCTCGTCCACGCTGGTGATGTAGCTCGCGGTGGTCCGCTCGAGCTCCTTCTCGGCCCGGGCGACGTCGTCCTCCCCGGTCTCGCCGTCCTTGACGAGGCGATCCAGATCGTCCTTGGCCTTGCGCCGGATGTTGCGGATCGAGATCTTGGCGTCCTCGGCCTTGGTCCGGGCCACCTTGATGAACTCCCGCCGGCGCTCCTCGGTGAGCTGCGGGAAGACGATCCGGATGATGTTGCCGTCGTTGGTCGGGTTGACGCCGAGGTCGGAGTCGCGGATCGCCCGCTCGATCAGCCCGAGACTGCCTTTGTCGTAAGGCGAGATGACCGCCATCCGTGGCTCGGGCACGCTGAGCGAGGCCAGCTGGTTGACCGGCGTCACCGCCCCGTAGTACTCGATCACGATCTTGTTGAACATCGCCGGGGTGGCCCTCCCGGTGCGGATGCCCGAGAAGTCCTCCTTGGCGACGGTGACCGCCTTGTCCATGCGCTCCTCGGCGTCGAGGAGCGTGTCGTCGATCATCTGGTCGCACCTTCCGAAGCGCTGATCAGGGTGCCGATCTTCTCACCGGCGACCGCGCGCGCGATGTTGCCCTCGCGGAGCAGGTCGAACACCACGATGGGCATGCCGTTGTCCATGCACAGGCTGATCGCGGTGGCGTCGGCGACCTTGAGCCGGCGTTCGAGCACCTCGCCGTAGGACAGCGCGTCGAACTTGACCGCATCGGGGTTGCTGCGCGGGTCGTCGTCGTAGACCCCGTCGACCTGCTTGGCCATCAGCACGCACTGCGCCCCGGTCTCGAGGGCCCGCTGCGCCGCGCAGGTGTCGGTGGAGAAGAACGGCACGCCGAGCCCGGCTCCGAAGATCACGACCCGGCCCTTCTCGAGGTGCCGCACAGCCCGCCGCGGCACGTAGGGCTCGGCGACCTGCCCCATCGCGATGGCCGTCTGCACCCGGGTCTCGATGCCCTGCTTTTCCAGGAAGTCCTGCAGCGCCAGGCAGTTGATGACCGTGCCGAGCATGCCCATGTAATCCGAGCGGTTGCGGTCCAGCCCCTTCTGGGTCAGCTCGGCGCCCCGGAAGTAGTTGCCGCCGCCGACCACGACCGCCACCTGCACGCCGCCGCGGACAACCTCGGCGATCTGCCGGGCGATGCGCTGCACCGTCGCCGGTTCGACGCCCATCCCGCCACCACCCGCGAACGCCTCACCGGAGAGCTTGAGCACCACCCTGCTGTACGACGGCGACGAGGCCGCCTCCCGGTCGGTGCTCATCGGGTGGCGGCCTCCTCGTCGTACGGGCTGGTGGTGCGGGCGAACCTACTGCTAGGCCTGGCCCACCTTGAAGCGGGCGAAGCGCACGACGCTGACGCCGGCCTCCTCGAGCACCTTGCCGACGGTCTTCTTGCTGTCCTTGGCGAAGGCCTGCTCGACCAGGACGGCCTCTTTGTAGAAGCCGTTGACCCGCCCCTCGACGATCTTGGGCAGGGCCGCCTCGGGCTTGCCCTCCTCCTTGGCGGTCGCCTCGGCGATCTCGCGCTCCTTGGCGACGACCGCCGGGTCGACCTGGTCGCGGGTGACGAACTGCGGCGTGAACGCGGCGATGTGCTGGGCGACGTCCTTGGCGATCTCGGCGTTGTCGCCGGACAGCTCGACGAGCACCCCGAGCTGCGGCGGCAGATCGGGGTTGGTCTTGTGCAGGTACAGCCCGACATAGGCGCCCTCGAAGGTGGTCACCCGGCGGGCCTCGATCTTCTCACCGAGCAGGGCGCCGGCGTCATCGAGGACCTCCTTGAGCGGCTTGCCGTCGACGGTGACCTCGGCGGGGTCGTTCGCGCCCTTGGCGGCCTGGACGACCTGGGCGGCGAGCTCCTGGAATTTCGCGCCCTTCGCGACGAAGTCGGTCTCACAGTTCAACTCCAGCAGGGTGCCCTTGGCGGTGCCGTCGAGCACGGCGGCGACCAGTCCATTGCTCGCCGCCCGGCCCTCCCGCTTGGCCACGCCCTTCAACCCTTTGATGCGCAGGAACTCGACAGCCTTGTCGTAGTCACCGTCGGCCTCGACCAGGGCGTTCTTGCAGTCGGTCATGCCGGCGCCGGTCGACTCGCGGAGCTTTTTGATGTCCGCGGCAGTGATGGAAGCCATGATCTCTCTCGTCTCGGATGCTGATCGGGTGAGCTGGTCTGGACAGCGGGCCGGGGCCGGACGGGTGTCCCCGTCGGCCCCGGACCGGTGACGCGAGGACTACGGAGCAGGGGTCTCGGCAGCGGGCGCCGCGGGGACCTCGGTCGCGGCGGCTGCGACTGCCGGGGCCTCGGCAGCGGGGGCTGCCGCGGGGACCTCGGCGGCGGGCGCTGCGACTGGGGGGGCCTCGGCAGCGGGCGCTGCGCCTGCGGGGGCCTCGGCGTCGGGAACCTCGGCAGCGCCGGCGCCCTGCACGGCCGCGGTGTCGACGCCGGCCACCTGGGCGGCGCCGCCGGTGAGCAGCTCCTTCTCCCACTCCGGCAGCGGCTCGTCGCCGGCCAGCTGGCCCGCCGGGGCGTTGTCGAACGATGGCTTGTCGCCCTCGGCGCCGGCGGCCGCGTTGGCACCGGCCCGCGCCATCAGGCCCTCGGCGACGGCGTCGGCGATGACCCGCGTCATGACCGCGATGGAGCGGATCGCATCGTCGTTGCCGGGGATCTTGTAGTCGACGACGTCGGGGTCGCAGTTGGTGTCCAGGATCGCCACGACCGGGATGTTGAGCTTGCGGGCCTCGCTGACGGCGAGGTGCTCCTTGTTGGTGTCGACGATCCAGACCGCGCTCGGGGTGCGGGTCATCTCGCGGATGCCACCAAGGGTGCGCTGCAGCTTGATGCGCTCGCGGGAGAGCACCAGCGCCTCCTTCTTGGTCAGCACGGTGGCGCCACCGGTCACCTCGATGAGCTCGAGCTCCTTGAGGCGCTGCAGCCGCTTGAAGACGGTCTGGAAGTTGGTGAGCATTCCACCGAGCCAGCGCTCGGTCACGTACGGCATGCCGACCCGGTTGGCCTGTTCGGCGATTGACTCCTGCGCCTGGCGCTTGGTGCCGATGAACATGATCGTCCCACCGTGCGCCACCGTCTCCTTGACGAAGTCGTAGGCGCGGTCGATGTAGCCCAGCGTCTGCTGCAGGTCGATGATGTAGATGCCATTGCGCTCGGTGAAGATGAAGCGCTTCATCTTGGGGTTCCAGCGCTTGGTCTGGTGCCCGAAGTGGGCGCCGCTCTCAAGGAGCTGGCGCATGCTGACGACCGCCATGGGTTGCCATCTCTGTGCTCGCGCGAGGCGCCCGGAGGCGTCACCGCGCTGGTCGGTTGATGCGGCTGCCGGGTGGCGACCGCCCTGGCACCCGAGGTCACACCCCACCCGGCACCGGGTTCGGCGTCGAGACCTTTGGGGCGCACCTTCCCGTGAGGGTCGGCGGGCACGCGAAGTCGACCCGGCGGACCGGGTCGCTGTCACCACTGTACGCCGTCCACAGGGCGCCGAGCCCAGCCGGCCCGCCATCCACAGATCTGGCGGCGAGCCACTGAAGAGCCCGCCGGCTTGACATCGTCGTCACCGGGTCGAGGAGGTGGCGCACTGTGCGTCCGAGCTGGGGTGTGGATCAGCACGAGTGCGGTCCGGACGGGTGGGACATGCGCGCCAGGCAGCAGCCTGGGCGGGCTGGCCGATGGCGGTCCGGCGGCTGGCCGGCGGGGACTCGTCGATGGCGGGCTGGCCGATGGCGGGCTGGGAGCGGGCCGGGGCGGCTGCGGTCGGGCGGCGCCCTGGCCGGGTTGCTCATCGGCCTCGGCCTCGGCTCGGTGGGGCTGCCACAACCAGCCG
Organism: Mycobacteriales bacterium; assembly: GCA_046595615.1. Classification (GTDB taxonomy): domain Bacteria; phylum Actinomycetota; class Actinomycetes; order Mycobacteriales; family SCTD01; genus JAYSQK01. The sequence continues at coordinate 8,282 of JBKJOO010000124.1, read as the reverse complement.
GCGCCGCCCCGCCGCCCCCGGCCTGGATCTGGCCGCTCGCCGGGCCGCCGGCGGTCGTCCGGGGCTTCGACCCACCTGTCACGACGTACGGGGTGGGACATCGGGGCGTCGATCTGCGCGGCGCGGCGGGGGCGCCGGTCCGGGCCGCCGGTGCCGGCCGGGTCTCCTACGCCGGGTTGCTCGCCGGTCGCGGGGTGGTCGTGGTCGTCCACGGCCTGCTGCGCACGACCTACGAGCCGGTCACGGGGCAGGTCCGGGTCGGCCAGGTGGTTGTCACCGGTCAGGTCCTGGGACGCCTCGGTCTCGGGCACTGCGCCCCGGCTTGTCTGCACTGGGGCCTGCTGCGCGGTTCGACCTATCTCGATCCGCTCCTGCTGCTCGGGCCGACTCGGGTGCGGTTGCTGGCGGTGCCCGGCGGCGCCGACCTCGCGCCCGGCTTGGGGCGCGGCGTCGGGGGGGTCGGCGCCGGGACCGCCCGCGAACAACCGACGATCCGACTCCCGTCGACCGCCACCCCGGTGACCGAGCCGCGGTTGGGCCTACGTGGACAGGACCGTTCGCTGGGTGCGGCCGCGGCTGTCGCACTGCTGGCTGGGCTCGCGCTACTCATCCGCCGGCCCGGTCCGAAGCCGCCATCCGCGCCGGTGCCGGCAGCCGCGCGGGGCGTCGCCCCCGCGCCGGCACCGGCGGTTCTCGAGCCGGCCTGGGCGGGGCCGGTCGACCTCGGGACCGAGCGGGCCCGCCGGCGCCCAGGGTGAACACCGCGCCCCGGACCCGGCCCGAAGTCCCGCCGGCACCAGTGGGAGCAGGACCCTCCCCCACACTGCACCCGTGCGCCTCCAGCTGACGGCCGTCGACGCCGCCACCGGCAGACGGCTCGAGGTGGTGCTGGACCTCTCCCCCGACGACCTGGTCAGCGCCGTCGAAGCCGCCCTCTCCAGGTTGCTCGCGCCGGGCCGCGTTGCGGGCCTGTGGCTGCTCGGCCGTCGGCTCGAGGGAGGCAACACGGTCTTGTCGGCCGGCATCCGCTCCGGTTGCGAGCTGTGGCTCGGTGGTCCGGCCCCAGCCGTCGCCACCGACGGTGCCGGCCCGGCCCAGCTCCGCGTGGTTGGGGGTCCGGACGCCGGGGCGATCTACCCGTTGACCTACGGCGTGACCGTCGTCGGCCACGCACCGACAGCCGACGTTCGCCTGCACGACCCCGATGTCGGCAGCCGCCACCTGCAGCTCACGATCAGCCCGGCCGGCGCCGTCGCCGCGACCCTCGGACCCGACCACCGGGTCCTGGTCGACGGCGTCCCGCTCACCTCGCCTGCGCCGGTGGGTCGGGACACGCAGCTCACCGTTGGACGCGACCTGCTCACCGTCACGGCGTACGACGCGCCGGACGCCGCGGTGACCGCCGCGCCCGACTGCTCGCTCGAGGTCAACCGGCCGCCACGGCTGCGCCGGGCCGAGCCGGCGACCACGGTCGAATTCCCGGTCGAGCCGCCGGCCACCGAGCCACGCAAGCTCGCGCTGCTGCCGCTCCTGCTGCCGGTCCTGCTCGGCGTCGTCATGGCGTTCCTGCTCAGCCCACTGTTCCTGCTGTTCACGCTGATGTCGCCGGTCATCGCCGTGTCGGCCTTCGTCTCCGACCGGCGCTCCGGCCGGGCGGCGGCGGTCAGCGCAACCGTCGCGCACGCCGCCGCGCTGCTCGAGGCCGAGCGGCAGTTCGCCGCTGCCTCGGCAGCCGAAGCGATCCGCCGACGCGAGGCCTTTCCGGATCCGGCCGCCGTCCTGCTGATGGCGACCGGACCGCGGCGCAGGCTCTGGGAACGCCGCCGTGGCGACGACGACACCCTCGTGCTGCGCGTCGGGACCGGCGCAAGCGCTCCGACCTCGGTGCGGGTCAGGTCGGCGACGGCAACCGGCCCGCCCCCCGCCGGCGGTGAGCTCGTCGGCGTGCCGATCGTGCTGCCGATGCGCGAGATCGGGGTGCTCGGGATCACCGGCGATCGCGTGCACGTCCGCTCGGTGGCCCGCTGGCTGGTCACCCAGGCCGCCGTCCTGACCAGTCCACGCGATCTCGGGGTCGTCCTGCTGGTGGACCCGGCGGCGCCGGCTGCCGCCGCCGACTGGGGCTTCGTGCGCTGGTTGCCGCATGCAGCGCCGACCGCCGGCCAGGACTGCCTGGCGCTGGTCGGCGACGGCCTGGAGAGCCTCACCCACCGCGTGCTCGAGTTGACCGCACTGGTGGGCGCCCGCAGCCGGGCCGCCCGGGATGTCCGCGCCCAGCTCGAGGCACGCGCACTGCCGCTCGTCCTGGTCGTCCTGGACGGCGCCCGTGGCCTGCGCGGCCTGCCGGGGATGGCACAGGTCCTGCGCGAAGGGCCCGCCGTCGGTGTTCACGCGATCTGCCTCGACGACCGCGAACGGCTGCTGCCCGAGGAGTGCTCCGCCGTCGTGACCTGCGACGGGGACAGCGAGCTGACGGTCCGTCGCAGCGGGGGCGTGCCCCAGCCCGGCGTACGCGCTGATGTCGTCTCGGCGTCGTGGGGCGAGCAGGTTGCGCGCTCGCTTGCTCCGGTGCGCGACGTCAGCACCGAGGACGGACAATCACAGCTGCCGACGTCAGCCCGACTGCTCGACCTGCTCGGCCTGGACCCGCCGAACGGCGCCGACATCCGATCCCACTGGCGCTCGGACGGGCGCACCACCGCCGCGCTGGTCGGGCTCACGAGCGACGGCCCTTGGACACTCGATCTGCGTCATGACGGGCCACACGCACTCGTCGCGGGCACCACCGGCGCCGGCAAGTCCGAGTTCCTGCAGACCCTTGTCGCCTCGCTGGCCGTCGCGAATCGGCCGGATGCGATGACCTTCGTGCTGGTGGACTACAAAGGCGGCGCGGCGTTCAAGGATTGCGCCCGCCTGCCGCACACGGTCGGGATGGTCACCGACCTCGACGGCCACCTCGTCGAACGGGCCCTCGCCTCGCTGTCAGCCGAGCTCACGCACCGCGAACAGCTCCTCAGCGCCGTCGGGGCCAAGGACATCGAGGACTCCTGGGAGCGCCACGCGCTGCCGCTCCCCCGACTCGTCATCGTCATCGACGAGTTCGCCTCGATGGTCGAGGAACTGCCCGACTTCGTCCGGGGCCTGGTCGGTATCGCCCAGCGCGGGAGGTCGCTCGGCGTCCACCTGGTCCTTGCGACGCAGCGACCCAGCGGTGTCGTCATCCCGGAGATCCGGGCCAACACCAACCTACGGGTGGCGCTGCGGGTGACCGACGTGGCCGAATCCCAGGATGTCATCAACGCCCCGGACGCGGCCTCGATCGCCAAGAGCACACCCGGTCGCGGCTACTGCCGGACGGGACACACGTCCCTGCAGCTGTTCCAGTCCGCCCGGGTGGGCGGCCGTCGACCGGGGCTCGCCGTCGTCCGGCAGGTCCCGGTGACGGCCACGGCGGTCGACTGGTCGGCGCTCGGCCTGCCCGCTCCCCCGACGATGCGCAGCGAGCCCGAGCCGGACCAGGACCAGACCGACCTGCACGCGCTCGTCGAAGCTGTCCGGGAGGCCGCCGCCGACCTGCCGCCCCAGCGTGGACCCTGGCTCGAGCCCCTGCCGGCCCTGGTGCCGCTGTCGACACTGTTGACCGGGGGCGAGGGGCTGCTGCCCCTGCCGGCCCTGCCGCTGCGCCCGCTGCCGTACGGCGTGGCCGATCTGCCGGAGCGGCAGGCCCAACACCCCGCGGTCCTGGACCTCGAACACGGGAGCCATCTGCTGGTCGTCGGCGCCCCCCGGTCCGGCCGGTCCACCCTGCTGCGAACCATCGCCGGGGCGATCGGGTTGTGCTGCCACCCCGAGGACGTCCATCTGTACGCCCTCGACTGCGGCAACGGTGCCCTGCTGCCGCTTGCCGGCCTCCCACACTGCGGTGCAGTCGTCCAGCGCAGCCAGGTGGAGCGCGCCGACCGCCTCCTGACCCGGCTGACGGTCGAGGTCGCCCGGCGACAGGACCTCCTGGCCGCCGGCGGTTTCTCCGACGTCGCCGAGCAACGCACCGCGGCGGCAGCACCGGCCCGGTTGCCCTACCTGGTGCTGCTGCTGGACCGGTGGGAGGGCTTCGTGTCGGCCTTCGACGACGTCGACGCCGGGCGACTCACCGACACGTTGCTGCGCCTGCTCCGGGAAGGACCCGGAGCCGGACTGCGGGTGGTTGTGGCGGGCGATCGGAGCGCCCTGCTCAGCAAGGTCTCCAGCTCGATCGAGGACACGCTCTGCCTTCGGCTCGCGGATCGCAGCGACTACGCGCTGGCCGGTTTGTCCCCCCGGCTGCTGCCCGACCGGATCGAGAACGGCCGCGGCTTCCGAGGCGAGAACGGGGTCGAGGTGCAGATCGCGATGCTCGGGGTCGACGGCAGCGGGGCGGCCCAGACGGCCGAGCTGGGGGCCATCGTCGGCGCATGGGCGGCCGCACCCGCGATACCACCGGGCCGGCGTCCGTTCCGGGTCGATGCACTGCCCACCCGGCTGACGTACGCCCAGCTGGGCCCGTTCAGCCGCCCGGGGGGTGGGCCCCTGGTGATCACCATTGGGGTCGGTGGGGACGAGCTCGCTGCCGTCACGGTCGACCTGGCGCTGCTGGGACCGGGGTTCACGATCGCGGGGCCGGCCCGCTCCGGTCGCTCCACCGCGTTGCTCGCCATCGCCCGGTCGCTGCTGGCCGCCGGGACCGAGCTGTGCATCCTTGCGCCGAGGCCCTCGCCCCTTCGCGACCTCGCGGGGACGTCGGGGGTCCTGCGCGTCGAGACCGGCACCGACCCACGTCCAGAAGACCTGGTGGGCACCTTCAACCAGGCCAACGGCGCCTTCGCGGTGCTCGTCGACGACGCCGAGCTGTTGCACACGAGCGACGTGCAGCCACTGCTCCAGCAGGTGTTACGCGACGGCCGGGATCTTGAGCATTGCCTCATCGTCGCCGGGACAACCGACGAGCTGGCCGGTGCCTTCCGCGGCTTCACCGCCGACGTGCGCAAGAGCCGCTCCGGACTGCTGCTGAGTCCCCAGTCGCACCTGCAGGGCGAGTTGCTCGGGACCCGGCTGGCTCGCTCGGCCACGTTCAGCGGGCCGCCGGGTCGCGGCCTGCTGCTCACCCCCGGTCACGTCGTGCAGGTGCAGGTGCCGGTGCCATAGGTCGCTGGGCGCGAGATGGACGGCTGATCCCAGCCACACCACTTCCCCCATCGCCGTGGCCCTTTTCTTCCTGTTTTACGCCCCGCTCGGCAGCCTGCGTGGCCCGTTGTGTGCCGGCGCCTGCCCGCGGGGGGGCGGCAGCGCAGCTCGAGACAGGCGACGTGCGGTGGCCTCCCGGCGATCCGGCACCGGCACCGCCACGCACCGCCCGCCCCGGCAGACACCCGCCCAGTCTTCCGCCGTTGCCCGGGCTGCCCCGTCCGGTTGCCATTGCCCGGGCTGCCCTGCCCGGTTGCCGTTGCCCGGGCTGCCTTGCCCGGCCCGGTTGCCGTTGCCCGGTTGAAGTTGCCCGGTTGCCGTTCCCCGGCGAACCCCACCCGACGGGCCCGACTACCCCACCGGACAATGCCAACCGCGCCCGGGCAGCAACAGGCTGCCCGGGCGCGCAGCACGCCAGGCGGCCCTACCTGAACTGACTCGTAAGGCGCTGCTCCAGCGAGTCGTAGTCCATACCGGCGCCGTGCAGGCTGCGGCCAATGCCGCCGAGCGCGTCCTTCATGGAACGGGCTGCCTTGTCCCACTGCTGGAACAGGTCTTGGAACGAACTCGACGCCGCGCCGGTCCAGGAACCCGCCAGGTCAGCCATCTGCGAGGTGAGCTGGCTCAGCCGGGCCTCAATCTCGCTGGCCTCGCGCTGGATCGTGCTCGCCTTGGACTGCACGTCTCCGGTGGAGACCTTCACCTCGTACGCCATCGTGAGACTCCCGTGGTCACGGTCCGGGACCTCGACCGGCCGGTCGAGGTACTGGATCTGACGCTAGTAGCGCACAGCCGGTGAAAACCGCGCTCGAGGCGATCTGTGGACAACACCGATCGAGAGGCAGATGCCCCTGTCCTCATGTGCTTACCCGGCATGGCACTCCTGACTCTCGTGATCCACGCCCAACGAGCGTTCCCAGTCAGTCAGTCCTTCTGGTCTGCCAGCTTGCCCCGGAGCTGCAAGACCGCCTTCGTATGCATCTGGCAGATCCGGCTCTCCGTCACCCCGAGGACCTGGCCGATCTCAGCCAGCGTGAGGCCCTCGTAGTAGTAGAGCGTCACGACGATCTTCTCCCGCTCGGGCAGCGTGTTGATCGCTTTGGCGAGCAGGTATTTCGTCTCTTCGGTCTCGAACGCAGCAACCGGGTCCTCGGCCTTGGTGTCTTCGAGGGTGTCGACCAGTGAGAGTTTGTCGCCCTTCTCGCCACCGGCTGTCAGCAATTCGTCGAGCGCCACCACGTTGACGAAGGAGACCTGCCCGAAGATCGTATGCAGGTCTTCGAGGGCGATCCCGAGCTCGCTGGCCACCTCGGCCTCGGTGGGCGTCCGGTGCAGGCGCGCCTCGAGCGCGGCGTACGCCTTCTCCACCTCGCGGGCCTTGTAACGAACCGAGCGTGGGATCCAGTCGATCGAGCGGAGCTCGTCGATGATCGCGCCCTTGATGCGGCTGATCGCGTAGGTCTCGAACTTGATCGCGCGTTCGATGTCGAACTTCTCGATCGCGTCGATGAGGCCGAAGATGCCGTAGGAGACCAGGTCGGCCTGCTCGATGTTCGGCGGGAGACCCACGCCGACCCGACCGGCGACGTATTTCACCAGCGGCGAGTAGTGCAGGATCAGCCGCTCACGCAGCCGTTCCTCTCCGGAGGCTTTGTACTCCCGCCACAGGACTGCGATGGCCTGCTCAATCTCGGCCCGCTCCTCGTCGCTCACCCCGGCATAGCGCCCGCGACGGGCCGGCTTGGCCGATGCGTCCGCCACCGCCGCAGGATCCGCCGGGGGCGTCGGGACGTCATCGAGCGCGGCGGTGGCCACCGGGCCGCCCGAGCCTTCAGGCTCGGGGGTGCGCACGCTCATAGCTCGTCCTCAGCCGCTCGACGCTGACATGCGTGTAGATCTGGGTCGTTGCGAGCGTAGCGTGGCCCAGCAGCTCTTGGACGCTCCGCAGGTCGGCGCCGCCTTCGAGCAGGTGTGTCGCGGCGCTGTGGCGCAGCCCGTGCGGGCCGAGGTCTGGTGCGCCGGGGACCGCTGCGAGCCGAACGTGCACGAGCCGGCGCACCGTCCTGGCGTCGACCCGTCCGCCCCGTGCCCCGAGCAGCAGTGCCGGTCCGCTTGCCGATGACCGCCACCGCGGGCGGCCTTGCGAGCGCCAGCGGTCCAGCGCCTGCTGCGCCGGAGCGCCGTACGGCACGGTGCGTTCCTTGCGGCCCTTGCCGAGGACCCGGACGACCCGCCGGGCATCGTCGACGTCGCCGAGGTCGAGCCCGCAGAGCTCCGCCACTCGGATGCCCGTCCCGTAGAGCAGCTCCAGCGCCGCTCGGTCACGCAGCTCGGCGGGCGCGTCGCCATCGACCGCATCGACCAGCCGCGCGGCCTCGTCCACGCGCAGCACATCCGGCAGCGGTCGATGGCCTTTCAAAGTGCCGAGCAGGGGCCCGGGATCGTGTTCGAGCAGGCCCGTGCGGTGCGCCCAGCCGGTGAAGGCGCGCGCACTCGAGCCACGCCGGGCCAGCGTCGACCGGGCCGCGCCGGTCGCCCGCAGCATCGCCAGCCAGCTACGCAGCACCCCGAGGTCCACGCCCGCCGGCTCGGTCACCCCGCTGCGGGTCGCGTGCTCGAGTAGCCCGGCGACGTCACCCGCATAGGCCCGGATGGTGTGCACCGACCGGTCCCGCTCGAGCTCCAGATGGCGCGCAAATCCGTCGAGGGCAGCCTGCAGCGACGGTGGGAGGAAGGGGTCGACCGGCACGCCAGCCACGCTCCGCCCGGCTGCGGCACAGGTCAAGGCGCCACGCGCCGTGGATCACCGGCCGGGCACCGCCGCTGGGCGGCCGGCGCCGAGCGCCGTCAGCCGCCAGCCGCCGTCGCGACGCTCGACCAGACCGGCGACGAGCAGCGGCGGGAGGATCTGCTGGACGACGAGGGCGGACACCCCCGCGGTTCGGGCGATGCTGGCCTCCCCCGCCGGCGAACGCACTGGCACCGCGTCGAGCACCCGCCGGACCGTCTCGGGCAGCGCATCGCGCGGGTGGTCCGGGGCGCGCACGGGTAACAGCAGGTGC
>JBKJOO010000111.1:0-4335 GCA_046595615.1 Mycobacteriales bacterium | reverse complement strand
GGCCGCGGCGGTACCCGACGAGCCGGACACGATCGCACCGGCGTGGCCCATCGTCTTGCCTTCGGGGGCGGTGAAGCCCGCGACGTAGCCGACGACCGGGTCACCGCCGATGCCGATCGCGGTCGAGAACCCGAACTCCCGCAGCTCGTACATCATCTGGTAGGTCAGCGTGCCGCTCTTGCTGACCAGCCCGATCCGCCCGGGCGCCGGCGCGATGGTGGCCGGGATGATGCCGGCGTTGGCCTTGCCGGGGCTGATCAGGCCGGGGCAGTTGGGGCCGATGATTCGGGTCGACTTCCCTTGGCTGTACGCCCAGAACCAGGCCGAATCCTGCACCGGGATGCCTTCGGTGATGACCACCACCAGCGCCATGCCGGCGTCGATCGACTCCACGACCGCGGCCTTGGCGAACGCCGGTGGGACGAAGACGACCGAGACGTCGGCGCCGGTCCTGTCCATCGCCTCGGCGACGGTGGCGAACACCGCGATGCCGTCGACGTCGCTGCCGGCCTTCTTCGGGTTGACGCCACCGACGACCTTGCTGCCGGACGCCACCATGCGGCGGGTGTGCTTGGTGCCTTCGGCGCCGGTGATGCCCTGCACGATGATCTTCGAGTCGGCGGTCAGGAAGATGGCCATCAGCGGGCACTCCAAGCGAGTTCGGCCGCTTTGTCGGCGGCGCCGTCCATCGTGTCGACGACGGTGACCAGCGGGTTGGCGGCGGCAGCCAGGATGCGGTGCCCCTCATCGACGTTGTTGCCGTCGAGGCGGACGACCAACGGTTTGGTCTCCTTGGCGCCGAGCATCGCGAGGGCCTGCACGATGCCGTCCGCGACCGCGTCGCAGGAGGTGATCCCACCGAACACGTTGACGAAGACCGACCGGACATCCGGGTCGGACAGGATGATCTCAAGCCCGTCGGCCATCACCTGCGCGGACGCACCGCCGCCGATATCAAGGAAGTTGGCCGGTTTGACCCCGCCATGCGCCTCGCCGGCGTAGGCGACGACGTCGAGGGTGCTCATGACCAGCCCGGCGCCGTTGCCGATGATGCCGACCTGGCCGTCGAGCTTGACGTAGTTCAGACCCTTGGCCTTCGCCCGACCTTCGAGGTCGTCCTCGGCGACAACATCTGCGTAGGCGTCGAACACCGCCCGATGCCGGAACTCCGCGTTGGCGTCCAGGGTGACCTTGCCGTCCAGGGCGACGATGCGGCCGTCCGGGGTCTTCACCAGCGGGTTGACTTCGACCAGGGTGGCCTCCTCCTCGACGAAGACCTTCCACAGCGAGACCAGGATGTCGGCGACGGATCCGGCCACCTCGGCCGGGAACCCGGCGGTGGCGACGATCTCGGCCGCCTTGGCCGCGTCACAGCCGGTGAGGGCGTCGACGGCGACGCGGGCGAGCGCTTCGGGCCGCTCCACTGCGAGCTGCTCGATCTCCATCCCTCCCTCCACGCTCGCCATGGCGAGGTAGGTGCGGTTGGCACGGTCGAGCAGGAACGAGACGTAGTACTCGGTGTCGATGTCGCTCGCCTCGGTGACGAGCACCTGGTGGACGACGTGACCCTTGATGTCGAGGCCGAGGATGTCACTCGCGCGGGCAACCGCTTCGTCGGGCGTCTCGGCCAGCTTGACGCCGCCGGCCTTGCCCCGGCCACCGGTCTTGACCTGCGCCTTGACGACGACGGGCCTGCCGATGCGCTCAGCGACGCCGCGCGCGGCCTCGGCCGTGTCGACCGTCTCGCCCGGCAGCACGGGGACGCCGTGCTTGGCGAAGAGCTCCTTCGCCTGGTACTCCATGAGATCCACAGCTGGTCCTGTCCTGAGGCAGCGTTGTCCCGGCGAGGCTAGCGAGGGACGCCGCCCAGCCACGCAGCGGCCTCACGGGCGAAACACCGAGTCACAGACCGGGCAGACCGTCGATGCTCTCGGCGTTGCGCTCGGCCCGGTAGGCCGCGAGCCCGGCCGGACCCCGCTGCTCGGCCGCCAGCCGCAGCAGGTCCCGCTCGCCGACGAACTCCATCACCGGTACGCCGAACCCGCAGGAGTCGCTGACCCGCTCCACATCGACCACGACGACCGCGCGGGCGCCCGGATGCGCGGGGTGGCGCGCCACCACCTCGTCGTACGCCGGTGTGCCCGGCATCTCGACGGCGCCGTGACCGTGCAGCCGGACGATGCGTGGGCGCGCGTCGTAGGAGCAGAACAGCAGCGTGATGCGGCCGTTCTCGCGCAGATGGGCGATCGTTTCGACGCCGCTGCCGGTGAGGTCGACCCAGCCGACGCGACGCGGGCCGAGCACCGACAGGGTGTCGTGGCCGCGCGGCGAGACGTTGACCCGACCGTCGGCGGCAAGCGGGGCGCTCGCCACGAACCACAGCGGCTGGGACTGCAGCCAGGCGGCAAGGGTGTCGTCGATGCCGTCGTAGATCTTGCCCACGTCAGACCGCTGGCGTGCCGACGTGCTCGCGGACCCAGTCGACGATCGACTGCGTCGTCGCACCCGGGGTGAAGACCTTCGAGACCCCGATCGCCGCAAGCTCCGGGATGTCGTCCTGGGGGATGATGCCGCCACCGAACACCACGACGTCGTCGGCGCCGCGCTCGCGCAGCAGATCCATGACGCGCTTGAACAGCGTCATGTGCGCGCCGGACAGCACGGACAGGCCGACACAGTCGGCGTCCTCCTGGATCGTCGTCTCGACGATCTGCTCAGGGGTCTGGTGCAGCCCTGTGTAGATGACCTCCATCCCGGCGTCGCGCAGGGCCCGGGCAACGACCTTGGCACCGCGGTCGTGCCCATCGAGCCCAGGCTTGGCCACGACCACACGGATCCGGCTGGCGCTCGTCATTGGGCCTCCTTGAAAAGGCGGGGTGCGCTTGGCTTCGGGAGCGTACGCGTCCGTGCTGAAGGTCTCCGGGTCGCTCCACCGGATTCGCTGCACATCCGGCGCGCACAACGCGTACCGTCGGCCGTCCCAGGCCTTGCCCCGCGCCGCAGTGGAGGAATCGTGCTCGACCCGCGACCGTCCCTCACCCGGGCGACGCGTACGACGGTCCGGGCCGCGCAGACCATCTGCTCGCCGACCGGGTTACGGGGCGCAGGCACCGAGCTGGCCTGGTTCGCCGCACATTTCGTGATCTATCCCTTGGGCATGAGCCGCGAGCGAGCCCGCGAGAAGGGTCGCGAGGAGCTCGAGCGCTTCACCCTCGACAGCCTGCCGCCGTTGCAGCGTGGGCTGCTGCTGGGCGACGTCGTCGCAGCCGGAACGCCGATCATCCTGGTGCACGGGATGGTCGACAACCGGTCGATCTTCACCCTGTTGCGACGGGCGCTGCTCCGCCGCGGGTTCGGCCGCGTCATCACTCTCAACTACAGCCCGCTCGCGCAGGATGTCCGCTCGGTCGGGCTGCGGCTGTCGCGGCTCGTCGAGCAGACCTGCGAGGAAACCGGCTACGAGCGGGTGCATGTCATCGGGCACTCGCTCGGTGGGGTCGTCGCCCGCTACTACGTCCAGCGGCTCGGCGGCGACGCCCGCGTGCACACCCTGTGCACCCTGGGCTCACCCCACAGCGGCACGCACACGGCGCGGCTGCTGCCCCAGCATTTCGTCCGCCAGTTACGCCCGGGCTCGGCCATCATGCGCGAGCTCGCCGAGCCGGCGCCCGGCTGCCAGACCCGCTTCGTGGCGTTCTGGAGCGACTTGGACCAGATGGTGGTGCCCAAGCGCTCCGCCCGGATCGAGCATCCCGACCTGCAGGCGCGCAACGTGTTGCTGCGCGGCGTCGGGCACCTGTCGCTGCCGATCGACGGCCGCGTCGTACACGAGATCACTACCTTGTTGGCGCATCTCGACGAGCACGGCGCAACGGTCACGGCCGGCGTCACGCCGTTCGACGTGGCGCCACCCGCCCAACCCGAGGCCGGCAGCGGGCGCCGCTTCCGGCTGCGGGGGGCCGGCTCCACCCCGGCCTGAAGCGAGCTCGGCACGCCCCAGCAGCGTACGACTGCGCGGCAGACCGGAGGCTGGCGCGCCCCCACGCCTGGCACGGCCTACGCGCGGTTCGGGTTGCCGGCAACCAGCAGGTTCCGACAGTTCACGCCCAACTCCTCGTGGAGCGCCGAGTGTCGGCCGACAGCACAGGGAGCACGATCCATGCAGACGGCGGTCGTCGTCGATGGTTCGCAACGCCGACCGTCAAGCCCGCCTATCCGGCACGATGGACTGCCCCACGAGGCGATCGTCTCCCGGACCCGATCGCGATCTCCTGTCGAGTTCCCGGCGTGCGGGTGCGGAGCTCAGACGATCCGGGCAGCCTCCGCTACATCCTG
>JBKJOO010000401.1:0-2869 GCA_046595615.1 Mycobacteriales bacterium | reverse complement strand
TGCGAGGTCGTCGCGCTGGACAACTTCTTGACGGGCTCGCCGAGCAACGTCGCTCACCTGCTCGGTCGCGTGGGCTTCACGCTGCTGCGCTGCGACATCACGCACTACGTGCACGTCCCGGGCCCCGTCGACCAGGTGCTGCACTTCGCCTCGCCCGCCTCGCCGATCGACTATCTGCTGCTGCCGATCGAGACGATGAAGGTCGGCAGCATCGGCACGCTGCACGCGCTGGGCCTGGCCAAGGAGAAGGGCTCGCGGTTCGTCATCGCGTCGACCTCCGAGACGTACGGCGATCCGAAGGTGCACCCGCAGCCGGAGACCTACTGGGGGCACGTCAACCCGGTCGGGCCGCGCGGGGTCTACGACGAGGCCAAGCGGTTCGCCGAGGCACTGACGATGGCCTACCGGCGCACCCATCAGGTCGATACATCAGTTTTGCGCATTTTTAATACGTTCGGACCTCGGATGCGCCCGAACGACGGCCGGGCGATCCCGACCTTCATCCGCCAGGCGCTCAGGGGTGAGCCCATCACGGTGGCCGGCGACGGCTCGCAGACCCGGTCGGTCTGCTACGTCGATGATCTCGTCGAAGGGATCATGCGGCTGATGCGCTCGTCGATGGAGGGTCCGGTCAACATCGGCAACCCCTACGAGCTGTCGATGCTCGAGCTCGCCAACCGGGTGAAGGACCTGACCGGCAGCTCGAGCGAGATCGCGTTCATCCCGCGACCGGAGGACGACCCGACGGTGCGGCAGCCCGACATCACCCTCGCCAAGCGTGAGCTGGGCTGGGAGCCCAAGGTCGAGCTCGCGGACGGCCTGGGTCGCACCATCGAGTGGTTCCGGAGCCACCCCGAGCTGATCGGCTAGCGGAGCTGGACGACCTTGTCCTGCGCGCGACCCTCCGGCGGCGTGAACGGCCGGGGCGGCAGCGGACGGATCGAGCCTGGGCTGCGGTGGCGGAGCACGAAGCGCAGACGGCCGAGGGCGGCCGTCGCGACGGCGAGACCACCGGCGACGGCGAGCAGGACCTGGCCCCACGGGCCGTCCTGCTGGCTCGCGACCGCACCGGCAGCCACGGTCAGCAGCACCAGCAGCGACACCGCGACAGTCAGTGGGCGGCGCAGCGTCTTGAGGTTGTCGTGCGGGGCCCGCCGGTCGTAGGCAGGCATCGGGCCGGCGACCGGGTAGGGGTCCAGGCCGCGGGCGGACAGCGCCAACTCACACTCGCGAACGAGGGAGCCTTTGAATGCCTCGAAGCCGAATCGCTCGGCGTGGGCGGTGATCTCGTCACGGTCGAGCCCAAGCGCCCGCAGGTCCAGGATGGCCTGGCGGACGGCGGTCTCGGTCAGCTCCTCGATGAAGCAGCCGGTCCGGCCCTCCACCATGGTGTCGAGGAACCCACCGGCGCGCAGCACCACAGCCGGCCGGCCGAAGGAGTTGCCCTCGAGCGGCGTCAGGCCGAAGTCCTCGTGGCTGGCCGCGACGACCGCGGCGCAGTTGGCGTAGAGCCAGCGCAGCTGCGCGTCGCTCACCCCCTTGACCCCCTGCAGCCGTGCGGACCACGACTCGGTGGTGCCCTCGCGGTCGGGCAGCCCGCCGACGACGACCAGGCGCTCATCCGGCAGCGACTCCACCGCCTCGCAGACGAACCCGACGTTTTTGTATCCGCGGGCCCGGCTGACGGTGAGCAGGAAGCCCGGCTCGAGACCGGTGACCGGCTCCTGGTCACCGTCGGCGTCGATGGTGATGGCCGGCGGCAGGACTTCGGCGGAGACGCCGTACTCCCGCTCGATCCGCTTGGCGACGATGGTCGAGTTGGCCAGATAGGTGGTGACGCTCCCGGCGGCCTTGCGGTCCCACCACTTCAGGTAGGGGCTCAGCGTCTTGACCATCAGCCGGACTGCCGAGCCGTGCTGCTCGACGTACTGCTTGGGCTGATAGAGCCAGCGGGCCGGGGTGTGGCAGTAGACGAGCTTGGGGGCGGGGCTCCGGACGCCGTGCGCCCAGCCCGAGCTGGAGCAGATGACCACGTCGACGTCGTCGAGCTGGACGCCGGAGAAGACCACCGGCAGCAGCGGCATGGCGCGGCGCGGGTCCTTGCGGAACGTCCCGACCCGGTCCAGCCAGGTGGTCTCGACCTCGTAGTCCCGGAACTCCGGGAAGGTCATCTCGGGGTTGTAGACGCTCGTGACGAGCCGCGCGCCCGGGAATGCCTGCATCAGCGAGAGCACGACCCGCTCGGCGCCACCGCGCTGGGTGAGGTAGTCGTGCACGATCGCCACGCGCAGCCCTTGCGGTGTGCGCCACTGGTGCCCAGGGTCGGTCGCCCGACGCTGCGGAACCCGTGTGTCCAACGTACTCAAGTTGGCTTCTCTCCCGACCGATGTCTCCTTGGAACGCCATCGCCCCCGCGATCGAGGTCAAGCCTGACACGCCGATGTTTCTGGCTGCAGCCGGTTGGGTGAACTCCACCCGTTCGCAGGGTGTCGGATGCTTCCTTCGGGCTACCGAGGTGTGTCACATGGCCCCTTCCGGCACGTTGATCAGCTGTCTGCCGGTTCGACCTGCCACGCTCTACAACCATCGCCGGGCACGGCGAGACCGTTACAGCGAAGGGCCGACCGCCACTGCGGCGTGAGCACTCGGCTACTGAGCGTGCAGACGGCAGCCTGATACAGCCGAGGCCTGGCGGCTACCGACTACCCTTTCCATCATGAGGACCGCACCGCCGTACGCCGTCCCGCAGAGCGCGAGGGTCTACGTGGCGGGCCACCGGGGGCTGGTCGGCAGCGCCGTGCAGCGGGCCTTCGAAGGGCGCGGTCACGAAGTTCTCGGACGCACGAGCGCTGAGCTCGACCTCCGGGAC
>JBKJOO010000469.1:0-7055 GCA_046595615.1 Mycobacteriales bacterium | reverse complement strand
GGAGGCGGTCGGCCGCGTCGTACGCGTAGATCAGCGCGGAGTGCGCAACAGCGTATCCGAGCGCCCCCAGGTGCTGATGCGGCGCGGTACCGGCCTCGGTGACGTGCCGATCCGGGTGCCCGGCGATCGTCGGGATCGGTCCGTCCGGGTGGGCAGGCGGCACGCCGGAAGCGCGCTCGGCGGCACCGACCTCGGCCGGCGACCCGCGCAGCCCGACGAATGCGGTCGAGAACTGATCGAGCCAGCGCCGCAGCACCGGTGCGGTGTCGCGAGCGGGGTCGGTCGTCACGAAGACGACCCGGGTCTGGGCGCGCAACGCCGGCGACACCTTGCCCAGCACCACCGCGAGGTCGGCCATTGCCGTCGGGCATTCGTCCGGGCAGTGCGTGTAGCCGAAGTACACGTACGTCGGGTGGCCGCGGGTCCGGGCGCCGAAGTCGTAGCGGGCGCCGGTCGTGTCGGTCAGGACGTACGCCGGGCGCGGGGGGACCGGCGACGGTTCGGGCCCGTGCAGGGCCGCCGGCGCTGCTGGTCGGGCCGGGGTCGCGGGTGTCCCGCCGCTGCAGGCCGTCAGCCCGGCGAGCAGGGTGCCGACGAGCACGGCGGAGGCGGGACGCATGCCGTCATCGTCGTCCATCGCCGGGCCGCCGCGCGCCGCGGAGCCCAGGGCTGGGGATGCGGCCGCCGCCCGGGTCGGCGCGGCCAGCGCCCAGCCGGGCTGCACCGCCGGTTTTCGACCGCCCAGCGACCGTCACAGCAGCAAAGCGAGGCCGCCGGGGGTCGATCGTGGTCCCATCGAGCGTGCGGTCGCCGCGGCAGCGATCCGCTTCCCTGCCGTTGTGGTCGTTATGCCGGGTACCTGCCGACCACGGTCCCGGCCCGGCGGCATCTCACCGGGGACTGGGGGCTGGCCCGGGGTCAGGTCAGGTTGGCGCCGCGCGCCACCAGGAGCGCCACATCCACGCCGGCGACGACGAGCACGCTGAGGAAGGCGGCGCGGGATCCCGGCCGCCGACCCAGCACGAGGCCGGCGACGGCGATGACGGCGGCTGTAGCCAGCGCCGCGGTCGCCAGCAGTCCGGCGGCGCCCGGCCCGAACGACAGCAGCGCGGTCGCACCGAGGAGCAGGCACACGGCCAGGGCCGAGGACGCCCGCCGGCCGAGCACGTGCGGGAGCCCTCGCACCCCGGTCCCGGCGTCGTCCTCGAGGTCCGGCAGCACGTTGACCAGGTGGGCGCCGACCCCGAGCAGCGCCCCGGCGGCGCCTGCCCACCAGGGTGCGAACGGGTGCCCGGGCAGCCCCAGCACCACGATCGAGGGCACCAGCGCAAAGGACAGGGCGTACGGCAGGAACGACAGCACGGTCCGCTTGAGCACCACGTTGTAGCTCCAGGCTGAGGCGACCGCCACGAGGTGCGCCGCCCCGGCGTACGCGCCCATGAGCAGTGACAGCGGGACGCACAGGGCGGCGGCGGTGAGCGCGGCGGTGCGCACCACCGCGACCGGCAGGCCGCCCGTGACGACCGGCTTGTCGCTGCGCCCGGCGGTCCGGTCCCGCGCGGCATCGATCCAGTCGTTGCTCCAGCCGACGCTGAGTTGGCCGGACAAGAACGCCACCGCCACCGCGATCGCGCCGACCCCGCGGCCGGCCGACACGGCGAGCGCGGTGGCCATCGCAGTGACCGCGGCCGTCGGTTCGGGGTGGCACGCCTTAACCAGAGTGCGGACCCGTTGCACGGGCGGAGTCTGTCAGCGGGCACGCTTGCCCCGTGAGCGCTCCGACCCGACCGAGGAACGACCCCCTGCAGTACGACGACCTGGCGGAGCTCTGGTGGGACCCGCGGGGCCGGTTTGCGATGTTGCACTGGATCGCCGAGGCGCGGGCGCGGCTGGTCCCGACCGCCGTGAGGCAGGACAGCCTGCTGCTCGACCTGGCCTGCGGCGGCGGGATCCTCGCGCCCCACCTCGTCGGCAAGGGCCACCGGCACGTCGGGGTCGACCTGTCGTCGACGGCGTTGCTGCAGGCCGGTGGGTACGGGGTCGAACCGGTGCGCGGCGACGTCGGCCGGCTGCCGTTCGCCGACGAGGTTGCCGACGTGGTCGTGGCCGGTGAGGTGCTCGAGCACGTTACCGACCTGACGGGAGTGCTGGCCGAGGCCTGCCGCGTGCTGCGGCCCGGGGGCACCCTCGTGCTCGACACCATCGCCGACACCTGGTGGGGCCGGTTCAGCACGATCACGGTCGGTGAGCGGATGCCGGCAGGCCCGCCCAAGCGGTTGCACGACCCCGCGCTCTACGTTGACCGGACAGCGCTCGTCCGGCTCGCCGCCGGGCACGGCGTCGACCTCCAGCTGTCCGGTCTACGGCTCGGCGCGACGGACTACCTGCTGTGGCTGGCGGGCAGGAGGGAGACAGTGCGGATGCGGAGCACACGATCCACGGCGGGGCTGTTCCAGGCCTCCGGACGCAAGGAGGCCAGATGACCCGGATCGCGACCGTGACGGGGCACGGCTCGGCCCTGCCGCCCGCGATGAGCCAACAGCATCTGTGGGACGACTTCTTCGACGAGCACTACGCCGGCGCCCGCATCGCGGCCAAGGTGTGGCGGTCCGCCGGCATCCAGACCCGGCGCGGCGTGGTGGACCCGAGCGTGGAGGACGTCTCGAGGTGGGGCACCGGCGCCCGGATGCAGCGTTTCATCACCGAGGCGCTGCCGCTCGGCCGCGAGGCGGTCGGCAAGGCGCTCGCCGGCGCCGGCCTCGATCCGGCCGACGTCGGGCTGTTCGCGGTCGTGAGCTGCACCGGCTACACCACGCCGGGCCTGGACATCTTGCTGGCCCGCGACCTCGGGATGCGGGATGACACCCAGCGGCTGCACATCGGCCACATGGGCTGCTACGCCGCGTTGCCCGGCCTCGGCGCTGTCAGCGACTATGTCGTCGCCCGCGGCAAGCCGGCTGTGCTGCTCTGTCTGGAGCTCACCAGCCTGCACATCCAGCCGACGACGGACAGCGCGCGCAGCTCGACGCCGACCGGACCGGACCTCGAGCAGATGGTGGCTCACGCGTTGTTCAGCGACGCGGCCGCGGCGGTGGTGCTCGAGCCTGACGCCAACGGTTTCGCGGTGGTCGATGCGGTCGCCCGCACCGACGTCGGCACCGCCGACCTGATGACCTGGGACGTCACCGACCTCGGCTTCAAGATGGGACTGTCGCCGAAGGTCCCGGAGGTCCTGGCGCTCCACGCCCGCCCGGTCGTCGAGGAGTTGTTGGCGCGCAATGGCCTGACCGTCGCCGACGTGAGCGGGTGGGCGGTCCATCCGGGCGGCCGCAAGATCGTCGAGGTCGTGGGCGAGGCGCTCGGACTGACCGAGATCGAGCTCGCCCCGTCGTACGACGTCCTACGAGAGATCGGCAACTGCTCGTCCTCGACCGTGTTGCTGGTGCTCGACCGGCTGGTGCAGACGACCGAGATCGGCGTCGGCGGCCACCTGGTCGCGATGGCGTTCGGGCCGGGGCTGACCCTCTGCGCGACGCTGCTGACCCGCCGCTAAATGCATCTCCAGGGGCGGTTGTCAAGCCCCAGTTAGGCCCTCTGACCTGCGACGACGTCCACGAGATGGCCGTCACAGCGTGTTAGACTGAGGGCCGGCGAGAGGACCACATCACCCATGTTGTGCAAGCCATGACGTACAAGGTCGGCGAGACCGTCGTCTACCCCCACCACGGGGCAGCGCTCATCGAAGCGATCGAGACCCGCACCATCAAGGGTGAGGAGAAGATCTACTACGTCTTGCATGTCGCGCAGGGCGACCTCACCGTGCGCGTCCCGGCTGACAACGCCGACATCGTCGGTGTGCGCGACGTCGTCGGTCAGGCCGGGCTCGACAAGGTGTTCGAGGTGCTGCGCGCCCCGGCCGTCGAGGAGCCGACCAACTGGTCCCGGCGCTACAAGGCCAACCTCGAGAAGCTCGCCTCGGGCGACATCAACAAGGTCGGCGAGGTCGTCCGCGATCTGTGGCGACGGGACCGTGAGCGTGGCCTGTCGGCCGGTGAGAAGCGGATGCTGAGCAAGGCCCGGCAGATCCTGGTCAGCGAGCTCGCGCTGGCCGAAGGCACCAACGAGGACAAGGCAGAGGCGATCCTCGACGAGGTCCTGGCCTCCTAGATGGGCGTGCGTCCGGCGGGGACGAGATCGACCGAACCGGTCGGATCGTCCCCTCGGCGTTCGCGGGCACGGCCGCCGACGGTCGTGCTCGAGGTCCTCCGGCTGCTCGTCATCGTCTTTTTCGCCGGCGCGGGCTACGAGGTCGGCTCAGGGATCGGGCCGGGCCGGCAGGTGCTCGGCGTGTTGAACGGGACCGCGGTCGGCCTGATTCTCGGCGTTGGCCTGGGCTATGTCCTCGGCGGCGTCCTCGGCCGCACCACCGCCACCTCGGCCGAGGGTGTGCGGTCGCGCCTGCAGGAGACCTCGGTCGACCAGCTCGTCGCCGGCGCGGTCGGCACCGTCGGCGGGGTCCTGCTCGGGGCGGGGGTGGCCTGGCCGGTCTTCCTGTTGCGCCAGTCGTTTCTGGCCTTTCCGCTGTTCGGCTTCGTCGTGGTCGCGCTGGGCTACGTCGGCTTCCTGGTCGGGGCCAGCAAGCGGGACGGGGTGCTGGCCATCTTCGGCGAGCGGGCCGGCCTCGCGCCACGTGGGGCGGCTGCTTCGGCGCTGCCCCGCGTCGTCGATTCCTCGGTGGCGATCGACGGCCGGATCCTGCACGTCGTGCGGGCCGGTTTCCTGCACGGGCAGATGTACGTCCCGGCCCCGGTCCTCGCCGAGCTCCAGGGACTCGCCGACGCCGGCGACGACACCCGCCGGGCCAAGGGCCGCCGCGGCCTGGAGGTGCTCGAGGCCCTGCAGCGGGAGCCGGCTGTCGACCTCGAGGTGCTCGACCTGGACGTGCCGGGCGTGGCCGAGGTCGATGCCAAGCTCGTCCGGATCTGCCTCGACCGCGGTGCGGCGCTGCTCACCTTGGACACCAACCTGGCCAAGGCGGCTGCCCTCGCCGGCGTGCACGTGCTCAACCTGCATGCGCTCGCGCTCGCCCTGCGCCCGCCGGTCGCCGCCGGCGACGATGTCCGGGTGCTTCTGCAGAAGCCCGGCAAAGAAGCCGGCCAAGCGGTCGGCTACCTCGACGACGGCAGCATGGTGATCGTCGAGCACGCGAGAGATCGCATCGGCGGCGAGGTCGGGGTGCACGTCACCAGCGTGGTCACCACCGCAAACGGCCGGTTGGTGTTCGGCCGCCCCGGCGATGGTCCGGCCGCGCTCCCCCGTCCGCCCCGGCGTGCCTCGGTGCCGCCATCACCCGCGTCGATCCCACCCCGCGCCCGGTGACCGGACCGGTCGGCGTCGTGGTCCCCGCCGCCGGGCTCGGCACCCGGCTCGGCCCCGGCGCCCCGAAGGCGCTGCGGCACCTGGCCGGCGAGCCGCTGCTCGTGCACGCCGTCCGCCGACTGCGGGAGTGCCCGTCCGTCGGCCCGGTCGTGATCGCCGCCCCACCGGCCGAGCTTGCCGTCGTACGCGCCCTGCTCACCGCGTACGACGTCCTGGTGGTCGCCGGTGGCGGGCAGCGGCAGGACTCGGTGGCCGCTGGGCTGGCCGCGTTGCCCGCCGCGGTCGAGTTCGTGCTCGTGCATGACGCGGCCCGGGCGCTGGTGCCGGTCGCCGTCGTCGAGGCCGTCGTCCGCGCCCTGCGAGCCGGTGCCGACGCGGTCATCCCGGTGCTGCCGGTGTCCGACACCGTCAAACAGGTCGACGCCCTCGACCGGGTCGTGGCCACCCTTGACCGTGGTGACCTGCGGC
Source organism: Mycobacteriales bacterium (assembly GCA_046595615.1). Lineage (GTDB taxonomy): Bacteria > Actinomycetota > Actinomycetes > Mycobacteriales > SCTD01 > JAYSQK01. The sequence continues at coordinate 1,208 of JBKJOO010000469.1, read as the reverse complement.
TGGTGCAGACCCCGCAGGGGTTCCGGCGGGACGTCCTGGCGGCAGCCCATGCGGCCGCGCCGACGTCGGGCGACCTCCCGGCCACCGACGACGCGGGCCTGGTCGAGCGGCTCGGCCGGCCCGTGCTGACCGTGCCGGGGGCGCAGGAGGCGTTCAAGGTGACCCGCCCGCTCGATCTCCTGCTCGCCGAGGCGGTTCTGGCCAGTGGCTGAGCTGCCCCGGGTCGGCATCGGCACCGACGTGCATCCCTATGCGCCCGGCCGCCCCTGCTGGGTGGCCGGGCTGCGGTGGGACGGCGTCGACGGGCTGGCCGGGCACTCCGACGGGGACGTCGCCGCGCATGCCGCGTGTGACGCGTTGCTGTCGGCTGCCGGGCTCGGTGACCTGGGGTCCAACTACGGCACCGCGGAGCCGGCCTGGGCCGGGGCCTCCGGTGCCGCATTGTTGGTCGAGACCCTGCGCCGGGTGAGCGCAGCCGGCTACGTGATCGGCAATGTCGCGGTGCAGGTCGTCGGCAACCTGCCAAAGATCATCCCGCGCCGGTCGGAGGCTGAGGCCGTGCTGTCCGCCGCCCTCGGCGGTGCGCCGGTCAGCTTGTCGGCGACGACCACCGACGGGCTCGGCCTGACCGGGCGGGGTGAGGGCCTGGCCGCCCTGGCCACCGCCCTGGTCGCCCGCGCCTGACCGGGGCCTGCCACATCCCCCGCCCCGCCGGTGATCCGCCGCGACTGCCCCGCCGTCCCCCGCCCCGCCGCCCCGCCGGTGATCCACGGAAGGTTGGGCACCGCGATGATCTTTGAATTGGTGCCCGAGCTTCCGTGGATCACCGGGAGGTGGATCACCGGGAGGTGGGCGCGCGGGAGGTGGGCGCGCATCGGTGGATGGGTGTCGGTTCGACGCCGCGTCGCGGGCACGCCGCGTCGCGCCTGCTCGGCGCAGCGACCACAACAGCAGGAAGGCGAGGGCGCTCCTGGCTCGGGCCACCCTTGGTTGCCAGCGACGAAGCCCCGACCGGTATCCCTTTGCTGCTGTCGTGGTCGCGGGCACGGGCGAGTCGCGGGCTGGCGACGCAGCCGGGACGGACGGGCGAACCGGCCGCGCCCGTAGTCTGGACCGGTGAGCCTGCGCCTGTACGACACCCTGACCCGGGCCACGTCGCCCTTCGAGCCGCTGGTCGCGGGCCGGGCCGCAGATGTAGACGCCGGCCC
>JBKJOO010000447.1:0-3452 GCA_046595615.1 Mycobacteriales bacterium | reverse complement strand
GCTCCGGTCGGCCACGGCGCCCCGGTCGGGGCGAGCAACTCGCCGTCCAGACGGACCTCGACGGCCGGCCCGGGCCGCACCTGGACGCCGCCGGTGGCCGCGACCGTGACCCACAGCCCTACCGCCGGGACCGCCGGATCGACCAGCCGGACCGGGCAGTGCGGGCCGCTGCCGACCTCGGCGTCACCGGCGCCCAGGCGGTGTACGGCGCCGGCGCCCGGACCGCTGACCACCCGCAGCTCGACCAGCCCGGCCGGCTCGGCCAGCAGACAGCCATCCGGGGAGTCCAGGCTGACCACGACACCCTCCCGCAGCGGGCTGGACCGCAGTGCCACCGTCGGGTCGAGCCGCCGGCCGTCGACGTACAGGACGGCCGGCTGATCGGCGTGCAGCGCAATGATGCGGGCACCGCCGGCGGCCACCAGATCGGCCGGTGCGCCGCGCAGGACCTGCGCGAGGGCGGGGGCGACCGCACCGACCGTGTCGTCCGGCTCGGCGATGAGCACCAGATCGGCCCTGCCAGCCGTCTGCGGATCGACGACGGTCAGGTTCAACAGCACGGGCAGCACCGGTCCGTCGGCATACCGGCGAGCCTAACGGCCGGCGCGGCGCCCGGCCTGGGTCCGCAGACATCCACTCCAGGCCGGTCGATCCGCGCCGCATTGGCCCCGCCAGGAACCTTGGCGGGGGTCACTGAGGCGGCTGGTGATGTGGCGGTGGCCCGTCGTGGCCGCGGCCCCGGCCCCGGCCCCGGCCCCGGCCCCGGCCCCGATCTTGACGTTGTGGTCGCCCGTAGCGGCGTGTCGCCGACCAGAACGTCAAGATCGCCAGCGTTGCGGCCGCGATCTTGACGCTGTGGTCGCCCGCAGCGGCGTGTCGCCGACCAGAACGTCAAGATCGCCAGCGTTGCGGTTGCCGCGATGCTGCCCACCGACGATGCGTCGAGACCGACTGCTGCACGTCGGCTGCGCACTGGCGCTTGATCCGCGCGCCCGTCACGTCGTCACCCGCCGGTAGGCACATCCCGTTGCCGGGCCGGACAGCACCGACCGCGGCCGGCCGCGGGTTGTCGAAACGGGTCACCGTTCACGGGCGGGTGATCGACGCCCAGTCACCGAAGGCTGGCTGCGGTTCGCGATGAACCTCGAACTGGTCCGGCTCGAGCCGACCCTCGGTCTGCTCGCCGACAGTGCCCGGGCTGTCGCGGAATGCGCCGAACGTCCCGTCGGGTTTGAAGTACCAGCCTTCCGCGGCTGAAGACTCCGCGTCCGGCAGCCGCTCGTCATGGTCGTAGCGCTGGATGTGGGTCTGCTCCAACAACAGCTCGCCGGCCGGCCGCTCCTCGAGCTGGACGAACAGGTAGGACAGCTCCTCGCGCTGCAACTCATCGAGCCAGACCACGTTGATCTGCTCACTCCCGAGCTCGACCTCCATCACCAGCTCCGGCCGATCCGGGTCGCCGAACAGCACCCAGAAGGTCTCCCCGGCAGCAAAGCGACGCCGGGCCTCCGCCTCGCCGTAGGCGGCTTCTTTCACCGGTACGCCGTAGCCGAGGTTCCAGCTCCGGTAGGTAACCATGCTCGTCGCGGTCATCGCGAACTCCTACTCGGGCGCTTGCCGGATCGTGACGAGGCGACCCTCGGCGTAGTCCAGGACCGCCTTGGGGATCGGCGTGGTCTGCTTCGGGACGTGCAGGATGACCTTGCCCTTCAGACGTCTGCCCTGAAGTGCCAACGGGTTGCTCTCGACGCTGGAGATGACCGTGCCGGGGGCGTCGTCGGCACCGGCCGGGTCCGCGCGTCTGGCCGCGCCAGCGACGTCTGCAGCCGGCCGGCCGCCGCCCTCAACAGCTCGCCAGCCTTCGTGAGTGGCATGGCGCCGGCATCGAAGCCACCCTCGGGGCAAGGGCGATCCAGCACCCACGTCCAGTCCTTGTCGTCCGGCGACAGGTCCATCCAGGCAGGTAGGCCCCGACTACCGTAGGCCGATGCCGGAGATGGACGAGGTCGGGCGCCCAGAGGTGCCCCTGGCCGGCACCGATTTCGAGACGCTGCTCGGGTTCCTCGACTACCAGCGCGCCACCCTGGCTTGGAAGTGTCGCGGGCTCAGCGATGAGCAGTTGCGGGCCGGGCTGCGACCGACGTCGATGACGCTGGGCGGGATGCTCAAACACCTGTCCCGCGCCGAGGACTACTGGTTCGGCGAGGTCGTCGCCGAACGGCAAAAGCCGGAGCCGTGGGCGAACATGCCGTGGTCCGACGAGTGGCAGAACGCCGCGGCCGACACCGGCGATGCGCTGCGGCAGCTCTGGGCGGAGCGCGTCGACCAGGCCCGGCGGGTCGTGACAGCACAGCTCAAAGCCGCGGAGACGGCGCTCAGCACGACGCATCCGGCCTGGGACGGTCAGGGGCGGCCCAGTCTGCGGTGGGTCCTGGTGCACATGATCGAGGAGTACGCCCGGCACAACGGCCACGCCGACCTCATCCGCGAGTCGATCGACGGCGAGACCGGCGAATAACTCGCTCAGGCCGCCGCCATCTGGATCCACATCAGGCCGGCCGCGACGGCGTCGAACAGGGCGGTGAACACCTCGGCGAGCTCGTCGACAGGGGCGGAAAACGACAACAGACGCACCGCGTCGAGGGTGTCCGCGCCGATCCCTGCGAACCAGCCCAACCGCTGCGATCTTGTCGTCTAGCCGGAAGCCCGCCTGGTCGAAGACCTGACAGCTCAAGCCTGCATCGGTACGACGGAGGGGGCGAGTTGGTGCACCAGTGCGTCGGTCTCCGGCTCGGGTCGGAGCCCGCGGGCAGCGAGCGTGCCGTACGCCGCCTGCGCGACCTCGGCCGTCGCCGCGGGACCACCGTCGCGGTGCGTCAAGCGGAGCAGGTCGCGCCAGAGCGGCTCCGCCGTCGGCACGAGGGCAAGCCCGGTCCGCAGGGCACGCCCGGCCGCTTGGTCGTCGCCGCGTTCGACCGCTAGGGCGGCGGCGCGGCGGGCGACCGCGGTCCCGACGATCCGGGCCGACCGCGCCGCCCGATGGAAGGCGAGCCAGCCGTAGCGCTGCGCCGCAGCCCCGGTGAACGCCTCGCCCCCGATCAGATCCAGTGCCGACCCGAGCAGGCGGGTTTCGTCCGGGCCGGTGGCGGCAGCCGCCAGTGACCGCAGCACGTCGTAGTCGCACCGGACGTCGTCGGCGAGGACGAACCGGCCATCGGTGTCCCGCCGCAGCCGCGGCCGGCCTTGGTGATCGGCGCCGAGCCACTGTTGCGTCTGCTGGACCGTCCCGGCCAGGACGTCGTCGCCGACGCCACGCGGCCAGACCAGCGATCGAAGGACCGCCTCGTGCAGCCCGTCACGGTGCAGCGCGGCGGCCACAACGACCTCGGTGAGCAGGGCCAGCGCCGCCGGGTCGACCGGGCCAGGCGCGATCACCCGGACCGGGCCGAGCA
>JBKJOO010000046.1:0-6815 GCA_046595615.1 Mycobacteriales bacterium | reverse complement strand
CGCCATCGTCGAAGGCCTCGCACAGCGCATCGTCAACGGGGAGGTGCCCGAGTCGCTGAAGGGCAAGCGCGTGCTGGTGCTCGACATGGCCCTGCTGCTCGCGGGTGCCAAGTACCGTGGCGAGTTCGAGGAGCGCCTGAAGGCCGTGCTCGGTGAGGTGACCGCCGCCGAGGGCTCGATCATCCTGTTCATCGACGAGATGCATACGCTGGTCGGCGCCGGGAAGGGCGACGGAGCGATGGACGCTTCCAACCTGCTCAAGCCGGCCCTGGCGCGCGGTGAACTGCACTGCGTCGGCGCGACCACGCTCGATGAGTACCGCAAGCATGTGGAGAAGGACGCGGCGCTGGCCCGCCGCTTCCAGCCGGTGTTCGTGGGTGAGCCGACGGTCGAGGACACCGTCTCGATCCTGCGGGGCCTGAAGGAAAAGTACGAGCTGCACCACGGGGTGCGCATCAGCGACAGCGCCATCGTCGCGGCCGCCACCCTGAGCAATCGCTACATCGCCGACCGCTTCCTGCCCGACAAGGCCATCGACCTGATGGACGAGGCGGCCAGCCGGGTGCGCATGGCCGTCGACTCCAAGCCCGAAGAACTGGACGAGATCGACCGGCGCCTGGTGATGCTGAAGATCGAGCGCGAGGCGCTGAAGAAGGAAACCGACGTCGCCAGCAAGCAGCGGCTGGAGGCCATCGAGGACGAAATCGACGAGCTGCAGGGCGCCTCGGACGACATGACCGCCCGCTGGAAGTCGGAGAAGGACAAGGTCGGCAGCGCCGCCCAGGTGCGCGAGGCGCTCGAACGCCTGCGCGCCGAACTGGCCGCCGCCCAGCGTCGCGGCGACCTGCAACGCGCCTCGGAGATCGCCTATGGCGAAATCCCGCAGATCGAGAAACGCCTGGCCGAGGAAGACGGCAAGGCGGCCGAGAACCCGCTGTCGCCGGAAGTCGTGGATGCGGAGCAGATCGCCGCCGTGGTCAGCCGCTGGACCGGCGTGCCCGTCGACAAGATGCTCGAGGGCGAGCGCGAGAAGCTGCTGAAGATGGAAGACGCCCTGCGCCGCCGGGTGGTCGGCCAGGAAGAGGCGCTGGTCGCCGTGTCGGACGCCGTGCGGCGGGCCCGCGCGGGCCTGCAGGACCCCGGCAAGCCGATCGGCAGCTTCCTGTTCCTCGGCCCCACGGGCGTGGGCAAGACCGAGCTGACCAAGGCCCTGGCCGAGTTCATGTTCGACGACGAGGCGGCGATCACCCGCATGGATATGAGCGAATACATGGAGAAGCACTCGGTCAGCCGGATGATCGGGGCCCCTCCCGGCTATGTCGGCTATGACGAGGGCGGCTCCCTGACCGAGGCCGTGCGCCGCCGGCCCTACCAGGTGGTGCTGTTCGATGAGGTCGAGAAGGCCCACCCGGATGTCTTCAACACGCTGCTGCAGATCCTCGAAGACGGTCGCCTCACCGATTCCCAGGGCCGCATCGTGGACTTCAAGAACACCGTGTTGATCATGACGTCAAACCTCGGCACCCGCGATATCAGCAAGGGCTTCAACCTCGGGTTCCAGAAGGACAACGACAAGATCGGCGCCTACGACCGGATGAAGACCAAGGTCCAGGACGAGCTCAAGCAGCATTTCCGGCCCGAATTCCTCAACCGGATCGACGACATCGTGGTCTTCCATCAGCTGTCCGAGGACGAGATCCTGGTCATCGTGGATCTGATGCTCAACCGGGTCGACACCCAGCTGAAGAACAAGGACATGGGGCTCGAGGTCACCACCGCGGCCAAGCAGCTGCTGGCCAAGAAGGGCTACGACCCGGTGCTCGGCGCCCGCCCGCTGCGCCGGACGATCCAGCGCGAGCTGGAGGACAACCTGTCCGAGCAGATCCTGTTCGGCACCTTGAAGGCCGGCCAGATCGTGGTGGTCGACGTCGAGGGTGACGGTGACACGGCCGCGTTCACCTTCCGCGGCGAGGCCAAGCCCGATTCGGTCCCCGACGCACCGCCGGTCGATCTTGCCGGCAGCGGGGGCACGGTCGAATAGGGCACTCCCCGCGCACGGGTACGACGTCTCCGCCGGCCGGTCAGCCCTCGAGGCGACCGGCCGGCGGCGTCCCACCCGCCGGCAGCGCGTAGGTCCCGCCCGGCAGCGGGTCCACCAGGCCGTCCGCAACCAGACTGTCCAACGCCCGGGCCCGTTGCACCGGCTCGGCCCACGCCTGCGCGAGCAGGTCCGCAGCGACCGGCCCGGTACTGTCCCGCAGCACCCCCAGCAGCCGCCCCCGCACCTGCCGGTCGGTCCCGGCGTAGCCCTGCGGCCGACGGACCGGCGCCGACAATTGCGGTGAGCCCGCGGCCAGCCAGGCGCACCGTCGGGCCACCGGGCAGCTGGCACACGCCGGTGCGCGCGCCGTGCAGACCGTCGCCCCGAGCTCCATCAGGGCGATCGAGGCGGTCGCCGCAGCCTCCCCTGCTGCGGGCAGCAGCGACTCGACCAGCGCCAGGTCCCGACGTGTCACGGTCGCATCGGCGACCCCCTCGACGACCCGGGCGACGACGCGGCGGACGTTGGTGTCGACGACCGGGTGCCGTTGCCGCAGCGCGAACGCCGCGACCGCCCGCGCCGTGTAGTCCCCGACCCCAGGCAGTTCGAGCAGCTCGGGCACCGTCGTCGGGAGCTGCCCACCGTGCCGCGACACGACTGCCAGGGCGGCCGCATGCAATCGCAGGGCCCGCCGCGGATACCCCAGGCGGCCCCACATTCGGACGGCTTCGCCCGGCTCGGCGGCCGCCAGGGCGGTGGCGTCCGGCCAACGGGCCAGCCACGCGTCGTACGCCGGGACCACGCGGGACACCTGCGTCTGCTGCAGCATCACCTCGCTGACCAGGACGGCGTACGGCGTAGTGCCGGGGCGGCGCCAGGGCAGGTCGCGGGCTGCCCCGGCGTACCAGGTGGAAAGCTCGTGGGCCAGGTCGGACATCGGTGCAGCATGCCCCGCTAGCCTGATCCGATGGCACTGCACCCGGTCGGGCCGCTAGCAGCGGGGACCTACTGGCGTCGGCGGGCTCTCATCGGCGGTGTGCTGCTGCTGGTGCTGGTGCTGCTCAAGGCCTGTACGGGGGCCGGTCCGGCGCACCGGGATGCGCTGGCCGTCCCGCAGTCCACCCCGACACCGACCACCGTCGCGACGCGCCGACCAACGCCGGTGGTCACCAAGCCGGTGTCGGCGAGCCCGGCAGCAACGGCCACGGCGACCGGGACACCGTCGGCCGGACCGGTTGGCTCCTGCCCGGACAGCGCGCTGGTGGTGGTCGCCTCCGCCGACGCCCCGTCGTACGCGACCGGGGCGAGTCCGCTGCTGCGCCTGTCGATCCGCAACGGCGGACGGGTGGCCTGTCGGCGCAATGTCGGGAGCCGCGCGGTGGAGCTGCGGATCCTGTCGGGTAGCGACCGGATCTGGTCCAGTGACGACTGCGCGAACGGTGGGTCGCTGGACCCGGTGCTGCTGCAGCCCGGTGAGACCCGGTCGACGAGCGTCGTGTGGTCCGGCCGGCGCTCGCAGCCCGGCTGCGTCGGGAGCACGGCCCAGGCCCAGCCCGGGACCTATCTGGTCTTTGCCCGGGTCGGCACGCTGACCCGCAGCGGCGGGAGTTTCGCGCTCACCGCCGGCTGACCTCAAGGCCCGGACCATCCCGGACGACACACCCGGGGGCGCCGTCCGGGCGCCGGTGAAGGGCACAGGTGCAGGGTGGGTGCAGGGGCGCTGCTCGGCGTCGTCGTCGTCGATGATTCCGCGGCGCACCGGCGGGTGGCCCGGGCCGCCGTCGAAGCCGGCGCGGACTTCGAGATCGTGGGTGAGGCGCGCAACGGCCGGGAAGCGGTCGCGCTGGTCGCGCGGCTGCGGCCGGCCGCGATCCTGATGGACCTCGACCTGCCGGTGATGAGCGGCATTGAGGCGATCGAGCGGATCATGGCGACGCAGCCGACCCCGATCCTGGTCTACAGCACCTTCGTCGGCGGCCCCACCGGTCCGACCGCGCTCGAAGCCCTCGCGGCCGGCGCGGTGGACGTGCTCGCCAAGCCGGCTCCCGGCGATCACGAGACCCCCGAGCAGCACGCCGAGCAGCTCCGGCGCCGGCTGAAGGTGGCCGCCCGGGTGCGGGTCATCACCCATCCCCGGGGCCGGCTGCGCAGCCAGGGGCTCGCGCTGGCAGGGCGTCCGCTGGTCGGGGCTGGCTGCGCCGCCCAGCCGATGGCCGGCGGCAGTCCGTTCGCCCCCCGGCTGGTCGACGGGATGAAACTGGTGGCGATCGGCGCGTCGACCGGGGGCCCGCAGGCCCTGCTCACGGTGCTCAGCGCGCTGCCGAACGACCTGGAACAGGCAGTCCTGGTCGTCCAGCACATGGCCGAGGGATTCATCGCCGGGCTGGCGGCGTGGCTCGACGGGCTGGTCGGGCTGCCGGTCGTCGTCGGTACGGGTGACGGGCGACTGCTGCCGGGCACCGTGACGATCGCACCCAGCGGGAACAACCTGCTCATCCGCGACGACCGGCTGCGGGTCGGGTCCAGCCCGCCCGAGCCTGGTCAGCACCACGTGCCGGGTATCGATCAATGCTTCGCCAGCATCGCGCTGGCGCTCGGCCCCGACGCCGTGGGGGTGCTGCTGACCGGCATGGGCCGCGACGGGGCGGCCGGCCTCAAGGCGATGCGGGACCGGGGCGCACCGACCCTGGGTCAGGACGAGGCCAGCAGCACCGTCTACGGCATGCCGCAGGCTGCCTTCGCACTCGGCGCGGTGGAGCGCCAGGTCGGTGTGCATGACATCGCCCCGGCTGTGCTGACACTGCTGGGTCGGCCATGATCGCCCTGTCGGACGGGGAGTTCGCCCAGCTGCGGACCCTGCTGGCCACCTCCGCCGGTCTGGTGTTCGACCAGAGCCGTCGCGAGGCCCTCGGCGCCTGCATTGCCGAGCGGCTCCGGGCGACCGGCTCGGCCGATGTCCCGGCGTACCTGCTGCTGCTCGACCAGGCCACCGAGCGCCAGCAGCTGCTGGACGAGGTGACCATCCAGGAGACGCATTTCTTCCGCAATCCGCCGCAGGTGCGGGCGCTGCGCGAGCATGTGCTGCCGGAGTTGGTGAAGGCCGCGGCCGGCACCCGGCGGCTGCGGGTATGGAGCGCGGGGTGCTCGACCGGCGAGGAGCCCTACACGACCGCGATGATGCTGCGCGAGCTGCTCCCGGCGAGCCGTGGCTGGGACGTGAAGATCATCGCCACCGATGTGAGCGAGCGGGCCCTGCAGGCGGCGCGCACGGCCCGCTACGGGCCGCGTGCGGTGCAGATGGCCGCGCCCGGGGACCTCGCGCGGTTCTTCCTGCCGCCGGTCGGCGGCCGCCACGAGGTGCGCCCAGAGGTGCGCGAGCTGGTGGAGTTCCGGCACCACAATCTGGTCACCGAGCCGCCGCCGTTCGCCGCCGGCGAGCGCATCGACCTGGTGCTGTGCCGCAACGTGACGATCTACTTCGCCCGGGAGACCACCCGCGCGCTGATGGCCCGGCTGCACGCCACCCTGCGCGACGGTGGCTATCTGTTTCTCGGCCACTCCGAGACGTTGTGGCGGGTCAGCGACGACTTCCACCTGGTGCCGCTGGGTTCGGGCGACTCCGCCGCATTCGTCTACCGCCGAAGCGATCCCGGGAGCGAACGCCGGGCGGTCCTGCCCGACCGGCGGACCGCCGAGGAGGGCCCCAAGCCGCCGATGACCGAGCGTCGCCTGTTCGCGCGCCGGAGCCCGCCCCCCACGCCCACCGAGGTCGTCCCGGGATTGGCGGACGTCCGCACCCTGCTGACCGCGGGTCGGTACGCCGAGGCAGCCCAGCTCGCCACGGTCGTGGGCGCCGACGACACCAATCAGGCCGAGGCTTTTTACCTGCGCGGTCTCGCGCTGGTGAGCTGCGGCCGTGACGAGGAGGCCGTCGTGGACCTGCGCAAGGCCGTCTATCTGGCCCCCCGAGCCGGGCTCGGGCACTTCGTCCTCGCCGGCGTGCTGGACCGGCTCGGCGACCGCAGTGCGGCGGCCCGGGAGTACGCCGCGGCGGCCGAGACGCTCGGCAGCCAGCCCGGTGACGCGACCGCCGAGGAACTCGGCGGGCGGTCGGTCGGTGAGTTGGCGGCGTTGTGTCGGAGCCTGACCCAGCGGCTGGGGGCGGCCCGATGAGCGCCGGCCTGGTGACGTTCGTCCTCGGGGCGCGGGAGTACGCCACCCCGCTGGTTGCGGTGCGCGAGGTCGTCCGACTCGAAGGGCTGACCGATCTGCCGGGCATGACCCCGCCGCTCGCAGGGGTGTTGGACCTGCGGGGAACGGCGCTGCCGGTGCTCGACCTGCGCCCGGCGCCCGGTGTCCGCGGCGACGTCATGGTGCTGGAGCGGGGTGACGCTTCCGGCGACGCCAGCTCCGTCGGGGTGGCCGTGGACAAGGTCCGCGCTGTGGTCGCGGCGTCTGAGCTCCCCCCGGCCGGCGGGGCGGGGGCCGACGAGGGCGTGCTGCCGTCGTACGTCGTGGATGTCCTGCGCGGCAGGTCCGGGCCGGTGTTCCTCGTCGATCTGCAGCGGATGGTCGACAGCGTCCGGGGGGTCCTGCAATGAACGAGGCAGCCCTGCGACGCAGCTCGGACGTCCTGGCCGTGCTGGCCTTGGTGACGTTCGTGGCTGCGGTGGTGCTCGGGCAGGTGGCCCTCGCGGCTGTCGGCCTCGGACTGCTGCTCGCGGCCGTCCAGACCACCCGGGTGGTACGTCGCCGGCGCAAGGCCCGCCGGCCG
>JBKJOO010000250.1:0-2540 GCA_046595615.1 Mycobacteriales bacterium | reverse complement strand
CGTGGCCGGGACACCGATCTGCTTGCCCAGGACCGCGGCGGCGCGCGCCGAGGGCGCCACGGCAACCAGGCGGCGCCCGTCTGCGGCCAGGGCGGCGGCAGTCAGCTGCATGGCGGTGGTCTTGCCGGTGCCGGCGGGACCAATGCCAACCACGAGGGTGCGGTCGACACAGACGAAGGACCGGGCGAGCTCCGCCTGGGCGGTGTCGAAGGTCCAGCCGCGGCTGGACTCCAGGCGCGCCTGCGCCTCGGACAGGATGCCGACCGGGGTCGCGGTTCCGGTGTGGGTCGCGTTCGCCGCCAGGAGCTGGTCCTCGACTGCGAGGATCAGGGCCTCGGAGGTGTAGCGGGTGTTCCCGTGGACGCTGTACACGCTCTCACCGTCGCGGCGTTGCAGCGCGTCGGGTTCGGGGTTCAGGTCCGGGGCGCTGATCTGCAGGCTGTGCCGCAACAGAGCCCGGGCTGTGACTGCGGCGACGAGCGCGTCACGCAGGTCAGGGGCTACCGACATGGCTCGGGTCCGGCGTTGCGCTTCGGCCTGGACGTGCCACCGGGTCCAAGTCGAGCGTGCCTCGGCGACGTTCTCGATCACCTCACGCCCAAGGGCGTCGACGTCGACGGCATCGGGTTCAGAGGCCGGTGTGCGGCCCAGTGCGCCGCGGACCATCGCCTCGACGTCCGGCGCGCGGCCGAAAGGGCTACGGGGCAGCACCTCACGTGCCTGGGCCAACCACTTCTGCCGGGCCGCGGCCCAGGAGCGTGGGTGGTCCTTAGCGGGGCGGTTGGCCAGGGTGGCTTCCTGCGCGAGCTGGTATTGCACGTGCCTGGGTGCGTCGTGACCGTGAGCCGCCCGGTACTCCGCCAGCGCGGCCTGGTAGCCGTCTTCGATTTCGGTGCGCCGGGACGAGAAGGCCTTGAGTAGCTCGGCTGGGATCCCGGCGATCTCGCGCACCGGCCGGCGGTCGCGCCCGCCGGCACGCTCGACGAACTCCACGCCGAGGCGGACCCGGAGCTCATCCTCGATCCCGGTGTTGTAGGTCTCGCTGGCGCTGACGGCCATGGCGTGCAACACCCTCATGTCCAGGGAGCGCCACTCCCCGTCGACACCCTGGACCTTCGCGGACACCGCGACGTGGGTGTGCAGGTTGGGGTCACCGCTGCGCGAGTCGGGGTGGTCGAATGCTGCGGCGACAAGGCCATGGGTGTCGATCTGCGCGACCCCTGCCGCACCCGTCCGGGTCCGGGCGCCATGGGCCTCGACGTAGGAGAACGCTCTTCCCCACGCCGCCTCGTGTGCCCGCTCGACCTCGGCTCGGACCCGGGTGTCGCCAAGCGCCCACAACACCGACACCGACTTCACCGGCGTGAATACGAGGTCGACTCCGGCGACGGGCTGGCGCGGGGGCTTGGCGACCTGGGCGAAGAACCCCTTCAGTTCGGTGTCATCGCGCGGATCCCGCTGGTGTGCCTGGAGGAAGAGTTCGTGGGCGACGTTCCAGCGGACCAGGTCTCGCTCAGGGCCGCGCTCCGGCCGGCGGCCGTGGGCGGTCGCGAACTCGGCGTAGGCGGCGTTGAGCCGGTCGCGCCATGCCTCGTGGGAGGGGTCCATCGTCGGGAACCGCCGGCCCAACCGGACCGACGCCAGGGCAGCCTCCCTGTCAACACCGTTGTCGAGTGCCTCATGAATGCGAACCTCCGCGTCGGGGTGCAGACCCGCCCCGAACAGAGCCTTCATCTGGTCCTCGCTCACCTGCCCGTCGACACCCAGGGCAGTCAGACCGGTGCCAACCCACCTGCCAGGTGGGTTGCCCTCTTCGGTGTAGTAGTCGGCGAGGGCTTGACCGCGTTGGCGCTGATGGTCACCCGAGGCGACCTGACGCGTCAGGTACGTATACCCATCACCAGCATGAAGAACATGAACGGTCATCACGATGAACCACCCCCTCAACTGACGACACATTAGCCACAGAGAGGGACAAACCAAGGCCTAATCCGTTTGTTTGCAACAGGTTTCGCACTAACCAACACCAGCCAACATGCGACGGACAGGCAGCGTCCATGCAACATCCCGTATGCGCAGCGCCCAAGGCAGGCGCACAACACACAGTGGCTCCACCACCCGGGTGGGGAGTTTCAGATGAGCGATATCAGAAAGGCCTCACCCAACTGGCAGCGCGACCAGCCCCCACGGCAGCATGTACTCCCATGAGCGATGAGCAGGACAGAGGCAGGGACGCCCAGCAGCCGCGCTGGTTGGAGGTGATGGCGTCCAGGAATGTCTGCCCGGAGACGGTGGCCGGTCGGGTCTACTACTGCGACGAGCACGACACTCATGGCAACGCCGACAGCCAGGACGAGGCCCGTTACATGGCCGCAGCCCACACCGACTTCTTCATTCAACTGGGTGAAGAGGGCGACGACCCGTGCGACGTGTTCGTCTTTGCGCGCGGGGATGGTGGGAACCAGACGAGCTGAGTCGAACCATCGAGACACCTATGGACCACGCCCAGGGCTTTCACGGGGCTCTCAGTCGGTCAGCTG
>JBKJOO010000196.1:0-17875 GCA_046595615.1 Mycobacteriales bacterium | reverse complement strand
CCGACGACTGAGCAGCTCGAGCGCCCCCTCCCCTCCGCTCTTGGTGATCATCAGGACATTGCTGCGCGACTCGTCGGCGTGTCCACGCACCGATCCCCTGATGATCATGAGGGAGGTCGTACGGCGGCCAGGCGGCGCGATGGGCCAGTACGGCCGCCCGGGCGACGACTCGGGTGCGCCGGGCCGCGGGGCGGTCGCGTGCCTCGGCCCACGTCGTCCGCTCGGTCACCCAGCCATAGCCCTCCGTCACGCGTTCGCGCGCGCGGTCCCTGGCGACCATGGCGTCGCCGGCGTGCCCCCGGACGCCGTCCACCTCGACCGCGAGCCGGAGCGCCTCGTCGCCGAGGTCCAGCCGTGCGACGACGTTGCCGAAGCGGTCGTGCACCGGCACCTGGGTCCGCAGGCGGGGCAGCACCGGCCGCAGGATGAGGCGGGCCAGCGTCTCGAGCGGCAACTCGGCCCCGGCGTCCGCTGCGGCGGCAGCGGCCCGCAGCGCCGGTGCTCCTCGACACCCGAGCCGCTCAGCAAGCATGCTCGCCACCCCGGCCGCATCGAGCTGTCGGTGGTGCAGGGCGGCGTGGTCGAGCGCGCAGACCAGTGCGTCGGGCCGCAGCAGCAGGCCGCAATCGACCAACGTGCGCAGCGGCGTCGTGACCGACAGCCCGCTCGGGAGCCGGATGACGTCCTGCTGCCGGAGGGTCAGCTGATGGCGGGTCAGCCGACCGCTGACCTCGGCCCGCGTCGTCCGGACCGCGCGGAGGTGCCGAGCCACCGCGACGTCCTGGTCGAGGTGATGGCCGTCGCCGGCCGGCGGGTCGTCGATCAGTGGCCAGCCCCAGCAGCGGGCGCGGTCCGCCCGCAGGCGACCGCGCCCGGTGGGGTGTCGCCAGTTGACCCGGCCCCGGCGCCACTGCCGGCGAGCACGGCGGCGAAGCCCAGCTGCTCAGTCCCGAGCGCGTAGCCGGCGTCGGCGTAGAGGCCTGGCATGACCGTTTGCCACCCACCGCCCCGGAGCATCGCCCGGACGCGGGGTGCGCCCACGACCGCGAGCGCCTGCTTCCTCGTCCACACACCGAGTGCATGCCTACCCAGGTTCGCGAGGCCAGCCATCCGGTGATGGTGGTGCCTCCGGCCCGGGTGGGCAGCCGGCGCGCCGCTGGCTGTGGACAACCCCCCGCCGTCCCGGCGGGTCGCCAGTCCGATCAGCCGCTAGTGCGAGGGAGCGCTGATCGGCAGGTCGTCCAGGCTCGCCGCACCGGCGGCCAACGGGACGCTCTCAGCCCCGGCGCGCCCTGCGTCGGGCACCTTGCCCTCCAGATGCACCTGCTTGATGAAGAACGACGCCAGGAAGGCCAGCAGCGACACCGGTACGGCGTACAGGAAAATGCGGTCGATCGCGTGCGAGTAACCCTGGATGATCGCCTCGTGCACGCCGGGCAGACGCACCTGCAGTGCGCGCAGGGCATCGGGGCTGCTGATCAGATTGGCGACCGATTTCGGCCCGGAGCCATTGCCGGCCAGTTGGCGTAGCTCGCTGGTCGGTGCGCCGGCGAGCGATTTCGGTAGTTCGACGGCGAGTCGGCTGACGAGCACGGCGCCGAGGGCCGATGCGCCGATGGTGCCGCCCATGGAACGGAAGAAGGTCACCGAGGAGGTCGCCACGCCGAGGTCCCGACGGTCGACGCCGTTCTGCACAATGATCGTCAGTACCTGCATGAACAGTCCGAGCCCGGCCCCGAACACGAACACATCCAGCCCGATGACCAGCAGCGGGGTGTGCGCGCCGACGCCGGTCAGCAGCCCGAGGCCGATCGACAGGATCGCGGTGCCGGCGGCCGGGAACCAGCGGTAGGAGCCGGTCCTGGAGATGTAGCGGCCGGAGGCGATGCTGCAGCCGAGAATGCCGACGAGCAAGGGCAACAGCATCAGGCCGGACGCGGTGGCGGACAGCCCGTGGACGAGCTGGAGGTACTGCGGCAGGAAGGCCAGGGCCCCGAACATCCCAATGCCGCTGATGAAGGCGATCAGGTTGGAGACCGAGAACAGCTGCGAGCGGAACAATCGCAGGGGCAGGATCGGCTCGGGGGCACTGCGCTCGCGCAGGATGAAGCCGGCCAGGAAGGCCACGCCGAGGGCGAACAGCCCGACGATCTGTGGCGAGGCCCAGGCATAGTCCTTGCCACCGGACTGGGTGGCGAGCAGCACCGAGGAGACGGCGGCGACGAGCAGACCGGCGCCGGCCCAGTCGATCTTCACCTCGCGGCGGGTGAAGGGCATCGTCAGTACGCGGTTGGTGACGATCAGCGCCAGGATGCCGAGCGGCAGGTTGATGTAAAAGATCCAGCGCCAGCTGGCGTTGTCGACGAAGAACCCGCCGGCCAACGGGCCGATGACGCTCGACAGGCCGAAGACCCCGCCGAAGTAGCCCTGGTAGCGGCCGCGCTCGCGGGGTGGGATGACGTCACCGATGATGCCGAAGACAAGGCTGATGAGGCCACCGCCGCCGATGCCCTGCAGCCCGCGGAAGGCGATGAGCTCGTACATGTTCTGGGCCGCGCCGCACAGCACGCTGCCGACCAAGAACACCACGATCGCGAGCTGGAAGACGCGCTTACGGCCGTAGAGGTCACCGGCTTTGCCCCACAGCGGGGTCGCCGCGGTGCTCGCCAGCAGGTAGCTGGTGATCACCCACGAGAGCAGGTCGTTGCGATGGAAATCGCCGACGATCGTGGGCAGGGCGGTGCCGACGATGGTCTGGTCGAGCGCGGCCAGGAACATGCCGAGCATGAGCCCCGACATGATCACCAGGATCTGCCGGTGGGTGAAGGCCTGCGGCGGCGCGGTCGTCGGGCTCGCGGGAGCGGGTGTGGTCATCAGGTGCCTTCGGGGTCAGGAGGTTGGACGGCGTCGGGAGCCGGTGGTGTCGTGAGGTCCCGGACGCCGGTCAGGAGCCGGTCGAGCAGGCGGAGCAGGTCGGCCCGGTCGGCGTCCGGCCAGTCGACGAGGACGGCGTCGAGCAAGCGGTTGCGGGTGGCCCGGACGACGCCGAGGCCGGTCCGGCCCTGTTCGGTGAGGCTCACCTGGCAGGCGCGGCCGTCGACGTCGTCGGGGCGCCGGTGGAGCAGGCCCAACGCTTCGAGGTGGCGGACCTGGCGGCTGACGGTGGACAGGTCGAGCTCGAGCGCCGTCGCGGCGTCGGAGGGACGGGCCTGTCCGTGTTCCTCCAGGAACGCCAGCAGCGGGAAGCTGGCCTTGTCGACGCCGTGCAGGGTGCGCAGGCTCGGGAAGTAGACCCGCTTGCCGAGCAGCCGGAAGGCCAACTCGAGCCGGCCGACGAGGTCATCGACGGCGGGGGCGGGTGTGGTGGTCGTCATGGGGACCTCTCATTGGTTGCGTCCAGCAACTTTCTGGAGCCTGGCACATGTACTTGCATGACGCAAGTGGTGTTGCCGGTCGCAGTCGGTACGCCGGGTCAGGGGCGTCGGCCCGCCCGGCAGAGCACCTCGATGGGGCTGTCGGTCGCCCCGATCGTCCCTCGACCCGACATTGATGGTTGACGGTCCTGTCGGTGGTGAGGTCTACTGTTCCTGTTGTTCGAACACGCGTTCGATCAACGACGGCGGGGCCTCGCGGGCCCTGCCGAGGGCGGACCCTCGCCCGGCGGTGTGCGACCTCGACCCTCTCACGCCGCCGGACGGGGCCACCGGTCCGGGTGGGGCGTGGGGAAGCGCCTCACCTGGACCGGTGACCGCCGTTGCCGCCTTCCCCCGGCGCCCCGCGTGGCAGCGACCGCTGCCCCGCTCACGACCGGGAGGAGGACGTCATGACCCGCCTGCATGCAGACCCGGTGGAGGTCCACACCCGTACCGAGCCCGCCGGGCCCGTCCCGGACCAGTTCCGCTGGCGCGGCCAGCGCTATGTCGTCCTCGAGGTGCTCGCCCGCTGGACCGAGGCCGGTGGTTGGTGGCGAGGCGCCGCCGTGACGGCGCTGACCTCCGGCGATGCCGGCCGCACCACCGATGCGGTCCACCGGCTTGTTGGTGCAGCGGAGGTCGGCGGCGCAGCGGATGCCGAGGGTGCCACCGGTGCCGCGGGTACCACCGGCGACATCGACGACGGCGAGCGCTCCTGGTGGCGGGTCGAAGCCGGGAGCGGCCGGGTGAGCGCCTCCAGCGGTGGCACCGGGATCTACGACCTGTGCTTCGACGCGGCCCGGGGCGCCTGGTTGCTCGCCCGGGTCCTGGACTGAGGCGCGCGATGAACACCCCCGTCCTTCCTGCCGGCACCCTGCTCGACCTCGCCCGGCGCGGGCTCATCGAGGCAGCCGGCGCCTGCGCTCCTGGGCCGCGTTACGCGCTGTCCCACCTGGCCGCGCTGCGGGCTGCAGCCGCCGTGCTCGCCTGCCGGGCCCAGCCCAGCGCCGCTCCGGTGCGCCGGACCCGGCCCACCAGCGCCTGGGTGCTGCTGCGAGCCGTCGCCCCCGAGCTGGGGGAGTGGGCCGACTTCTTTGCCGCCGGTGCCCGCAAGCGGGCCGCCGCCGAGGCCGGGCTCGCCGGCGCCGTCACGTCCCGCGAGGCCGACGACCTGCTGCGTGACGCCGAGGCGTTCCTCGCCGTCATCGAGGTGACCCTCAGCGGGACCGCCGGTGTCCAGGCAGCGCGCCCGCTCCTGCTGGTCTCGGGCTAGCCGGGTGATCACATGACGATCGGTGATCCGTTCGTGCACCTGCACGTGGCCAGCGGTTTCTCGCTGCGGCACGGCGCATCGCACCCGCATGTGCTCGTCGAGCGGGCCGCCGAGCATGGCATGGACACCCTCGCTCTCACCGACCGCGACGGCACCTACGGGGCGGTGAAGTTCGCCAAGGCGTGCGCCCGCAACAGTGTCCGGCCGGTCTTCGGGGTCGACCTCGCCGTGGCGCCGGTCTTCCCCGGGCCGCTCCGCGATCCCGGCCGCCGGCGCACCCCAGCCCGGGGAGGGGCCTTCGTCGACGGCGACCCGCGCGACGGGCAGGGCCGCCAGCGGCTGCCCGGCACGACCGGCCGACCCAGGGTGGTCGTGCTCGCCCGCGACGGCCGGGGCTGGGCCGCGCTCTGCCGGCTCGTCTCGGCCACGCACCTGGCGGGGGAGCGGGGCGACCCGGTCAGCAGCCTCGACCTTGTCGCCGAGCACGCCGGGTCGGCCGCCCAGGCCGGGTCGCTGGCGGTGCTGCTCGGCCCGGCCTCCGAGCTCGGCCGGGCGGTGGGTGCCCGCCGACCCGACCTGGCGCTGGCCCATCTCGACGCCTGGCGCGATGTCCTCGGCCGCGATGCGGTCGTCATCGAGGTCGTCTCCCGCCGGGGCGACGGCGACGCCGGCCGCGCTGCCCGGCTGCTGGGTCTGGCCACCGCCGCAGGGGCCCCGGCCGTGCTGAGCAACGTCGTCCGCTATGCCGACCGGGCCGACGCCCCGACCGCCGACGTGCTCGACGCCGCCCGGCGCCTGGTCGCCCTCGACGGCCGGCACGTCGACCGCACCAACGCCGAGGCTGCCCTGCTCTCGGGCAAGGAGATGGCTGACGTCGCCGAAGAGATCGCCCGTTTCGCCGGGCTGTCCGACGGGGGCAGGGGCTTGCTCGCCCGCACCAGGCATGAGGCCGACCGCTGCGCCGTCGACCCCCGCGCCGACCTCGGCATCGGCGAGGTCCACTTCCCCGAGCTGGCGGTCGTCGGCGAGCCGGGAGCGGTGCTGCGGCAGCGGGTCGAGGCCGGCTTCGGCCGGCGCGGCATGGCCCGCGACCCGGTGACCCTGCGGCGACTCGAGGACGAGCTCGACGTCATCGGCCAGCTCGGCTACCCGTCGTACTTCCTCACCGTGGCCGACGTCGTCGACCTCATCAAGGGGATGGGGGTGCGGGCGGCGGCGCGGGGGAGCGGCGCCGGCAGCCTCGTCACCTACCTGCTCGGGATCAGCGATGTCGACCCGATCCGCTACGGCCTGCTGATGGAGCGGTTCCTGTCCCCGCTGCGCCACCAGCTCCCCGACATCGACCTCGATGTCGAGTCTGCCCGCCGCACCGAGGTCTACGAGCAGGTCCTCGCGACCTACGGCGGGGAGCGCTGCACCTGCGTGTCGATGATGGACACCTACCGGGCCCGGCACGGCATCCGTGATGTCGGGGCGGCCCTGGGCATGCCGCCTGGGGAGGTCGATGCGCTCGCCAAGGCGTTCCCGCACATCCGGGCCAACCAGGTCCGGGCCGCCATGCGTGACCTGCCGGAGCTGCGGGCCAGCGGGCTGGCCCGCGGCGAGCACGGCGGCCGCATCGACCTGCTGCTGCGCCTGGTCGAGCGGCTCGACGGCCTCCCGCGGCACATCGCGCTGCACCCCTGCGGGGTGCTGCTGTCCGACCGGACCCTGCTCGACCGCACCCCGGTCGAGTCCAGCTGGCTGGGCTTTCCGATGAGCCAGTTCGACAAGGACGATGTCGAGGAGCTCGGCCTGCTCAAGCTCGATGTGCTCGGCATCCGGATGCAGTCCGCGATGGCCTACGCGGTGCAGGAGGTGAAGCGGGTCGACGGCCAGGACGTCGACGTCGACGGGATCCGGCGGGACGACCCCGACACGTTCGCCCTGGTCCAGTCGACCAAGACCCTCGGCTGTTTCCAGATCGAGTCGCCCGGGCAGCGCGAGCTGGTCGGCAAGTTCGCTCCCGAGACCTTCGAGGACCTCATCGTCGACATCTCGCTGTTCCGGCCGGGGCCGGTCAAGAGCGACATGGTGCGGCCGTTCCTCGAAGCCCGGCAGGGCTGGCGGCAACCCGAATACCCCCACCCCGACCTGGCGGATGCGCTGGCCCAGACCTACGGCGTCGTGGTGTTCCATGAGCAGGTCCTGCAGATCGTGGCGCGGATGACGGGCTGCACCCTCGCCGAGGCCGACGAGGTCAGGCGCGCCCTCGGCGACCCCGAGGGCCAGCCGGAGGTGCGGGTCTGGTTCGTGCCGACCGCACTGGCCCGCGGCTACGACCTGGGGGTCGTCGAACGGGTGTGGGAGGTGCTCAAGGCGTTCGGGTCGTTCGGCTTCTGCAAGGCCCACGCCGCGGCGTTCGCCCTGCCGACCTACCAGTCGGCCTGGCTCAAGGCTCACCATCCGGCGGCCTTCCTGGCTGGGGTGCTCACCCACGACCCAGGCATGTATCCCAAGCGGTTGATTCTCGACGACGCCCGCCAGTTCGGGATCGCCATCTTGTCCATCGACGTCAACACCTCGGATGCGTCCTACCGCGTCGAGCGGGTTGGGGTCCTCGACGAACCGCCGCCGGCGATCCTGGACCAGCAGCCGGGATCTGCGCAGGCCCCACCCCGTCAGCGCCCACCGGATCTGCGGCTGCCCGACGGCCGCGGCTACGGCATCCGGATCGGGTTGGCCGAGGTCAAGGGCAGCAACGCCGCCGAGGTCGCCCGGATCGTCGCCGGCCGGCCCTACGCGTCGCTGTCGGACTTCTGGCACCGCGCCTCGGTGTCCCGGCCGGTCGTGGAACGGCTCGTTCTCGCAGGGGGGTTCGACTCGCTCTACGGCCTGGGTTCCACCGTGCCGGGTCGTCGACGGGGGCAGGTCACCCGGCGCGACCTGCTGCTGCAGGTGACCGAGCTCGACCGGTGGTCCCGGTCGGTTCAGCGGAGCCAGGGCCGGGCCGCCTCCCGCCGTACGGCGTTGCCCCCGGGCAGCCAGGGCGAGGTGGTGCCACTGGACGATGTACGGGCGCGGGCGGCCCGGCAGTCACAGGCCGCAGCGGTGCCCGAGCCGGTCGACGTCCAACTCGCCCTCGACCTTGGTGACGCCCCCGAGCGGACCGCGTCGAGCGGGCTGCCCGAGATGAGCCGGACCGAGCGGGTCCGGGCTGAGCTCGACGTCCTCGGGCTGGATGTGAGCAGCCATGTGATGACGGCCTACGCACCGTTTCTCACCGACCTCGGCACCACCCGGGCGCGCGACCTGCTGGGCTGCCGGAGCAGGCAGGAGGTCCTGGTCGCAGGGGTCAAGGTTGCGACGCAGACCCCGCCGATCCGGTCGGGCAAGCGGGTGGTGTTCGTGACGCTCGACGATGCGACCGGGCCGCTCGACGCGACCTTCTTCGAAGATGCCCAGGTCGGCTTCGCCTCGACGCTGTTCCACTCCTGGCTGCTCGTCATCCGTGGGCAGGTACGCCGCACCGGGCCGCGGGGGGTTTCGATGCTGGCGCTCGGCGCGTGGGAACTCCCGGTCCTGCACGCCGCCTGGCAGGCCGGTGGGCTCGACGCGGTGTGGCAGGTGATGGAGGGGCCGTCGGCGGGGGGAGCCACCGAGGCCGCGGTCCACGGCGCGGCTGCCAGCCGGTCCAGCCGGCCGGTCATGGCGAGCCCTCCGCTGGTCGGCGGTGGCGCCGGCCATTCCGGGGTGGGCGGCATGGTGCACGTCTTCGCCACCGGGTTCCGGGCCTCGCCCTACGCCGACGTCAAGCCGGCCGGTGACGGCACCGGCACGGCCGGCGGTGCGGGGGCGCCCAGAGGCAACCGGGCAGGACGGCCGGGAACTGCGCCTCGCAAGCTCTGGCACGCCAGTCCCGGGAGCGCAGGCCGGTGACTCGTCGTGCTGCGCACCGGGTCTGCACCGTCCGGTTACCGACGCCCGCGTCCGTCGACCGGTCCAGACCCCGCCTCACTAGGCTTGCTGCTGAGCCTCCCGGTCCGATGGGGGGCCGTCGAGGAGGACCGTGGCCAGCGAGCAGTCCGGCCGACCGGCCGGTGGCCTGCGTTCGGGCGGCCCGGCGTCCTCGGTGCGGACCGCTGTCGTGTGGGAGGTCCTGTCGGCGGTGCTGGCCGAGAACGACCCGCACGGGCGTGGACTGGCGGTCGTCGATGCCGGCGGCGGCACCGGCGGCTTCGCCGTCCCGCTTGCCGAAGCCGGCCATCGGGTCACCGTCGTCGACCCCAGCCCGGACTCCCTGGCGGCCCTGCAACGCCGGGCCGCCGAGCGGGGTCTCACCGACCGGGTCGCCGGACTGCAGGGCGACCTGTCCGACCTGCCGGTCCTCATCACACCGGGCAGCACCGACGTGGTGCTCTGTCACAGCGTCCTCGAGGTCGTCGACGACCCGGTCGCCGCCCTCGCCGCAGTGGCGGGCTGCCTGCGGCCGGGCGGGCGGCTCAGCCTGCTCGTCGCCAATCGTGACGCGGCGGTGCTCGCCCGCGCCCTCGCCGGGCGCCCGGACGAAGCGGCCCACGTCCTCACCGACCCGACTGGGCGGTGGGGCGCGGCCGACGGCGCGGCTCGACGATGGACGCTCGGCCAGCTCATCGACCTCGTCACCGGTGCCGGGCTCGTCGCCGAACAGGTGCACGGCGTTCGCACGGTGGCCGACCTGGTGCCGAGTGCGGTCCTCGACACCGAACCCGGGGCCGCGGCCGCGCTGCTCGCGCTCGAACGCGCGCTGTCCGATCGACCGCCGTTCCGCGACCTTGCCACCCAGCTGCACCTGCTCGCCGTGCGCAGCTAGGCGCGACCGGTGAGCCGCGGTCGGGTCCAGCCCGCCGGACCGCCCACTGGGCCGGCCGGTGACGATCGCGGCTGCACCGTCCTGCACGTCGACATGGATGCGTTCTACGCGAGCGTCTCGCTGCGCGAGCGACCCGAGTTGCGCGGCCTGCCGGTCATCGTCGGCGGCGGCGGTTCGCGCGGGGTCGTGCTGTCGGCGACCTATGAGGCCCGCGCCTACGGGGTCGCCAGCGCCATGCCCATGATGCGGGCCCGCCGACTGTGCCCGGACGCGGTCATCCTGGCCCCGGACCATGCGGCCTACAGCTCGACCAGCGCCGGTGTGATGGAGGTGTTTCGGTCGGTGACCCCGCTCGTTGAGCCGCTGTCACTCGACGAGGCGTTCCTCGACGTCCGCGGCGCTGCCCGCCGGCTGGGCGGACCCCGTCTCGTCGGTGAGTGGATCCGAGCCACCGTCGAGGACGAGCAGGGCATCACCTGCTCGGTGGGGGTCGCTTCCACGAAGTTCGTCGCCAAACTGGCGAGCGCGCACTGCAAGCCCGACGGGCTGCTGGTGGTGCCGGCCGACGACGTCGTCGGCTTCTTGCACCCGTTGGCGGTCGCCGCGCTCTGGGGCGTCGGTGCCAAGACCGAGGAGGCGCTCCAGCGGCTCGGCCTGCACACCGTCGGGGACCTCGCCAACACCCCGGTCGCCACCTTGCAGCGGGCCCTCGGTCCGGCCGCCGGCGCGCACCTGTCGGCGCTCGCGTGGGGCCGTGACGAGCGCAAGGTCGTCCCGCTCGAGCCCGACAAGAGCGTCGGCGCTGAGGAGACCTTCTCGGTTGATGTCGACGACCCGGTTGTCGTGCACCGCGAGCTCCTCCGGCTGTCCGAGCGCACCGCCGGGCGGCTGCGGGCTGCCGGCCAGATGGGGCGCACCGTCTCGATCAAGGTCCGGTTCGCCGACTTCACGACGATCACCCGTTCACGCACCCTCGGCGAACACACCGACGTCGGCCGGGTCGTCTACGAGACCGCCCTGGCGCTGTACGACGCACTGGGGCTGGAGCGCGCCCGCTTGCGCCTGGTCGGCGTCCGGGTGGAGGGCATCGCCGACGCCGCCGGGCAACCGAGGCAGTTGGTCCTCGGCGCGCGCGACAGCGGCTGGCGGGAGGCTGAGCAGGCCGTCGACAAGGCGTCCAGGAGGTTCGGTGCGGGGGTCGTCCGGCCCGCGGCGCTGGTCGACCCCGGCTCGTCGCGGCAACGGCCTTGAGACTCGTCGTGACGCGCGGGCTTTCGACTCGTATCCTAATTGGGCGTCCCGGGTCTGCCGGGGGCCCGGGCCTTGCGCTCCGCGTGACGTCACCTCTGGGAGGGAGCGCCGTGCCGCTCTCTGAGCACGAGCAGCGACTGCTCGACCAGATCGAGCGCGCCCTGTACGCGGAGGACCCGAAGTTCGCCTCGACAGTGCGGTCGACCGATCTGCGCACCCACATGCGCCGCCGATTACGACGGGCCGCGTTCGTCCTGGTGATCGGTTTCGTGCTGTTGCTCGCTGGTGTGGTGACCAACATTGTCATCGGCGTAGCGGGATTTGTGGTCATGCTCGCCGCGCTGCTGCTCGCCTTGTCGGCCTGGAAGCGCCTCGGCGGCAATGCCGGCACGACGCTGCGGGCCGTCGGCAACGGTCCCGCCCGCACCGACCGGACCGCCCAGCGCAGCACCAAGCCCGCCAAGCCCGCCAAGCCCGCTGCGTCCGGGGGTTCGCTGCGCGAACGGCTCGAGGAACGCTGGAACCGTCGCTGGGACGAGCGCGGTCGCTAGCCAGGCCGGTCCCAGTTCCAGGATCACCCGGTTGCCGGTCAGGTCCGCCCGCGGGGCTGACGATGCACCGCGTCGTGAGGACGCTGCTGGTGGTGAGCACCAGCTGGCTACTGGCCGGCGCCTGGGCGTTGCCGCGTTGGTCACGGGTCCGGCGGTCCGGCCGTCGTGACGAGCTGGTGCGGCGGCTCCTGAGCGGGGTCGTCGTCCCGACGGCCCACGCAGCGCAGGCTCGTCGCGTCACAGCGACCGTCGTGGGGCCGGCCGACCGGCTCAGGCTGGGTGACGTCGTAGGCGAAGTCGTCGGCTGATCGCCGCGTTGATGGCATCGGTGCGGTCGAGCAGCTGCGCGACGGCTGTCCCGGCGGTCGACGACGCCCACGTCAACGTCGAGGCGGGCAGGAGGCGGGCTTGCCAGCGAGTCCGCGCGCTGGTGCCTGCCAGCAGCGCGGCCCGGACCGCCCGGGTGTCGTCTTCGAGCGTCCGGTCCGCGGCAACGGCGACCCCCGGCCGGGCGTAGCGGGCCCGCTCGGTCGCGACGGCGATCCGCTCCAGCGCCGCCGCCGCGGCTGGTTGCAGCGCGCGAACGGCGAGCAGCCCGGCCGCGGCGGCCCGCGGGGAGTCGGCGGCGCGCCACCGGTGCCGAACGTCGGTGGCGTCGTCCTGCACCTGTCGCCAGGCCACCAGCGGGCCGCCCACCCGCCAGCGCCGGCGACGGCGTACGGCATGGGCGAGGGCGGGCAGCGCGGCGAGCAGCGCGATGAGCGCGAGCAACAGCACCGGGGTCGGCACGCCCAGGAGGCCTCGGGAGCCCCTCCCCGCTGCCGCGCCGCCACCGGGGGAGTCGGCGCCGTTGCCGAGCAGCTTGTCGGGGGACTTGCCGTTCGGGGCGCTGGTGGCGCCGGGGGTCTGACCGGTCCCGGGCAGCAGCGGCGTCACCTGGCCGCCGGGATCGGTGGGGAGCACCGAGTAGTCCGGCACGACGGTCCGGGCGAGGGCGGGCGTCGGCTCGAAGCGGACCCAGCCCAGTCCGGAGAACCAGGCCTCGGGCCAGGCGTGGGCGTCGCTGGTCGTCACCTCATAGACGTTGCGGTCGGGCAGTTTGGTCCCGGGGGTGAAGCCGACCGCGACCCGGGACGGCACGCCGGCCTGGCGCAGCAGGACCGCCATCGCGGTGGCGTACTGCTCGCAGAAGCCACGCTTGCCGTGCAGGAACGACGACAGCTGGTCGGGGTCGTCGCGGGTCGGGCCGCTACTGGTCAGGTCGTAACGGAACCCGTTCGCCGGGGTCCGGAAGTAGCGCTGGATGGCGAGCGCCCGGTCATAGGGTGAGGTCGCCCCGCGGATCAACGAGTTGGTCAGCGTCTGGACGTAGGGGACCACCTCGAGCGAACCGCCGTAGCGGCGGACCACCCCACTGTCGGTGTCGACGGCGGTGCTCAGCGCGGCGCGGGCCGGCAGGACGCGGCTCGCCCGCACCGTATAGGCCTTCAGGCCGCGGGTGCTGCGGGTGGCGGAGAAGACGGTTTCACTCTCCCGGTCCCACAGCCAGCTGCCGTTGACCTTGACCCCGCGCGGGCCGAACGGAACCGGCAGCCAATGGACATCCAGGGTGTCGACGGCAATGCGCATCGTCACGACGCGGTGCGTGGCGCCCTGATTATCCCCGACACCGGCCGGGATGCCGACCCCGACCTTGGCCTGTTGCCGGTCCGCCTCGAGCTTGGACGCCGACCAGCCCTGTCCGTCAAAGGTGTCGAGGGTGGTCATCCGCAGGTAGTCCGGCTGCGGGTCGTCGCTGGTATAGGCGAGCAGCTGGCGGGGTTTAGGCAGCGCCAGCTCGGCGTGCAGCCGGGTGATCGGGTTGTACGTCGTGGCGGTCCGCGAGCCACCGCCGGTGCCTGGGCCCTCACCGCCGCCGCCGCCGAGCAGCCGGGCGTCGAGCCCGGGCAGCAACGCGGGGACGACGACCGCGAGGGAAAGCGCGGCGGCGCCGATCCGCCGGCCCACCCGGCCCAGGCTGGTGTCGTCGTCGAGCATGGACCGGGTGCTGGGCAGCGCGGCCGACAGGGGGGCGCCCCACCGACCGACTCGATCGCCACCCTCGACGAGCAGCAACCCGAGCCAGCCCGCGGCCCCGAGCGAGAACGGCAGCCAGCCGAGGCCACCCGGCACCAACCCCGATGGGATCGCGAACAGCAGCAGCAGCGGCAGCCCGGCGATGGCCGCCCTGGCCAGCACGACCGCGAGCAGATCCACCACGAGCGCCACCGCGCCGACGCCGGCGGCGCTCAGCAGGACCATCCCGGCGTGCGTCGGCACCGGCGGACCGAAGCGGGTCACGTCCAAGCGCCCCTGGTGGACCAGCTGCTGCAGGGCGTGCAGGCTCGCTCCCGCCGGGACGAGGCCGAGGCGGAGCGTGCCGCCGACAAACGCGGCGCACAGATAGTAGGCGAGGGCGGCCAGGCCGAGGACTGGCTGCAGCGCCGTCGGGAGATCCAGGCGCCGCGCCGCGAGCCCGGTCAGGGCCACCACGATGACGGCGCCGAGCACCCGCGGCGCCCAGCCGAGGTCTTCAAAGACCGGCGTGAAGGCCGAGGTCGTCAGTGCAACGGCGAGGCCGGCCGCGAGGGTGAGTCGCTCCCGGGCGCTCACGCCGGCACCCCACTCACGCCCGTGCCCCACTCACGCCGAGTACGCCGCTGGCCGGCTGCGGCGACGACGCCCGGCCACCTGCGAGTGGCCAGACCGAGGCGAGCGTCGTGCCGTGGCGCACTCGCAGGACCCGCCAGCCGGCGGCGATCAGCAGGTGCGCCGATGCGGCGTACGGATCGATGGGATCGACAGACCCGCCGCCGGACGTGGGTCGGACGCCCGCGGCCCAGGTCGGGCTGTCGATCAGGACGGCGACGCAGGTCCCCGCTCCGTGCCGGAGCCGCGCGAGCCGCTCGGCGTCGTCGGGACGGAGCAGGCCGAGGACCGCGACGAGGACCCCGTGGACACCGCCACGGCGGAGCCGCTCGGCCGCCGGTTCGAGGCTGGTTGCCGTGCTGGGCTGCGCGGCGGCGAGCGCGTCGAGCAGGACCCCCTCGGTGACCGGCAGCCCTCCGGGCACCAGGTCCAGGCCGCCGTCTCCGAGCACCCGGAGGGCGAAGCCGCTGCGGGAGAGGGCCACCCCGATGCTGGCGACGGCGCTGACCGCCCACTCGAACGACGAGCCGGGGCCGTCGCCGCGGTGCGCGTGGGCGCGGCTGTCGAGCAGCAGGGTGGCCCGGCTCTGGAACGGCTGCTCCTCCCGGCGCACCATCAGCTCGCCGACCCGCGCCGTGGAGCGCCAGTGCACCTTGCGCAGGTCGTCGCCGTGGCGGTACTCCCTGGTGGCGGCGTCGTCGCTGCCGGACACCGCGACCGAGCGGGCCACGCTGTCCCCGCCGCCGGCCCAGTCGCCACCGAGCCGCACCGACGGCAGCGGGCTGATGACCGGCGTGACGACGAGTTCGTCGGTGGTCGCGAACGACCGGGTCAGCTCGCAGAGCCCGAACGGATCGGTGAGCCGCACCGACAGCGGACCGACGCGGTAGCGCCCGCGCACCTCGGCCCGGACCGGGTAGGTGACCTCGCGCACGCCTTTGGGCTCGACCCGGTCGAGCACGAACCGGGGTCGGCCGCCCAGGACGTAGGGCAGCGCGTCCTCCATCAGCAGCACCCCGCTGGGCAGCCGGGACACGTTGTCCAGCCGCAGCCGCACCGTCGACGGCCGGCCTGCCTCGACCCGCGGCGGGTCGAGCAACCGCGAGCAGGCCAGCCGGTACCGGGTCCGGGCCACGATCACCACAGCCGCGATCGGGAGGACGACCAGGAAGATCGCGGCCCGCAGTAGGTCCCGCTGGCCCAGCAGGACGGCGCAGGCGACCAGCGCGAGGCCGGCGGAGAACAGGCACCGGCCCCGTGTCGTCAGCCCGTCGAACGCCGCCCGCACGCCGGTCACCGCCGCCGGGAGGCAGCCGCGTCGGGCAGTGGTAGGCGGGCGACCAGGTCGCCGACGACTGCATCAGGAGTACGCCGGGAGACCTGTGCCTCGGCGGTCGGCAGCAGGCGGTGAGCCAGGACCGCGCCGGCGAGATCCTGCACGTCGTCCGGCCGGACGTAGTCGCGTCCTTGCAGCCCGGCGTACGCGCGGGAAGCACGCAGCAGTTGCAGCGACGCGCGCGGGGAGGCGCCGAGCCGCAACTCCGGTGCCTGCCGGGTCGCGGTCGCCAGGTCGACGACGTAGCGCTTGACCGCGTCCGAGACGTGGATGCCGCGTACGACGTCGATCAGCTTGCGCACCTCGACCGCGTCGGCAACTGGTTCGAGATCGTCCAGCGCGGCCGGGCCGCCGTGCGTGTCGAGCATGTCGAGCTCGGCCTGCGCCGACGGGTAGCCCATCGACACCCGCGCGGTGAACCGATCGCGCTGCGCCTCGGGCAGCGGGTAGGTGCCCTCCATCTCGATCGGGTTCTGTGTCGCGATGACCATGAAGGGGGCTTCCAGGACGTACGTCGTCCCGTCGACGGTCACCTGCCGCTCCTCCATTGCCTCGAGCAGCGCGGACTGGGTCTTCGGCGAGGCGCGGTTGATCTCGTCGCCGACGACGAGGTTGGCGAAGACCGCCCCCGGCTTGAACTCGAACTCACGGGTGGTCTGGTCGTAGACGCTGACACCGGTCACATCGGACGGCAGGAGATCGGGGGTGAACTGGATCCGCCGCACCGAGCAGTCGATCGAACGGGCGAGCGCCTTGGCGAGCATCGTCTTGCCGACGCCTGGGACGTCCTCGATCAGCAGGTGGCCCTCGGCGAGCAGCACCACCAGCGCCAGGCGGACGACGTCCGGCTTCCCCTCGATGACCTGCTCGATGTTGTCAGTGATCCGCCGCGCCGACGCCTGAAGATCGTCGAGGCCGGCTGGCGCCGTGTCGGTGAGCTGGCGGCGTACCACCTGGCGGTCCTCCTGGACGTCGGGGCGTGCGCTTGGAGTCTGACACCCGCAGCCGCCCGAAGCACCCCTGCCGGGACGCCTCCCGCAACGACGTTCCGCGACCTGGCGACGTTCCCGGGCCTTCCCCACCGCCCCGGCGTACGACGTCACAGGGCGGCCGGCGCGGCATGCCTCCAGCAAAAGGGCCACGGCCATGGGAGAAGTGGCGGGCGGGCCGACCGAACGGTGCCTGGCTGGATCGATCCCCTGAGGCGCTTCGTGGTGACCAACCTCCACGAAGACGGTGAATGTCGTTGACGAGGGAGGGAAGTGGAGTAATGTGGGGAATGCAGGGCGTCGGGCCCTCGCAAGGAGGGGCGGGCCGTGTTCCTCGGCACGTACAGCCTGAAGTTGGACGAGAAGGGCCGGTTGATCTTGCCGGCCCGGTTCCGAGGCGAGCTGGCGGGGGGCGTGGTGCTGACCAAGGGCCAGGAGCGCTGCCTGTTCGTGTTTGCGCTGAACGACTTCGAGGCCCGGGCCGCAGCCCGCGAGCAGACCGCAACGACCGCGAAGGCGGCCCGGGAGTTCAACCGGGTCCTGTTCGCCAGCGCCTTCGATCAGGTCCCCGACACCCAGGGGCGCATCACCGTCCCGCCGGGGCTGCGGACCTACGCAGGGCTGACGAGGGACTGCTCGGTCATCGGCGTCAACACCCACCTCGAGGTGTGGGACGCCGCCACCTGGACCGCCCACGAAGCTGCGCAGGAGGCGGCCTTCGCCGACCAGGACGAGGAGCCCCACCTGATCGGGTCCTAGCGGCGGGCGCCCGTGCGCCGAGGTCTCCGACCGCTCCGCCTCCTGGCACACCTTCCCCGGTGCCAGGCGGGGGAGCGGGCGGGGACCTGGGAGCACGGAACCCGCCAGCACCACCAGATGTCACCGGGCCGCGAGCCGGCGGCAACACCAAACAGAGGGTCGAGATGGACAGCGTCAGCACCACCGAGGGCGGACCTCCCGCCGCGCCGCAACAGGGCGTCGGCGCCGAGCTGCGGGACAGCGTCCTGCTGCTCGGCCTGTCCCTCGCCGTCACGATCGCGGTTGCCGCCGTCGCGCAGACCGCGCTCGCGTTGCTGAGCTGAGGTGACCGACCTGCCGGACCCGGCGCACGTACCGGTCCTGCTCGAGCGTTGCGTCGGGCTCCTCGCCCCCGCGCTGACCACCCCCGACGCCGTCGTTGTCGACTGCACGCTCGGCATGGGTGGCCACGCCGAAGGCCTGCTGACCGCCACGCCGGCGCGCCTCGTCGGTCTCGACCGCGATCCGGAGGCGCTGCGCCGCAGCGGCGCGCGGCTGTCGTCCTACCAGGGGCGGGTCACGCTCGTCCATGCGGTGTACGACGAGCTGCCGGACGTCCTCGCCGCGTTGGGGCTCGACCGGGTGCAGGGGGTGCTGTTCGACCTGGGGGTCAGCTCGCTGCAGCTCGACGACGCCGACCGCGGGTTCGCCTACGCGCAGGACGCACCGCTGGACATGCGGATGGACCCGACCCGCGGCACGACCGCCGCGGAGGTCGTCAACGGCTACCCCGGCAAGGCGCTGG